>JARCMD010000061.1 GCA_030248885.1 Leptolyngbyaceae cyanobacterium MP9P1.79 | reverse complement strand
GTCAAGAAAATTTTGAGGGGTCGAAGACCCTCAAAATTTAACTCCAACTAACCTCCCGGCTTTCAGCTACCCGTCAATTAATGATTGACAGACTACTAATTAGTGTTCTGTCAAGAAAATTTTGAGGGGTCGAAGACTCTCAAAATTTAACTCCCACTAACCACCCAGCTTTCAGCTACACGTTAATTAATGATTGACAGACTACTAGACGTGCAAATTGTTGTGATTAGTGCGTCAGTAGGGGAGGCGATGGATTAGCCAGGGATCTCAAACTCTGATTAGATGGGAAGAATTAGGGTGATAGGACGATCGTTTTTCATTGAGGGCGATCGTTTTTATTTAGCCCCTTCCATTTATCTAAATGAGGTGTTTTGATGACTCAGCCCAATCTGCTGGAGCAAGCCAGACAAGGCAATCCAGAGGCGATCGTCCACCTACTTAACCGGAGGCTGCAATCCCAAGGCATTTTGGCTAAGGCAACCCGTCAGGGAGCTTGTCTACAAGTCATGTTGGAGTCCCTGGATACTCCCCACCAAGCCACCTCCACGGCGTTGGTAAAAGCTGAGCTTGCCCGTTTACAGCCCAAATCCATTACCTCGGTTAGTCTGTTTGCCATTCGGCAGGGTGAAGATTTCCCTGATTGGACGGAGGACTTTGATATAGCGATCGTTGATGCGATTTCCTCATCCTATCCAACACCTAAATCTCATTACAACCCTGCGACTCCGATCGTCATTGTGGAAGATAGTTCACCCAAACGGGCGGTGCAAAAAATTGATGCAGAAGGCTGGAAGGCTCTAGGTGCAGGACTTTTTCTCACAGTTCTAATTTTTGCCCTCCGCCAACCTGCCTTTCTGTTGCAACCTTTGAAAACGATCGTTCACGAACTGGGACACACATTTTTTTCGTGGATCTTCGGTTACCCCGCCATTCCCTCCTTTGACTTTATCTATGGTGGGGGTGTCACGATGCAAATGGAACGCTCCAACCTTATTATTTTGCTCGCCTACGGAGCATTTGGTTTTGCCTACTACTACTACCGTCACAATTATTTATTCTTAAGATTTTTATTAGCTGTCATTGTTATCTACAGTTTCTGTGCCTTCACCGCTCTCCATGAAATTCTGTTTATTTCTATGGGTCATGGGTTTGAGCTACTGTTTGCCATTGTTTTTATCTATAGGGCTATCAGTGGCTACGGGTGTCGCTATGGGTTAGAACGCCCACTTTATGCCATGTTGGGGCTATTTTTCATCGCCTACGACATCAAATTTTCCTATCAACTCATCTACGATCCCGACTTCCGGGAGTATTACGAAGAAGGCAAAGGCGGACTCTTAGATAATGATTTTGTGCGAATTGCCGTTGAGTATCTGCGGGTTGATCTATCAGTCGTCGCAGGCTGGTTCATGGCGTGTTGTTTCGTTGTGCCTATTTTGACCCTGCTGCTTTATCGCTATCGAGCAACAGTACTGTATGGGCTGGGTAGGCTATTTTTTGTGGTAGACGATCGAACTTAGCGCGCCGAAATTAGCAGAGGGCAAATTGTAGCTAGAGAAAGCATTCCGCGCCAAGTCAATCCCTCAACGGAAATCCTCCTGTTGCATGAGGAAAAAAGACTTTCGCTGAGGCAAGCTAGTCCATAGAAGCACCTGAATTGTTTGCTAACTCCCTTGGAGGGACGTATGAAAAGAATTTTTGCGATCGTCACCCTAATCACCACAACCACGCTAGCCATTCCAGCAATGGCAGCAAACCCCGCCCACATTAAGCAATTGCTGTCAACCGGAGCCTGTGCAGGATGTGATCTGTCTGGAGCCAACTTGAGCGCTGCCCACCTGCTAGGGGCTGACCTCCGGGGAGCCAACTTGCAGCAAGCCATTCTCACCAACGCCAACCTAGAAGGCGCAGATCTAACCGGGGCGAATCTCCGAGGAGCCAACTTAACTGGAGCCTTGGTCACCAATGCTAGTCTGACAAACGCGAATCTCACCAGCGTCAATTTCAGCCAAGCGCAGATCTATCATGCAGATGTGGCGGGGGCAGTGCTAGCCAAGGTTAACCTGACTGGGGCCCAAATTCACGGCACTGATATCAACGTAGGTGGCGATTAAAGGTATTGGTTGCCAAGCTACACATAGGGGCAAAGCATTCAGCAAACAATTTTTTGATGATTTCAAGAAACCTGATCTTGATGCCTCGTCCCTAAAAAGCTTCACGATAGTTTTTAGTTGGAAGTTTATAAGTGTTAATGAATCGCTTTAAGACACTCAGATACCTCTAGCCTTTGCCCCATTGCTTTAACGAGAGCTTCGTAAGCTGGTTGATGCTCACGTAGCGATTCCTGCGCTTTCAACACTGACTCACGTTGCTTTTGTTGGCATTCTGCAAAGGGACGCTGCAACTGCTGCCACAGAGTTTGAAATTTCTGGCGATCGTCCCCTCCCCCTTCAGCACT
This sequence comes from Leptolyngbyaceae cyanobacterium MP9P1.79, assembly GCA_030248885.1. Classification (GTDB taxonomy): domain Bacteria; phylum Cyanobacteriota; class Cyanobacteriia; order JARCMD01; family JARCMD01; genus JARCMD01. The sequence goes on along the minus strand of JARCMD010000061.1, from coordinate 33,644 downwards.
TCCGTAAATCAGAGTTTCTGCTGCCACACCTGCCATCCACACCGTACAGTAACGGTCTAGAAGCCGAGCGGAAAGGGTACCCTGCTGAAGTTCTGTGTCCAAATCCTGGCAGTCGAAGCTGACTCCGCCTTGTCCAGTCTGACGCTGTTGCAGGGCATCCCAAGCGGTCAGAGTATATCCTGTGACTGGAATTTCTAGTAAGTAGGCAACGAGAAAATGTCCGGCTTCGTGGTGCAGCACCCGTTGCCGATGGCTGCTATCTTGCTGGGCAAACCAGTCTAGTAGGAGAACTCTGCCCTGTCCCCGCCATGTCAGGGTATCGAGAGTTAGCAATCCCAACGCAGCAAAGGTTGTGACAGCAGGAATCACGGGCGAGATATGCAGCCACGGGCCGAGCAAACTGAAAAATGTAACTGAAAAAATGCCGATCGCGACTAAATTGAATCCAATTTGATTCATGGAATCTTACTTAAAACTTAGGCTTAAAAATTTGTGCCCCTATCCTAAAATCCAGTTTACTTATACCTACTAAGGTGATTTTCATTGGAGTTGCACTCCGCAAAATCCGCAACCTCTGTGAACAAGGGTAGACAAACCACGCCTTTGTCTACGAGAACAAATTTTGCCGAACTTGCTCTTCATCAGCCCCGGCGTAGGAATAGTCATAACCTAACCCCATTTGATCCAGAATTTGACATTGTTCAGTATAGGTTTGAACTGCTTGTTGCAAATAGCTCTGATACTGCTCTGAGGAAGATCGGCTAGTCAGCAGACACAAGCCACCATTCAAGAACCTGAGCGACAGCCCCAATTTATCGGCTAGGTACTTAAAAGCTGTATCGGTGTAAAATGTAATGTGTTGACCAATAGCTGGGCAAAGATAGGCCCAAGTGTGATCGTGGCGCTCTGGATCGTAGCGGCTTGTTGAAATTAAAATGGTGCCTCCTGGTGAGAGTAGCTCTGAAACTTGGGTCAAGACCTCCTGTGGGTTCACCAAATGCTCCACAACTTCAATCATTGTAATCAAATCGTAGGGAGGAGGAGCCAAGTCTGACACCATAAAAGAGCGGGCATGTAGCGGATTGACATAGGGTTCATAGCCATAAGCATCCAATCCTATATCTCGTAGTAAGCGAACCAGTAGGGCTGAACCTGCTCCGTAATCGAGCGCCCGGCGACCAGGAAATAATCCAGCTTGAAAACAATTTAGTATCAGATGACGAAGCTGTAGACAACGCTGTACCAACTCCAAATCCAAGTCACTAATCCCAGCATCATCCTGCACATAAACCTGATTTAGCCAGTCTGGATTGATCACCTGTAGGGTCTGACACTCTAAGCATTCGTAATAGTGGGCCTCTATACGATCGAGTACAAGTTGCGAAAATTTAGGCAAGGACATCCCGCCGCACACCCGGCACGGTACAGCAGCATCCAGACTTTCAATCAATAATAATTCCAGTTCTTCTAACATGGTGATTTTTCAGCGGAATGCCAATGATTCAGTTAATAGCCTTATACCGACAGCAAAAATCGTGCTTCTATAAAAACCACTACACAGAACGTTACTTAAGGAGCGAGTTTTGGACTCCCAACCCGTCCTAAACTGATAAAAAATCCTGTAAGCTCCATGTTTCCTACCCAACGTCCCCGCCGTCTCCGCAACCATCCCCAACTCCGCCGCATGGTGCGAGAGACGATTTTAACGACCAATGATTTAATTTATCCCCTATTTGCGGTTCCCGGCACCGGATTTTCCCAGGAAGTGCGATCGATGCCAGGGGTCTATCAGCTTTCCGTGGATAAAATTGTTGAAGAAGCGAAAGAAGTCTACAACCTCGGCATTCCTGCCATTATTTTGTTTGGCATTCCCGATACCAAGGATACTGACGCAACGGGCGCTTGGCATGATCACGGCATTGTGCAAACCGCTGCCACCGCTGTAAAGGAAGCGGTTCCTGACCTGATCATCATCGCCGATACGTGCCTCTGCGAGTACACCTCCCACGGGCATTGCGGCTACTTGCAAGTGGGAGATTTGACCGGACGTGTCCTCAATGATCCCACCTTAGAATTGCTCAAAAAAACAGCGGTTTCCCAGGTGAAAGCCGGAGCCGACATTATCGCGCCATCAGGGATGATGGATGGGTTTGTGCAAGCGATTAGAGCGGGTCTAGATGAAGCAGGCTACGAAGATACTCCCATTTTGTCCTATGCCGCTAAGTATGCTTCTGCCTACTACGGCCCCTTCCGCGATGCCGCCGATTCTACCCCCCAATTTGGCGATCGGCGCACCTACCAGATGGACCCCGCCAACGGTCGAGAAGCCCTGAAGGAGATCGCGATCGACATGGCTGAGGGCGCAGATATGCTCATGGTCAAGCCTGCCCTCGCCTACATGGATATCATTTGGCGGGTGAAAGAAGCCACAAATCTGCCCGTTGCTGCTTACAACGTCTCTGGAGAATACGCCATGATCAAGGCTGCTGCCCTGAATGGCTGGATCGACGAAGAGCGCGTGGTGATGGAAACCCTGACTGGGTTTAAGCGGGCTGGAGCCGATTTGATTCTCACCTATTACGCCAAAGATGCTGCCCGTTGGCTCAATACCTAAAACCTCCTGTAACTCACGTTACAAGAGGTTTTAGGGGGTAGAGATTTGTCGAGGAATTTTTTGGGTGCCAAGCGATCGGCCGATCGCTTGGCACTTTGTTTCGCGACGTTTGTTTGGCAACCGTTGTCTTGCACCATTAGAAGCGATAACCTACACCCGCTTGGAAGCTCAGGGCAGAAGCAGGGCTATTTTGGTAGGCATTAATCCCAAATTTCGTATCGCCATAGACCACCACATCTTTGACAACTTCGGCTTCTGCCCCAACGGTCAAGACCACGGAATTGCGGTTTCCTAGGGGAGTGTTTTTGCCGGGAGATTCAACGAAGGAGTAGCCACCACCAACGTACACATTTGCGTTATTGCTGACAGGTACGTCGTAGGAGAGCATAGGCATAATGGCGCTGGTTTGGTCTGTCCAAAGGACGGCACCCCGCACCGAAACTGGGCTTTGAGGAATGGCAAACCGCCCCTGAATGTTGCCACCAAATGCCGCTGGGTCGTTGCCCTGTCCGCCACTGGTTGCCCCAGCCGAAACCCCAGCCCCAACATAACTCCCGTCAAACCCAGCGGGTTGGGCAGAGGCAGATTTGGCAGAGATTAAGCCGGATACCAGGGTGAGAGTTGCTAAAGCAGAAACTGCAAGTAGATTAAGAGATTTCATTTTCATTGTCCTCAATGAGTCGGGTTTACTGTTAGCTTCCTACCTTAAAAGTCGGAGGAATAATATGAAAAGTTCCAAAGAAGATAGGTCAATTACAACTGTAAAACGCTAATAGTTTGAAGTAAGAGTTTTTAGAATCTCAATCCTATTATTTCACAGCTACATGACAGTTGAGCAGTCTTATAACTAGCTTAGAGGTAAGGAACTCCATGACAGGTAAGCTCAAATCCCTCTTGCTATATCCTAGTTTTAACGTTTGGATTCAAGCTCTTGGTAAGACTAGGGTCTGTTCTCGAAGTGTCACATGAAAATAGCTGAATTGATGATGAAGACGATCGCCCACAACTAACATCATGGATGGATCAATAATGACTGAATCATGCCTCCCCTTAGGCATCAGTCTTGGGAAATAGATTAAGGTGTTTTTAGAGAATACTGTCGCTAAGAGGTGACTGAATTACCTGCATAAAACTCCCGCCCCAGTTTTGAACTGTAGAGACAATAGATCACTAAAATCGTCGATCGCGTTTCCAGCCCCTTGGACATTCTGGGGTTTCTTTAGCAGGCAAAACGAGTGTCAGAGGCTACTCTTGTCAGCAACTCTTGTCAGCAACAAGTTGGGACTGTCAATCCTTTAGGACTTCAAGAGTTTCTTCCAAACCCAGTCTTGGGATGGGATAATGTAGCCTTGGCTTTGTCAACGAGAGCAATGTGCGATCGATTCTCCTGGGACTCTGTGGGATTGCGACCCTCCCATCCCCTCGATCGGGTATCCCATCGATCGGATGTCTCAAGATTTTATCTGAACCGTTGTGGGTAGCGGGGCTACTCCATTAGATGGCTGGTTTCTCTGTGATGTCCTTCCTAACTCCACTGGCAACTTCATGAGCAGAGCCACACTTTTGCAGAGCATAGACCTGTTCAAAGGGTTGAGTGGTCCAGATCTCAATACCCTGGCTCGGACAGTCAGCTTACACAGATACGAAGCGGGTCAGATTATTTTCAAGCAAGGTGATATCGGCACCACGATGTACATTGTGGTCAAGGGGCATGTGAATATTTTCATGCCTGGAGAGGCATCCCGGCTGATTTCACTCAAAGATTTGACTCAGGGCGAGTATTTTGGCGAGTTGGCGTTGGTGGATGACAAGCCGCGCAGTGCCAGTGCCCGCGCAGTGACCGATGTGGATCTGCTGGAGCTAACACGAGATATGCTGCTGACCTACATTGGGTTGCAGCCCCGCGCTGCTTTGGCAATTTTGCACACGATGTCGGAGCGGTTGCGGGAAACAAATATCCTGCTTTCGCAACGGACTTCTAAAAACGTCGATGAGGAAATAGAACGATCGCTGACGTGGAGCGATCGAATCGCCGATAAAGTGGCTGAACTCAATGGCAGTTGGGCGTTTATTATTATTCTCCTGGGATCGACTGTGACGTGGATGATCGTCAATTCCCTACATCTATTGGGCAATCCCTTTGATCCCTATCCTTATGTCTTCTTTAACCTGATTTTGGCGGTATTGGTGGCGTTGCAAGGGCCGTTGATTGTGATGAGCCAGAATCGGGAAGGACTCCGAGACCGCGCCCGTGCGGAGGCAGATTACAAGGTCAACCTCAAAAATGAGGTGACGATCGAGATGATTCTCCAAGAAGTGCAAGCGCTACGGAATGAGATGGAGGAGCGTCTACGTCAAACAGAGCCACAACTTAAGTCTCAAGGAGAAATAAGCTCCAAAGATGCTTCAGCCAAAGAAGTTTTCAAAGATCTGTTGAGTAAACCCTTTCAGGGCGAAACTGATTTGTAGGAAGGGAGTTTAGGGCTTATTATCCAGCCATAAGGACTTCAGCCTCAATTTCAGGCTTTGCCTTCATCACTTTGTCTTCAATGACCAAGTTAGGTAGACCTTCCAGCTTTTCCAACAGAGCCTCTTCCTCTTCCTCAGCGGTAGGAACGAACACGGTCAATCCACCGGGTACGCACTCTATCTCGATCGGAGTTGTCCCGATAATCTCGCCATCCAGCACCACTTTTTGCGGCGGCTCAGTTTTGACCTTAATACTTTTCGCCCGCAGATAACCAATGTCATCCCGTTGGCTGGCCAACCCGCTGAAGGCCGTTCTGAGCAAGTTGTAGGAGGCGGCGATCGCCCCTGCCACATTTGCCGGAGCCACGATCGTGACATCCAAAACTCCATCATCAAACACAACCCCCGCTGGCCCCTGAGCCAAAATTGAAGTATTTGGAGCCGCATTGGCGATCGTCACTGCCGTAGCTGTCACGCTAATAATCTTGTCCTCTGTCTCAATCTCGGCTTCAAAGGTCTGCAAGTTTTGCAGTTGCCTCACCCCTGCCAAAATATAGGCCAACATGCCAAAGCGATTTTTTGACTCGCGGCTCGCTTGCTCCACGGCCTCTGCCTCAAACCCAATCCCTGCCAAGAGAATCATTGGTTTGCCATTGCAGTAGGCGGCATCAACCACCTGAGTTTTGCCTTGAAGAATAACCTGACAGGCTGCGTCGATCGTGTCAGGAATGCCCAAGGCATTGGCAAAGGCGTTCGCGGTTCCACGGGAAATGACCCCAAAGGGAATATTAGTGCCAACCAAAGCGGCGGCGGTGGCTGACAGGGTGCCATCGCCTCCAGAGGCAATGATGGCTTCCACACCCCGTTTCACGGCTTCACGGGCGAGGTGATCAGCATCTATTTCTTCCGTTGTCATGTGAATATCAAGGGCGATCGTAGGCTCCAAAAGGGTTTTAATTCTTTCCAGGTCTACTTCTGGATTTCCCTGTCCGGCAACTGGGTTGAAAATTAAGCAAGCTGAGCGAGTCATATAAGTTCCAGATACTTAAATATTTACAGTTGCTCTATATTATGGTGCCACCTTAAGGGCCGTTCCATTCCTCTAGAGAGTGATACTGATGAATCCGTATGTGTTGCTACAGTCAGCTTTTGAGATAAGATCCAGTTGTAAAGATATATTTCGTCAATAGGTTTAGCTGTTTCGCTAAGTACGTCCCAATAACCAGACTCCAAGCAATTAGAGAGGATTTCATTCAATGGCATTTGAACTTACTGCTTTACCCTACGACTACAATGCCCTCGTGCCATTTATGTCGCCACAAACCTTTGAATTTCACCACGACAAGCACCACGCTGGCTATGTGACGAACCTCAATAAAATGGTTCAGGATACGGAGTTAGCAGATAAATCACTGGAAGAAGTAATTCAAGCAACCTTTAAAGATCCAGCCAAAGCGGGTGTGTTTAACAACGCGGCTCAGGTTTGGAACCATACCTTTTATTGGAACAGCATGAAGCCCAGTGGTGGTGGCACTCCGACAGGGCCGATCGCAGATTTGATCAACACAGCGTTCGGCAGTTTTGAGAAGTTCAAAGAAGAATTCAAAAATGCTGGGGTAACTCAGTTTGGCAGTGGTTGGGCTTGGCTGATTTTGGACAACGGCACCCTGAAGGTCACCAAAACCTCCAACGCTGAAAACCCGATCGCCCACGGACAAAAGGCTTTGCTGACGATGGATGTGTGGGAACATGCCTACTACCTCGATTACCAGAATCGTCGTCCTGACTTTGCTCAAGCCTTCCTTGACCATATGGTGAACTGGGACTTTGCCGCCCAAAATCTAGCGGCCGCCTAAGTTGTTTCAAGTTACTTCACGCTAACAAGGGGCTTAAGCCCCTTGTTTTACAAGTCTGTGCAGAAGTCCTGTTGAACTTTTATTTCCGTAAAAAACAGCTGCGATCGGGCGATCGTGGCTGTTTTTTATGCGAATTTTATCGGCAAAGCAATATTGAGACCGAGGCTATGTATCCTGTACTACCATCTTTTAAGCACGGTAGAGGGGTATGCTGCTACAAATATGTCCTACCGAGCCACACCCTGACTTTTTGTCCCGGTTTCAGATCCGATTCGTTAATGCTGTGCTGCCCTAACCTAAAGCCATGCCTAGAACCAAGAAAACCACGAATTCAATTAGCCTGAGTGATCCCCAGTATTATTTCAGTCGGGAAGGAAGTTGGCTGGAGTTTAACTATCGGGTTTTGCATGAGGCGTTAGACCCCCGCACTCCATTACTGGAACGGCTCAAATTCTTGGGTATTTTTAGCTCTAACCTGGACGAATACTTTATGGTGCGGGTTGCTGCCATCAAGGAACAATTAGCTGCAAACGTCAGCCAGCTTACCCCTGACGGGCGCACTCCCCAGGAACAGTTGGACTTAATCGGTCAAAAACTATCGCCCTTAGTCGCGCAACAGCACCAACATTTTGAGCAAGTGATTCGCCCGTTGCTCACCGATCGCGGGATTCATATCCTCGACTACATCGACCTGAACCAGGAACAACGGCTTTACCTACAACAATATTTCGAGTCCCAAATTTTCCCCGTACTTACGCCTTTGGCTGTTGATCCCGGTCATCCCTTTCCCTACATTTCCAACCTCAGCCTTAACTTAGCCGTGGTGGTGAAGGATGCTGAGACGGAAGAAGAGCATTTTGCGCGGGTCAAGGTGCCGAAGCTGCTGCCCCGGTTTTTACCCTTGCCTCTAGAAATGGGCAGCCCCACACCCAAAGACACCGATAGTCCTGCGGTATGGGTAGGGGTGCCCTTGGAGCAGACGATCGCCCACAACTTAGAATTTCTCTTCCCTGGAATGAATATCCAGGAGTACTACCCCTTTCGGATCACCCGCAACGCTGACCTAGAACTGGAAGAAGACGAAGCGGGCGACCTGATGCGGGCGATCGAACAAGAACTCCGCAAGCGCCGTTTCGGGGGGTCTGTGGTGCGGATGGAAGTGCAAGCTTCCATGCCTGCCCCAGTGCGGGAAATGCTCAGACGGGAGCTAGAGCTTGGGGAACGGGATGTGTACGAAGTTGATGGCATATTGGGACTGGGAGACCTAATGTCCTTGCTCGATTTGCCCTTGCCGGATTTAAAGGATGCTCCTTGGACTCCCGTCGTCCCTCCACAGTTGCGGCGAGTCAGTGAAAGAGCGGGAACTCCTGCTGATGATGAAGAGGACTTTTTCTCAATTATCCGCAAGCAAGATGTCCTGCTGCACCACCCTTACCAATCTTTCTCCGCCTCAGTACAACGCTTTATCATTCATGCGGCGAGTGACCCAGATGTCTTAGCCATCAAAATGACTCTGTATCGCACATCGGGAGACTCACCAATTTTGAATGCTCTGATCACGGCTGCGGAAAATGGCAAACAGGTGGCAGCATTGGTGGAATTAAAAGCGCGCTTTGATGAAGAGAATAATATCAACTGGGCCCGGAAATTAGAGAAAGTGGGCGTGCATGTGGTTTATGGACTGGTTGGACTCAAGACACACACCAAAATCACGTTGGTTGTGCGCCGGGAGGGTAAGCAGATTCGCCGCTACGTCCATGTTGGCACCGGCAACTACAATTCCAAAACCGCCCGATTTTATACAGATGTTGGCATCTTGAGTTGCCGTGAAGAGTTGGGAGCAGATTTGACCGATCTGTTCAATTATTTAACAGGTTACTCCCGGCAACAGTCCTACCGGAAATTGCTGGTGGCACCAGTGAATCTCCGCGATCGAATTCTTGCCCTAATTCAGCGCGAAGTGGATCATGCCCGGCAAGGTTCCTCAGGACGGATTGTGGCTAAGATGAACGCCCTAGTTGATCCCCAGATTATTGCGGCGCTTTATGAAGCATCCCAAGCTGGCGTGGTGATTGACTTGATTGTGCGCGGGATTTGTTGCCTGCGTCCTGGAGTGCCTGACGTTAGCGAAACGATTCGGGTCGTCAGTATCGTTGGCCGCTTTTTGGAACACTCGCGAATTTTCTATTTCCACAACCAAGGTCAGGAAGAGGTGTTTATTGGTAGTGCAGATTGGATGACCCGCAATCTCGATCGCCGGGTGGAAGCGGTGATCCCCATTGAAGATCCAGGACTGGCTAAGGACTTACAAGAAATTCTGGGGATCATGATGGGAGACAATCGGTACGCCTGGGATCTCCAAGCCGATGGCAGTTATATTCAGCGACACCCTGGGGAGAATTGTCCTGCTGTGAGTGGTCAGGCGATTCTGATGGAAACAGCACTGCGATCGAATTAGGTTAAACCCCTGCTGCTACAAATGCTTGAGAGAGGACATCGAGAATGCCCAATTGCTCAGCCCACTCCGCGAGATAGCTGTAATCTAAATGGTCAACCTGCACCTTTAATACGCCCAACACATCCCGCCATTGCTGCTCCGATTGACTGCTACGTCGCCAGAGTAATTTTTGCAGCACTGTGTCTTCGGCACTGCATATCCAAAATTGGTGGGTTCCATCTACCGAAATGAGCGATCGGCGGGCCATTTGCGACTGGGCAAAGGGAGACACATCCATGATGAATAGGTCTGCATTGGCTGAGGTTTCGATGTTGGTGATATTCAACATCCTGCTTCTGCCCTGCTTAATCTCTTCAACGGCCCCTTCTGGGCAATAAAAATGATGAACTTCCAAAATCTCCACTAGCACACTCAATGCCTCTGGCTGAATCTGCACAATTAGGTCTAAATCCCGTGTCGCCCGTGGTTCACCGTGGGCTGAGCTTGCAACCCCGCCCCCCACGTAGTAAGGAATTGCGTTCGCTTCCAGAATCGAGTGAAGCTGCTCTGCTAGTTCTATGGAATCCTGAATCCACATCGTTTCATCAACTAGTTTGGGTCTAAAGCCTGGGTGAAGTTTTTCTGCCAACACTGCCCGATCGAACTGGGTGCGACGTTCCAACGCTGAACCTGTGGGGCACCGCTGTTTGATGCCTGCTAAACACAAAGCTCTAAGGTGGCGGCTAAGTTTGGCGCTCAATTGCAACCGATCGCCCAAGCTCCACTTTCGCAACAAGCTAAATTGCTGAAGGTCTGCATCAATACTGGTGTCTGCTGCCTGGGATTTGTAACCCGGTTTGGCGATCGTTTTAGGCATTAATGGTGATGGAGATAAGTCGGAAAGCTCGATCGTGAGTTAGTGCATTTAAGGTGATTGATGCAGGTTGAGATAAAGCTAATAATACTTGTTTCAAATAGAATATACATACTCAAAAATATCGATCGGTTGACCTCTCTGTAGCTAATTTAGGAGACAGCAAATTCTGTCAGCTTGCGCCGCTCGATCGACCTAAATGCTAGGACAATAGATTGTTTTGGAACACCTGCGGCAACCAGGTCATTGACGATTCCATCTTCTGTGCCATCGTGCTGAATCCAGAGTTTGTGGTCAATGATGTCAATGTGAAGCAGTGTGCCATAAACCCGATCGCTATTCTGCCAACCCGTTTCAACTAGTAGATAGTGATCATGCGGTCGATCGAATACTAATTCGATTTGTACATTACTATCCTGACGTAAGTATTCTGCATACTCATGCAAAACTTTTTCCACGATCGTCTGATAGGTTATTTCTAGGGAATCCATCGGACAATAATCTCCTCTTTAGGTTCAAATGTCATGAGTCGAATCAATCCATCTTCAATCAAAACTTGACCCGCTTCTTCTTCAAATACACTTCTTCGGAATTCTTCTGATACTGCAAGATAGAGGGTACGTTCAGGCGCATGGCGAATTAGTAGACGTGCATACAAAACAAACTGCCCCAACGCTTCCTCTAAATCTTTCATATCGGATTCGCGAGTAAAGCTCTTGATTTCCACAGCGATTTTCTCTAACCCTCACTCGGCAGCAATCAGCCGTTCTGCCCCCAAGTCAACAAATAAGTTTTTATTTTTAGCAAGACGAATTCTGAAAGGATCATGAGTAACCGTCCAGCCATCTTTGACTAGAGCGGTTTTGACAACGTTGTGATAAATATCTCTAGCAGGCATCCGCTTAAAATGCTGTAGTCCTGGTGTAACCAAGAAAAAAGGGTTCTGTCTCTTCTGAGATGGAACCCTTTTTTATTAGAGGTTGACTTCGAGGTTACTCGTCTTCGTCCTCGTCGATGTCGTCATCATCCGCGTCGTCGTCTTCGTCGTCTACTACGTCGTCTACCACGTCGTCTACTACATTGTCATGAGTGCCGAAGCCATCGTCAATCAGTTCGTCGTCATCCAGAATGATAGCTGCTGCGGGGATGTCCACAGGCTCCTCCTTCACAATGGCGAAACCAGGGCGATCGTCGAAGTTCTCTAAGCCATAGCTGCGGGCAGTGCGATCGTCCAACACCACATCACTCAGGTCACCTTCCTCATCGAACATTCCTGTTCCTTCGTAGGAGAGATCAACATCGGGAGTATTGGCTTCCTCGTAAGCATTGAAGCCAGTCCCTGCTGGAATCAGGCGACCGATGATCACGTTTTCCTTTAGACCGCGCAACCAATCGGACTTGCCTTCGATCGCTGCCTCCGTCAGCACCCGCGTTGTTTCTTGGAAACTGGCGGCTGAAATAAAGCTATCGGTGTTCAACGAAGCCTTCGTAATTCCCAGCATCACTGGCGTGTACTCAGCCGGAGCGCCCCCGGTAATCGAGATGGTTTCATTAAACCGTTGCACCTGATAGATTTCCACCAGTTCCCCCGGCAGCATCGTGGTGTCGCCTCCATCATCCACCCGCGCCTTAGAAGTCATCTGCCGCACAATCACTTCAATGTGTTTGTCGGAAATATCGACCCCCTGGGATTGGTACACCGATTGCACCTCATTCACCAAGAAAGTTTGTACCTTCTGCAAGCTCACCAACGACGCATCATGCACCCCTAGCGTTTCTCGGTTCACTTTGAAGAAGATTTCCAAGATTTCGTGGGGATTTGAGGGGCCGTCAGTCAACGCTTCGGCAGCTTCGACCTCCTGACCGTCAGAGACAATCAAATTCTGTCCAGAATTTAGTGAGTACTCGGTGATCACCCCGTCGGATTCAATCACCTTCACCTCTACAGAGTCGTCATCGCCATAGACCACCTGCACGACACCTGGCCGCTCAGCTAGCACACAGGCTTCCTTGGGTTTCCGGGCTTCCAGCAGTTCTTCAATCCGGGGCAAACCCTGGATGATATCTCCGGTCTTCGTCCGCTCAAACACCAGTAGCACTAAGTGGTCACCCCGCTGCACGAGGTCGCTGTTGTCGATGTGCAACACAGCGCCAGGAGAAACCCGATAGGGACGGGCAACCCGCATTAACACAGAGTTGTCGCCCACTTCTACAACCTGCCCCGATTCAGGAGCCAGCATATCCGAGGCGATCGTATCCTTCCCTGCCACGACCAGATCGCCCACCTTGACGGTTGGAGTCTTTCTGCGGGTTTCGATCGTCATTTGGTCAGCTTTGGTGACCACCAGAATTCGGCGCACCGCTTCATTCTCATCCCGGACTCCCCGGACTTCTCCGGCTTCCTTGCATTGAATCTCAGTCCGCGCGACCACGGCACCGGGTTCAATTTGTTCCCCATCGCTCACCAGCAAACGGGTGTGGGTGCTGCCCTGGGTGGTGTCTGCGGCAATGTCGCGCCGAATCACCAACGACTCCAAAATCACCAGTTGCAAGCGCATAATGCCCTCCTCCGTTTCATCGGGCACCAATTCAATATCGGCAGCCAATTGAGGAGCTTCGCGATCGATTTCCAGCACCAGTTGTGTCCGCAGCAGTTCCAACCCCTCCACGGATTTCACCCGTTCCCCATCCTTGTAGGACAGGCGTTGGACAGCTCGGAGCTTAATGGCGCGGCCGATCGACTCACTGGTTGATTCCTGACTGGGAGCCGGGGGTTCGTCAGGAACAGTAAACTCTGTCACAGGGCGCAACAGGACGGCTGGCCCTTCGGGAGTTTCCACATATTCCACAAAGCGCAGTTCACTCGGAACCAAGCCAGGCAGAACTTCCTGTCCAGGATTGAACAAACTACCCTCCTTCGTGATGCCGTCGCCAGGTGGCCCATCGATCATGTGCAGATCCCCAGGCTTCACCACAATCTCCCGGAGAATGTCATTTTTCTGGATCACTTCCACAATGCCATTGCTTTGACAGAAGATATCCTTCACCACTTCAGTACCCGCTTCCACGTACTGACCATCCTCGACTAAGAGCAAGGAAATATCCTTGTTGACCTCGTGGGCCTCTTCAGGAATCCACAGCAGCGTGCCGCCTTGCACCACTTCATACCCCTGCTTCGCCTTGCCCTTTTTGGACACTTCCACGCCTGAGTACTTGATGATGCCGCCACTTTGGGTGTGGTAGCTGTGGTCGTCTAGTTCGGCAATCACTTGATTGTTGATCACCTTCGTGCCAGGGGTGGTTTTGAGGAAAAAGCGCTGATTATTGGTCGTTTCAACAATGTACTGATCCCGTCCCTGATGACTTTCGACATGGACTTTCGCCTGGTCGAGGATCACCGAGGCCGTGATGATTTCAATCTCCCGTCCCCCTTTGCCCGTCTCAGACAGAGCGGCACCGCTGGTATTTTCTTGGCTCAGACGCACTACGCCACCATGCTCAGTGACCAGTTTGGTTTCCGCTAAGACGCTCCCCGCTTCTACCTGATCGCCATTCTTCACCGTCGGTTCTGCACCGGGAAGCAGATTGTAGACCTCGCCAGAAAGAATCCACACCAGTCCGCCCCGCTGGGCAATCCGAGTGGTGTTGCCTTGACGGTCTTTCTTCTCTTCAGGAATGATATCAGCAAACATAACTTCGCCTGCCAAGTCCGTAGCCACGTCCTTGGTTGCTTTCTCCGTGGTGCGACGAGTCCGTCCTGCCAAAGGCACCTCGGCGAGAATCTGGTCTTTTTTCACCCGCTCCCCATTCTGCACAAACAGAATCGAACCTTGGGAGATGGAGAAGGCTTCCTTCCGATCGCTAGACTCTAGATTAATCTCAGCGTTTGATTCCATCACCTGGGCATCTTCCCCGTGGCGGGTGCGGAAGGGGCGCGATCGGATACCTTTTTTGGCATAGCGAATCACTCCATCGTACTTCGCCCGTTCTTGACGGGCCAGTTCTCCCGTGAACACCCCGCCAGTGTGGAACGTCCGCATCGTCAACTGGGTTCCAGGTTCTCCGATCGACTGTGCAGCAATGATCCCCACCGCTTCCCCCATGTCTACCATGTGGGCGTGGGCCAGGCTCCAGCCGTAGCAGTGTTGGCAAACCGATCGCGCCGCTTCGCAGGTTAGGGGCGATCGAACCATCACTTGATCAATTCCTGCCTTGGCAATGGCATTGGCCAACTCATCGGAAATGTCCTGATTACGCGCTACAACCACTTCTCCGGTTTGGGGGTGGAGGGCAACTTCCGATAGCACCCGTCCCAGCAACCGATCTTTGAGGGCAATCAGGACGCGATCGTCGTCCATCATGCTCCGAGCGGGAATACCCCGCAACGTGCCACAGTCCAACTCGCGAATAATCACATCCTGGGATACATCCACCAAGCGACGTGTCAAATACCCAGAGTCAGCCGTCCGTAGCGCCGTGTCTACGAGTCCCTTCCGGGCACCGTAGGAGGAAATAATATACTCGGTGACAGTTAATCCTTCACGGAAATTTGTTTTAATGGGCAAGTCAATAATTTCACCCTGGGGATTCGCCATCAAACCCCGCATTCCCACCAACTGACGCACCTGGGAAATATTTCCCCGTGCCCCAGAAAATGCCATCATGTAGACAGAGTTCAGCGGGTCATTGGCTCTAAAGTGGCGCACCACTTCATCCTTCAGTTCCTCGCTCGTGCTATTCCAGGTGTCAATCACCTTTTGGAAGCGCTCCACTTCGGTAATTTCGCCACGGGTATAGCGCATTTCTGTCGCCTTAATCTCTTCCTCAGCGCCACGCAATAATTCCTGCTTTTTGGCTGGAATCTGGAGGTCATCCACACTAATGGAAACCCCGGCTTTCGTGGCATAACGGAAGCCTAAATCCTTGAGCAAATCTGCCATCTGAGCAGTGCGGGCAGTCCCGTAGCGGGTAAATGCCCAGGAGATCAACTTTTTAAGCTGACCCTTATCAATCACGCGATTACGAAAAATAGCTTTATCGGGCTGCTTGGTCAACTGGTCTGTCATCATGGCTCTCTGTTCCATTGCTAAGTCCCTGCAAATACTGAGAAAAAAGGGTGTAGAGACGAGTATTTCGCCCCTACACCTTCCATCTTTTTCACGTCAACCCACTAACGCTTGGAGAATCGTCCGGTTATAAATGATTCGACCCGGTGTGGTGCGAATGTATTGCGTGATGAGGTTCCCCTCGGCATCCTCTCTCACACGACGCAAGGGATTCCCCGATCGCACCCCAGAATAAATCCGGGTTGTGCTTTCTGGCGCGGCTAGCACCTCTGGCTCTGCCTCTGGCTCATCCGACTCTACCTCCCCATCAAAGCGCACCCAGATGTAAGCATGGAGATCGACCTGCTTTTGCTCATAGGCGATGATCACGTCATCCATATGACCAAAGTAGGTTCCCGCCCCATTTTGACCCAGTAGATTTTCAGTCGTTAAGTAGTAACAACCCAAAACCATATCTTGACTAGGTGTAATAATCGGGCGACCCGTGGCTGGAGACATGATATTGTTGGAAGCCAGCATCAGCAACCGGGCTTCTGCTTGAGATTCTATGGAGAGGGGGACATGAACCGCCATCTGGTCACCGTCGAAGTCAGCGTTGAACGCCGGACATACGAGGGGATGCAGTTGAATCGCGCGTCCATCCACCAGAATGGGTTCAAAGGCTTGAATCCCCAATCGATGCAGGGTAGGAGCGCGGTTGAGCATGACGGGGTGTCCCTCAATCACATCCTGCAACACTTCCCAAACGCTGGGATCGCCCCGTTGAATCAACTTCTTGGCAGCTTTGATGTTGTTGACCAACCCTTGCCGAATCAGGCGGTGAATCACGAACGGTTGGAAGAGTTCGATCGCCATTTCCCTCGGCAAACCACACTGATGGATCTTGAGCTTGGGACCCACCACAATGACCGATCGTCCCGAATAGTCAACCCGCTTACCCAGCAAGTTCTGCCGGAATCGTCCCTGCTTCCCCTCAATAATGTCTGAGAGCGACTTCAGAGGCCGATTGTTGGCACCCACCACGGTACGACCGCGACGGCCATTATCAATCAGCGCATCCACCGCTTCTTGCAACATCCGCTTCTCGTTCCGCACGATGATTTCAGGAGCCAAAATCTCCTGGAGGCGGGCCAGGCGATTGTTGCGGTTAATGACGCGGCGATAGAGGTCATTCAAGTCAGAGGTGGCAAAGCGTCCCCCATCCAACTGCACCATGGGGCGCAAATCGGGGGGAATCACGGGCACGACGGACAAGACCATCCAATCAGGATTGGAGCCAGTCGCAATAAAGTTGTCTACAACCCGTAACCGCTTAATTAACTTGGCGCGTTTCTGACCCTTGGAAGTAGCGATTTCCTCCCGCAGTTGCTCTGTCTCTTTGCCCAAATCAATGTCTTGGAGCAAGCGCTGCAAAGCCTCCGCTCCAATCCCCACCTCGACTCCAGTCAGTTGGGAGTCCTCACTGTAGATTTGGTCTTCAATCTCAATCCATTGGTCTTCCGTCAGCAGTTGCTTGTAGGTTAAGTTTTCCGCATTGCCTGCATTTAACACTACATAGGCATTGAAATAGACGATCTGTTCTACATCCCGCAACGGCATATCTAGGAGAATCGCCATATAACTGGGAATCCCTTTGAGATACCAAACGTGGGCGACGGGAGCCGCCAGTTTGATGTAGCCCATGCGGTGGCGGCGCACCCGTGACTCGGTGACTTCCACGCCGCAACGCTCACAAACGATCCCGCGATGGCGCACTCGCTTGTATTTACCGCAATGACATTCCCAATCCTTGGCGGGGCCAAAAATCCGTTCGCAGAAAAGCCCATCCATTTCTGGCTTCAACGTCCGGTAGTTGATCGTCTCCGGTTTGGTGACTTCACCCACCACTTGCCCGTTGGGTAATGTCCGCTCTCCCCACTGACGAATCCGCTCTGGTGAGGCGAGACCAATCTTGACATAGTCAAACCGCTGTTCTAGCTTAGGCATCGCGCAAATTTCCTTATGCAGTGTGGCAAAAATAAATTGAGGTGGGGGACAGGCTAGGGAAGGGGGTTCCCCAGCCTCGATCGCAAACTCTAGTGGTTTGTCAGTGTTTGATTAATGAGTTTGGCATCAGCAAGGTAATCGCTACCTTACTGATTTCGACGCAAAAAGTAATACTTAACAGACCCCTAGTCCTCTTCCTCAACAAACTCATCTCTCGAAATCGATTCATAGGTGGGGCGGGAGGGAGCGCGACGGCTACTGACATCCGCCATCAAGTCAACTTCGACATCCTTGTTCATGCCATCCTCCTTCGTTTCGACTTTGTGAACCGCAACGTCCAAACAGAGGGACTGCAACTCTCGCATCAGCACCTTAAAGGATTCAGGCGTACCGGGACGGGGAATGGACTTGCCCTTGACGATCGCATTGAGCGCTTCATTGCGTCCCTGCATGTCATCGGACTTGACCGTGAGCAACTCCTGCAAGGTGTAGGCGGCTCCAAACGCCTCCAAGGCCCACACCTCCATTTCACCAAACCGCTGACCGCCCTGCTGAGCCTTGCCACCCAAGGGTTGTTGAGTCACCAGGGAGTAAGGGCCAGTGGAACGGGCGTGAATCTTATCGTCAACAAGATGCACCAGTTTCAGCATGTAGGCTTTGCCCACCGTGACAGGGCGATCGAATGGCTCCCCAGTTCGTCCATCAAATACCTGAATCTTGCCTGGATTATCTGGATTGAAGAGCCACTCCTTATCCATGATTTCGCGGGCTTCCAGCAACTTACCGTGGACGGTTTCCCGAGATTTTTCTGATCCGTGCATCTCATCAAAGGGAATGATTTTGAAGCGCAGATCCATGTTCTCGCCAGCCCACGCCAAAAGACACTCGAACACCTGTCCCACATTCATCCGGGAAGGAACTCCCAAGGGATTGAGGACAATATCGACAGGGGTGCCATCGGGCAAGTAGGGCATATCTTCTGGCGACAGAATACGCGAGATGATGCCTTTGTTACCGTGGCGACCCGCCATTTTGTCGCCCACCTGGATTTTGCGCTTTTGAGCCACATAGATGCGAACGACCATGTTGGCACCCGGAGGCAATTCATCTCCCTGTTCGCGGGTAAAGCGGCGCACATCTACCACACGCCCCTTCTCACCGTTGGGTACTCGCAGGGAGTTGTCGCGGACATCTCTGGCTTTTTCACCAAAAATGGCGCGCAACAGTTTTTCTTCTGGAGGTTGGTCTGACTCACCCTTGGGAGTCACCTTCCCGACGAGAATATCCCCTGCATCTACCCAAGCTCCGACGCGAATAATCCCTTCCTCATCCAATTGCCGGAGGGAATCTTCACCGACGTTGGGAATTTCACGGGTGATTTCTTCAGGTCCAAGTTTGGTTTGCCGAGCCTCAATTTCGTATTTTTCAACGTGGATTGAGGTGTAAATGTCGTCGTAGACCAAGCGTTCGCTGATCAAGATGGCATCTTCGTAGTTGTAGCCTTCCCACGGCATGTAGACCACGAGGACATTTTGTCCCAGGGCCAGTTCTCCCCCTTCCGTGGCAGAACCATCGGCCAGGATTTGACCTGCCACCACCCGATCGCCCACAAACACGATCGGCCGCTGGTTTAAGCAGGTGTCTTGATTAGAGCGCTGGTATTTCTGCAACGTGTATTCAATTTCCCGTCCTTGGGGGTTTTCCCTCACCCGGATGCGATCGGCAGCCACATAGGTCACTTCGCCATCGGTGCGGGACACGACTACCATTCCAGAGTCACGGGCTGCTTGCGCTTCCAAGCCAGTTCCCACCAAGGGCCGCTCTGGGCGCAAGAGGGGAACCGCCTGCCGTTGCATGTTTGATCCCATGAGGGCACGGTTTGCGTCATCATGCTCCAAGAACGGAATCAGCGACGCAGCCACTGAGATGATCTGCACAGGAGAAACCGCCACGCAATCCACCTGATCAGGAGTCGTAGTGGTGAAATCCTGGCGATAACGGACGGGCACGGAATTGCCCAAAATGTAACCGTTCTCATCCATCGACAGATCTCCTGGAGCCACCCGGAGGTCATCTTCTTCATCGGCGGTCATGTAAACCGGCACTTGGTCTTTCAGAACGCGCCCATTTTCCACGAAGTAGTAAGGAGTTTCCACAAAGCCGTAGGAGTTGACGCGAGCATGGGTGGCCAAAGAGCCAATGAGTCCAGCGTTCGGGCCTTCAGGAGTTTCGATCGGGCAAATGCGTCCGTAGTGAGAGGGGTGAATATCCCGCACCGCAAAGCCAGCGCGTTCACGGGTTAAACCGCCCGGGCCAAGGGCACTTAAGCGGCGCTTGTGGGTCAACTCTGCCAGAGGATTGGTTTGATCCATAAACTGGGACAGTTGGGAGGAGCCAAAGAATTCCTTAATCGCTGCAACCAAGGGCTTCGGGTTCACCAAAGAAGCTGGGGTCAAAGAATCAGAATCAGAAACCGTCATCCGTTCTCGAATAATCCGCTCTAGGCGATTGAGACCAACCCGCACTTGGTTCTGGAGCAATTCACCCACAGACCGCACACGACGATTGCCCAAGTGATCAATGTCATCGATGTTGCCGATGTCAAATTCCAGGTTAATTAGGTAGTCGATCGCCGCCAAAATGTCTTGAGCCGTCAGCACTCGCGTTGCCTCAGGCACAGTCAGCCGCAGCTTCTTGTTCAGCTTGTAGCGGCCCACCCGTCCCAAGTCATAACGTTTGGGGTCAAAGAAGCGAGAATCCAACAACTGCTGACCCCCGGAAACCGTGGGAGGCTCACCAGGACGCAGCTTGCGGTAAAGCTCCATTAGGGCTTCTTCTTCGGTAAACTGCCCTTCTTTTTCGATCGTCTTCTGGAAGTATTCGGGGTGACGCAAGGCATCAAAAATTTCGTTATCCGTTAGGCCCAGAGACTTCAACAGCACTTGGGCAGACAGCTTGCGTGTTTTATCAATCCGAACCCACACCAAGTCATTTTTGTCGGTTTCAAACTTCAGCCATGCTCCCCGGTTGGGAATGAGGCTAGCGTTGTAGGTGCGACGACCGTTTTTGTCGGTTTCGGACTTGTAGTATACGCCAGGACTCCGCACGATCTGGTTGACGATGACCCGTTCTGCGCCGTTGATGATGAAAGTACCGCGATCGGTCATCAACGGCAGGTCGCCAATGAACACCTCTTGTTCCTTGATCTCGCCACTCTCCTTATTAATGAGCCGAGTGGGAACATACATTTGTACAGCATAGGTGCCATCCCGCCGCTTGGATTCATCCACGTCGTATTTAGGACGCTTGAGTTTGTAGTTGCTGCCTAAGAAGTGAAGCTCTAACTTGCCGGTGTAGTCGGTAATCGGCGAAAAGCTCTCCAGTTCTTCAATCAGCCCTTCTTCTAGGAACCAACGGAAACTCGCCCGCTGAATTTCCACTAGGTCTGGTAACGTGAAAGCGGGTGCAGTATGGGTCAGATTAATCATGCGTCTCCTCTAGTCATACGTCTTCTCGGAGTCACGCCCAGCGCGAGTTCCGAAGTATAGTCGATTCACAAAAATATGTCAACAGAAAAGCAAGCCCTTCAGAAGGACTCGATCTAAAAATTCAGAGTTTCAAGGCAAAGATTGGGCAAAGGGGGTGAGCAAATTTGGGATGTATTGAGGGGAAGAGCAACTCGTAGGCGTAACCCAATATGGACTTTTTGATTCAAGCTCCTATACATTCCTATACATTATGACGTATGTAAATGGGTCTGGGATGACTTCCTCAACAAGTTATGTTAAGCAAGTTGAAAACGAAGCCAATTTGTGCATTTTCAGGCACGTCACTGGCACTCATTGAAGAGTTGATGACTCGAAACCACTCATTCAAGAGGTTTCAGTGAGCTTTAGCCCTTTAAACTACGTCCAGAAATTGGAAGAGGCGATTGGCGTTTTGCGTTGTTGCGTCGGCGAGGGTATCGAGGGAAATCTCGCGGAGTTGGGCAACGCGATCGGCCACATAGCGCACGTAGGCAGGTTCATTTCGGCGTTCTCCACGTTTGGGGACGGGAGCCAGAAATGGACAGTCTGTTTCCACGAGGAGGCGATCGATCGGCACCATTTGGGCAGAGGCTTGAATGGTGGTGGCATTCTTGAAGGTCACCGTCCCGCTGAAACTAATGTAGAAGCCCAGATCGAGAAACCACTGAGTTTCTTCGGGGGTGCCGCCCCAGCAATGCATCACTCCTTTGAAAGCAGAAATCCTATGCTCTTGGGCGAACCTTTGTAAAAAGTCCCACATGGCAGCGGCTGCATCTCGACAGTGGATAATCACTGGTAGCCCTAGCTGGTGAGCGATCGTCAGTTGACCGCCGAATGCCTGTTCCTGTTGCCGTTGATTATCAGCCTTGTAAAAGTCCAAGCCTGTTTCCCCGATCGCCACGACTCGGTTGTCGGACTTTGCCAAGGACAAAATCTGGTTGGCAGACTCATCCGTCCATTTGTCGGCATCTAGCGGATGCAGACCCACAGCGAAGGACAATTCGGAAAACCGATCGGCTAGGGACTGGATGCCACCAAACTCTGAGGGTTCAACGCAGGAATGCACCAACCGCACGACCCCAGCCTCTCGCCAGCGCTGAGCAACGGCTTCCAACTCTGGCTGAAAGACATCAAAGTTGATGTGGACATGGGTATCAATCAACTGCATAAACGTCTAACCAAGAACGGATCAGAAACAAGAGTTTGGTTGGCGGAAGGGCAGGCTGGAGCTTTTCTAACTATTCAGTGGGAACGGGTGGGGCTTCAGGATCAGCTTCTGGAGACGCAAGGACTGCGGCTTCTGTAACTGGAGCCGTTGCGGTTGTGGGAGCCGGATCGTAGCGCTTGAGTGCCCTCGCCAAGCGAGATTTTTTGCGCCCGCCTGTATTGGGGTGAAGGACTCCCCGCTTGACCGCCTTATCAATTTTGCTATAGGCATTAGCTAAATGACGCTGAACCTCTTGCATTTTCTCTGGTGCTGGGTCAGCCCCGAAGCTGTCCACAGCAACTAGACATTTCTTCATCAAAGTTCTAACGGCTGACTTATAAGCTTTGTTCCGCAGCCGATTTCTTTCTGAAACCTGAGCGCGCTTGATCGCTGACTTAATATTTCCCACGATTCTTCTACTACAACACTGTATATAAGTTAGGCAGTCTCCAATTGTACAGAAGGAATGGCGAAATTACCAAAAAATTTTGCGGGGTTTTTCAAAATCGTAATAAGTGACCAGAATTTATCATCTATCCCCTGGCCCTCCCAATCCTAGAAAAATCCAGGTTAAGCTAGAGTGACGAGTACGGGCAGCTAGGCTGAAACAGCTAGATTAGAAGCCTTAAGTTCTAGACCGTCTGTCCTCGGAATGGGCAATTCCCTCTTCACGATCAGGCATTTCGACTCCATGCTGCGAATTATCACTCAGCAAGCTGAAGCCCAAGCGGAACTGCGACGCATCTGCGATCGGACTCATGACGACCAGGTTGTCCACAAGGAAGCAACGGTGCGAGAAGTGCTTCAAACCGTTAAGCGCCAAGGCGATCGGGCTGTTTTGCACTACACGGCAGAGTTTGACCAACAAACTTTGAGGGCGGAGGACTTGCGGGTCAGTGGCTCTGAGCTAGATGCAGCCTATCAGCAGGTCTCCAAAGATTTACTAAACGCGATTCAGTTAGCGTGCCAAAAAATTGAAGCATTCCACCGCCAGCGTGTCCCCAAGAGTTGGGTGCAGTTTGGTGAAGATGACGTAGTGCTGGGCAAGCGTTACACCCCTGTAGACCGGGCTGGGCTGTACATTCCAGGCGGACGGGCGGCTTACCCCAGCACAGTGCTGATGAATGCGATTCCTGCCAAGGTGGCTAAGGTGCCGCGCATCGTCATGGTCACGCCTCCGGGGCCCGAAAAAACGGTGAATCCTGCCGTACTTGTGGCAGCGCAGGAAGCGGGAGTTGAGGAAATTTATCGAGTGGGTGGGGCGCAGGCGATCGCTGCCCTAGCCTATGGAACCGAGACCATTCCCAAGGTGGACGTGATTACGGGCCCTGGCAATATTTATGTGACGTTGGCGAAGAAATTGGTGTTTGGGACGGTGGGGATCGATTCCCTCGCGGGGCCCTCGGAGGTACTAATCATTGCCGATGCCAGTGCTAATCCCACCCATGTGGCAGCAGACTTGCTGGCCCAAGCGGAACATGACCCAATGGCGGCGGCAATTTTGCTCACGAATGATTCGGTGATTGCCCGTAAGGTGTTGGCTGAAGTAGAGCAGCAATTGGTTGATCATCCCCGGCGCACGTTGACTGAGAAATCGATCGCCCACTATGGGTTGATTGTGGTGGTCGATTCCCTGGCAACGGCAGCGGAATTGTCTAATGAGTTTGCCCCAGAGCATTTGGAATTGGAAGTAGCTGATCCCTGGGGATTGTTGGAAAAAATTCGTCACGCCGGAGCCATTTTTCTAGGCTGCTCAACGCCAGAGGCGATCGGAGATTATCTGGCGGGGCCAAATCACACGCTACCCACGTCAGGTTCAGCCCGCTACGCTTCGGCTTTGGGGGTGGAAACGTTTATGAAACATTCCAGCTTGATTCACTATTCACCCACTGCATTGAGCAAAGTTGCTGGGGCGATCGATATTTTAGCTCAGGCAGAGGGATTGCCATCCCACGCTGATTCAGTCCGGTTGCGGAACCAAAGTAATTTAAACTTGGAACCTTGAAGCGGGTGAGTCCCTGTTGCTTTATTCTGGTTGTGAAGCGTAGGGAGAGGGATAATGAATTATGTGTTGATGGCAGTGACGATCGCCCACCTGTATAGTTTTAACTCGCTTCCTAGTGCCATGAATTCTGCACCGCTGAGCCAGACATTGCTAGCGGTGGCGCGACCCAATTCCAGCTATGTGCCTCCCAAGGGCATAACTCCTACTCAGGGAGTCCGCACGGGTAAGTTGCAGGGCTGCCAAACTGATCCCAATGCCAAAGATGCCTTCCCCCAAGCACTGCCCATTAAACTTTTAGTACCGAAGGATCACATTGGACAAACTGCGGCGGGTCGTCCTGTGTTCTTTTGGTATATGTCTGAAATGCCTACGGTGCCTGTGGAGTTTGCTTTGACAGTGCCGGGAATTGCAGAACCGCTATTTGTCCAACGGGTGGACATCCAGCAGCAAGGGATTGTGCAATTTCAGTTGCCGGAGGAGCAGCCGGAGTTGGCGATCGGCAAAAAATATCGCTGGGCGGTGAGTCTGGTGTGTAATGCGGCTGACCCTTACCTGGAGCGTCCCTACATTCAGTCGTGGGTTGAGCGAGTCACCCCATCTGCACCAACGATTCGGCAACTAAAGGTAGCAGCTTCAGAGCGGGCCCGGGCTGTGGTCTATGCTCAGTATGGGTTCTGGTACGATGCTTTGGCGACCTTTGGGACGGCTCGTGCTGCTAACCCAGCCGATGAAGGAATTACCGCTGATATCATTGCGTTTCTGTCCCAGGCAGGGTTATCTCAGGAGCAGTTGCAACCGCCTAGTCAGGAGGTAGTGCCTACTCCACCTCCAGCGACTAGGACTTTGCCACGCAAGGGCAAGTAGGGTGGAATGAGACTGGTTTTGTCTGGTATCCCTGGTGGCAAAAGTATGTTGTCGAGGGCGATCGGGCGGGTTTTGATAATACCCATTTTCGCACTCAATTGAAGGTACGGAAATTTTCGAGGAAATTTTACCCCTACACAGCGAAACATTCCCTCGTGAGTCATTAGGAGATTTCTAGAAAAGTTTATACCAGGCACCGGAAGGGCGAAGCATCCGGCAGACAAGCCCTTGAATCAACCAGAAGGTCATGGCCCGGATGCTTCGCCCCTACATGGGTAACATCTTTCTCGGAAATCTCCTTAGCAGCTTTTTTGCAAGGGATGCTAGTCTAGTTTGCTCGTTAGCTATTGATTTTATGTCTCGTTCCAGCGCCCTTCGTTACTACATTTTTATGCGGCTCTTGTTGGCTCCGCTGATGTTGTGGGTTATTACATCTGTTGTGTTTTTGTTGTTGAGGGCGACACCGGGCGACCCGGTGGATGTGATTTTGGGGCCACGGGCCCCAGAGAGTGCAAAGGTGGCACTGCGATTGCAACTGGGGTTGGCAGATCCCCTATGGCGGCAATATCTGCATTACCTACATCAGTTACTGAGTCTGGATTTGGGCACCTCTCTCACCAGCCGAGGACAAAAAGTCTGGGAGATTATTCAGCAATATTTTCCTGCAACCGTGGAGTTGGCAGTTTTCAGTATGACGATCGCGCTCCTGGTGGGGGTGAGTGTGGGGATTCTTTCCGCCTCCCGTCCGGGGACTGTGTTTGATGTCGGCGGTCGCTTATTTGGCATCATTACCTATGCAATTCCGTTGTTCTGGTTGGGAATGCTGCTGCAATTGGTGTTTGCGGTACAACTCCGCTGGTTTCCTCTGGGGACACGCTTTCCCATCAATCGCTCGATCCCCGATGGGCTACAGGTGGGCGATCGGCTCTACAGCACTGGGCTTTACACCGTAGACAGCTTACTCAGTGGTGACTTGGGTGGCTTCTTGACTGCCCTGCACTATTTAGCCCTACCCAGTTTGACATTGGGCATTCTCCTTAGCGGCATTTTTGAGCGGATGGTGCGGGTCAATTTAAAGCAAACTCTCAAGGCGGATTATGTCGAAGCAGCACGGGCGCGGGGCATTTCAGAAACTCGAATTTTATTCGCCCATGCTCTAAAGAATGCTTTGATTCCAGTCATCACGGTGCTGGGACTGACCTTCGCGGCGCTGTTGGGTGGGGCAATTTTAACTGAGGTGACGTTTTCCTGGTCTGGGTTGGCGAATCGGCTATACGAAGCCATTGCCCTGCGGGACTACCCAACGGTGCAGGGAATTGTGGTATTTTTTGCGGCGATCGTTGTTGTTGCCAGTATTGCGATCGATATTTTGAATGCCTACGTTGATCCCCGAATTCGGTATTAACTAAATCCCTCACTTCAGCCTTGGGGGAATGATCCCAGGCGAACGAAGAGCTTGTCGCGTTGGACAGTGGGGGTGGTGTCGTAGCGCGTGAGGGTGAGCGATCGGAGATGGGTGAACAGCGGCTGCCCCGCCAGTTCCACTAATTTCAGGAAGGGGAATTGCTGTTCCAGCAGGGGTTGACTCGTCTGCCAATTCAAGTAGAGGTAGCCTTGACCAGATTTGGGGAGGGGAGCCATGGCTGCTTGAAAGGCGGCACTGCTTCCTAAGGGGGTTTGTGTTGCTTGCAAGGCTGTTTCCATCGCCGCGACGGATGTGGCAAACACCTCGTAGTTGCCGACGGTTGTATGCACTGCCTGAACTTGAGCGTTGAGAGTGGCAGAAGCTGCTGGGGCTTGGAGCCGTGTCCAGGCAGACACCTGCTGGTTGCCAATGGGAAGGGTGCCGATGCTCAAACCCTGTTGGGTGCCGATCGCATCCAAATGGGCGATCCCCTCCACCGCTTCAGGAGAACGTTCTACAACAAATACCCAATCGGTTTTGAGGGGAGGGGACTGATCCAGCGTGCCAAGGTTAGATGGGTTACTGGTGACGATCGTTCCCAAGGCGTATTCTCCATTCACCCAACTGAAGACATCCTGGGATAAGTCAATGCCCCACTGAGTCTGGAGAGCAGCGATCGAGGGTTTAATCCATTGGAGCAGGAAAGCAGTGCTGGGATCGGCTGATGAGTTGCTCCAATGGCTCAAATCCACTCCGGTAAGGGCTAGAGGAGTTCCGGTGGGGAGATACTGCAAGGCTTGAAGCGGTTGAGCTAGGGGAGTATTTGCAAGCGTTGTAGCTGCTGCGATCGGCTGATTAGCTGCGGTGAGGAGGGCGGAGTCTGCCAATAATCCTTCACGGCTTAGGGACAATCCCACGGCTAATCCTTCATAAGCAGATTTAACTGGATTAACAGGCTGATCCCCGTTTGGCATGGGCTGCGAAAGATTGAGGAAAACGAAACCGATGCGGTTATTGACCACCTGCTGTAGCGATCGTTGGTAAACGCTGGAACTGGTCAAGTTCAGGTCACTGGCTTGCACATTGTTGATAGCATCGCGCAAAACTTTGGGGTGGTTGGCAAAGAGCAGGAATCGATCGCCCACGACAGCAGTGGCAAAGGCAGCCGGATAGCGCGTCTCACTGGTTGCTTCAGCTTTGCCACCCGGCACTTGGGTCGCCTTGCTAGAGATTAACTGCGCACCCTTGTATTGCTCAAAGGTCAACTCTGCCCCAGCGATCGATCGCCGCTGCCAAAACAATTGCAAAAACTCCTTGGCGCGATCGGGGTCACGGGTCGCTGCTGCCACCAAATAACCAGGCTGTTGACCGTTGGCATCATTGCGATCGATGTCAGGAGTCGTCACCGCTAGAGTCACTTCATCCCCCAGCCAGGGCTGAATATCACGCCGATAATCTAAATCGGTGGTGAGCAACAAACTCTGCTTGAGTTGCTCCACTTCTGCCCGCGACTGTCGCCGTTTGCCTGGGGGAGCCATGATTTGCCGAAACTGTTCCAGGCGATCGGGGTTGACCAGCAGCGACACCATAACCGTTGCCTGCTTTGAGACAAACATGGCGGCGATCGGGTTTGCCTGAGATGCTCTGCTTAAGAGCTTTAGGGGATTATTGGCGGTAATCCAGGAAAATCCGCCCACTCCAACCAACAGCAGCGCCAAGGTGCCAGCAATTAAGACTTTAAAGAAAGAACGCAGCGTCATAGCAGTTTGGCTAGCAGTGAAGGGTCAACCGTTAATAGCTATTGTCATGGATGCTAGTCATTTTGAATAGTACGAAGTTGGGGTAATTGGTAGGTCAGGATTACCGATCGAGGTTGGGGATTGAGTTGAAATGTGATCGGGTAGGCTATCAACCTGCAAATCCTTTAATGAATTCCACATGCTGTCAGTCGGGCTGAGAGTGCTTCGATCGTAAAGATGCCAAAGGTGTCGCCCAAATAGGGCAAATGACCCGCAGGTGCGTGGAGGTTGAAGGTAATTTCATCCTGCTGCTTCCAATGATTTTGATTCCAGGGCAAATTCGATCGCCACCCCACCCGATCGCCAAACAGAATCCACGCCTCCGCCTTTTCCCAACGACTGGCAGCACACTGGCTCCAGATTGCCTTTTGCACACTAAAGCCAAACCGCCCATGACTATGCTTCATCCAGAGGCGATCGATAATCTGCAAATCTTCACAGGGCAATCTGTCAACTAAAGCCTCCCGAAACTGCTGTAGCGGGTTAAGACCAAAGATCTGGTATAGAGCCTCCTTTGTCTGGAAATCTGCTTCCAGCCAGCATCCCGCCGCCAGTAATTCTGATAACCCCGTGTATTTGATCCCCACTGCCGAGAACAGCGCCAATACCTGTTTTACTCTGGGATCGGGCACCGTCCGCAGCAGGGCATTGGCCGTTTTCCAAACCCGCTCTGACGGATCTCTCAGAGCCGCGATGACGACACCAATTCCTTCAGGGCCGTGCTTCATGGCTTCCGAAAGGGCGCTAATTCTCAAGTCTTCATTTGGGTTGGCTAGCCGACGCTTCACCCCAGCTAGCGCCCGCATTTCCGATAGGCTCAATGCCTCCTTGACTTCAGGGGTATCGATCGATCGCAGCAGATTATCCGCTTTCTTCCACACCCGCTCTGAGGGATCGGTGAGCGCGTCAATTACCAAATCGATCCCGGCATCTCCGTATTTCATAGCATCAGCCAAAGCCGCCAACTGAATCGATTCATCGACGCTAGCCAGACGGCGCTTCACCCCGGCCAATCCTCCCAAGATCACGCCATCGACGGGAGCAGGGGCGCGTCCTCCTAGAACGACATCATCGGGTTGGGGTGAATCGTGGGACATGGAAGGGTGGAAGGGTGGAAGGGTGGAAGGGTGAAGGGTGGAAGGGGTGGAGGGTGAAGGGTGGAAGGGTGGAAGAGAATTATTCTGGTAGTGTCCATAATCGCAGGGTGCGATCGGCACTGCAACTGACTAACATCTGACTGTCTGGTACAAACGCTAGGGCAAAAATTGTGCCTGTGTGTCCTTCTAAGGTGGACAAGAGCGCTCCCGTGCGATCCCAGAGTTTGATCGTGCGATCGTGGCTGCCACTGGCAATCCATCCCTCTGGACTCACGGTCAACGCCGTCACCCCACGACTCTGGCCCGCATTGGTTCGCAACAGCCGCCCTGTGTGCAGATCCCAAAATTTGAGGGTACTGTCATAGCTGCCACTGATCAGGGTACGGCCATCGGCACTGAGGGCAAGGCAGTTAACTGAAGCAGTATGCCCAAAAAGCTGAGTGAGTTGCTCACCTGTGCGCGGATTCCACAGGCGAATGGTGTGGTCGTGGCTGCTACTGACCAAGGTTTCACCGCTGGGATCAATGACTACAGCGGCGATTTCGCCTCCATAGCCCCGCAAGGTGTGGCGCAGTTCTCCCGTTGGCAGGTGCCAAATTCTGATCGTCTGATCCCAACTGTTGCCGCTGGTGGCCAGGGTTTCGCCATCGGGACTCAGGGCGATCGACAACACCTCACCGCCATGCCCCTGCAACGTGGAAATTGATGCTCCTGTGGATAAATCCCACACCTGCACCGCGCCATTCAATCCACCGGTGATGAGGGTCTGACCATTGGCACTGAGGGCGATCGATCGGGTAGCACCAGATTTTACTAGGGTCGATCGTCGCCCCGTTTCCAGGTTCCACATGCGAATCCCACTATTTTGTCGCGCTCCACTGCCTCCACTAATTAGAGTTTGTCCATCGGGACTGATGGCAAGACAGAACACCTTGTTCAGCACTGCCCCTGTGTTGTTGGCATTGAACAGAGTAAAAGGGCTGATGTCCTGTAAGACTTGCTTGGCTTTGGGATGGGCTTGGTTCCGCAGTAAAAAATAAGCCCGTCGCTGCGATCGTCCCCCTTGGACTCGCACGGCATTGATAATCACGTCCAACCCTGCCTCACCATATTTCAGGGCTTCGGACAGCGCCCTGACGCGTTGACTGACGAGGGGACTATGCACTCTCGCCTGAACTCCCGCCAATCCCCCCAAGACAGCGCCGCCGATCGGAGCAACCGCTTGCCCGCCCAAGATGGCATCATCGCGTTGGGGATAGCGTTTGGGATAGGAAGAATTCGTCATGCTCTGGTTTCACAAAGTTCTTATGTTCTATTCCTATCGTCGCACTCTCCCATCTCCCCATCACCAATCACCCTTTAGGAGGGTTTTGTAAATTTAAAGACACTAAGATTTACTAATGGGTATCATGAAGGAATAGGGATATAACTCCCACTCTCTCAGAAGCAAGGCAATTTCGCCTGATTTCAGATTTCTAGGCACCAGTGGCGATCGAAGATCATCTCCTTCGTGACTGATCCACCCACAAATTAATCCTAAGCTAGCCGCAAAACTCTCAAGAGACGCTAGTTCATGATTGAACCACCTACAGTATCTCCAGCATCTTACCTGGATGATTCGGCGATCGAATTCCCAGTATTCTTGAATTTTTAGTATCCTTTAGCACACTAAATCCAGTAGAATCAGCCCTAAGCGAATCGACACCCGCGCAGAACCTTTTTTTCACACTCTTTTCTTCACACTCTTAAAACCGATCGGCAATGGAGCCAAGCCACTCATTTGGCTCCATTGTCATTTCTGATATTTAATTTTTGATATTTAGGCAATGTGCAACTTTCCCGAACCGCCCTCACTCCAACCCCCTCTCCCCTGCTGGGAGAGGGGCTAAGACCTGGATCGGCTCCCCTTCTCCCCTATTGAGAGAAGGGGCTGGGGGATGAGGGCAGACTTTAAGTTGCACATCACCTACTATTTATATTTTTGATATTTATATTTTCTATATTTTCTGAATCATCCCTGTCCTCAAACCTTTCCACCCTCTGTAGCATGAACGTAGCGGCTCCCATCTACCAACCGAGTTTCACGATCCCCGACTGGCTTCAGGACTGTTTGATTGAGCGCCGATCGCCTGATTCTAAATCGAACACTCCACTGCCCACTGATAACGACTTAATCTGTCGCGCCTTTGAGTTCGCTTACAATCTACACGAGGGGCAAAATCGGGCTTCAGGCGAGCCATACATTATGCACCCCGTAGCTGTGGCGGGACTGCTGCGAGACTTGGGGGGCGGCAGTGCCATGATTGCGGCGGGGTTTCTCCATGATGTGGTGGAAGATACGGCAGTGACGGCCGATGAACTGGAACAGCGTTTTGGCCCTGAAGTGCGGCTGCTGGTGGAAGGGGTGACGAAGCTCTCCAAGTTTAACTTTTCCAGCAAAACTGAGCGCCAAGCAGAGAACTTCCGGCGCATGTTTTTGGCTATGGCTCAGGATATTCGCGTCATTGTGGTGAAGTTGGCCGATCGCCTGCATAACATGCGAACGCTGGAGCATTTATCCGAAGAAAAACGCCGGGCCATTGCCCAGGAAACGCGAGACATCTTTGCTCCCCTAGCGAATCGGCTGGGGATCGGACGCTTCAAATGGGAATTGGAAGATTTGGCGTTCAAATACTTGGAGCCAGAGTCCTACCGCGAAATCCAGGGCTTGGTGGCTGAGAAACGCACCGATCGCGAAGAAATATTAGCCAAAGCAGCGGAGATGCTGCGAGAACGATTAAACCAAATTGGCATCCGCTACACCGATGTCAGTGGTCGCCCCAAACATCTCTACGGCATTTGCGAGAAGATGCAGCGGCAGCAAAAGGAATTCCATGAAATCTTCGATATTGCCGCCATTCGGATTATTGTCCATTCCAATGATGATTGTTATCGCGCCCTTGCGGTTGTGCATGATGTCTTCCGCCCTCTGCCGGGTCGCTTCAAGGATTACATCGGTCTTCCCAAACCCAACCGCTATCAATCTCTTCATACGATCGTTCTGGGATTGACAGGCCGGCCGATGGAAGTGCAAATCCGCACCCTGGAAATGCACCACGTCGCAGAGTACGGGATCGCTGCCCACTGGAAATATAAGGAGACGGGGGGGTCTAGCAACACCCAGATGTCTTCTACAGACGAAAAGTTTACCTGGTTGCGACAATTACTGGACTGGCAATATGACCTGAAGGACGCGCAGGAGTATCTGGAAAGCATTCGGGAAAACTTGTTTGAAGGGGAAGTTTATGTCTTTACGCCGGGGGGAGATGTGGTGCCCCTCAGCCCCCGATCGACTCCTGTGGACTTTGCCTATCGCATCCACACCGAGGTGGGCAACCATTGCGCGGGAGCCAAGGTCAATGGCCGCATGGTGAGTTTGGATACGCCCCTCCGCAATGGCGATATTGTGGAAATTATTACCCACAAGCATTCCCAC
The DNA here is from genome assembly GCA_030248885.1 of Leptolyngbyaceae cyanobacterium MP9P1.79. Classification (GTDB taxonomy): domain Bacteria; phylum Cyanobacteriota; class Cyanobacteriia; order JARCMD01; family JARCMD01; genus JARCMD01. Next base: position 963 of record JARCMD010000061.1, on the reverse strand, counting down.
CCCAATTTGGATTGGCTGAATTTTGTGATGACGGGCGGAGCGAGAAACCGCATTCGCCAATGGTATAAACGATCGCACCGCGACGAAAATCTCGCAAGAGGGCGAGAAATGCTAGAGCGGGAAATCGGCAAATCTGGCTTTGAAGCGTTCCTGAAGTCGGAGCCAATTCGGGCGGTGGCAGAGCGATGTAACTACCACAGTGTCGATGATTTGCTAGCCGCCTTGGGCTATGGCGAAGTGACGGTGACAGTGGTGCTGAACCGCCTGCGCGATGTGGTGAAGGCGAAGGAAACGGCTGAATCTGGCACGGTCGTTCCCCTGCTGTTGCCTGCTAGCCGTCCCGCCCCCACGCCTGGAAAGTCGCCGATTTTAGGGGTGGAAGGGTTGCTGTATCACCTTGCAGGCTGTTGTTGCGCGGTGCCTGGTGAACCGATTATTGGGGTGGTGACTCGCAGTAATCGCGGCATTTCAATTCATCAACAGGGTTGCCAGAATGTGGAGCAGGTGGCGGGCGATCGGTTGGTGCCTGTCAGTTGGAATCCTCACATTCGTCAAGACGGCCGCCCCCAAACCTATCCCGTCGAAATTCTGATTGAAACGATCGATCGTGTCGGGATTCTCAAAGATATTTTGTCCCGCCTCAGTGATAGCGCCGTTAATGTGCGCCAAGCCAATGTGAAAACTTACCCGGATCAAACTGCTGTGATCAATTTGGGGATCGATATCTGCGACCACCAACAACTCGATCGGGTTTTCAGTCAGGTCAGAAAGCTCAGCGATGTCCTCAACCTCCGTCGCGTGACTCAGTTTGAGGAGTAATACTAAGGATTATGAATTTAGGAGATTTCTAGAAAAGTTTATACTAGGCACCGGAAGGGCGTTCGCGTAGCGTGTGCTTTGCACTTAGCATCCGGGCAATGACCTTCTGGTCGATTCAAGGCTCTGTCTGCCGGATGCTTCGCC
>JARCMD010000060.1 GCA_030248885.1 Leptolyngbyaceae cyanobacterium MP9P1.79 | reverse complement strand
TCTAAGAGGTTTAGAATTCACATTTTTGAGAAATCTTCGATTTCTCAAAAATGTTGGTAATGACAAGCCTCTTGGGAGAGGGATTTAGGGTGAGGGTCTATACCGGCTGTACAACAGGGTTTCCAGAACCTCTACAAAAACTGTCCGAAGTATTGTTAATGACAGACCCCGGATTCTTCAAGAATTCGGGGTCTTGTCGTGATTGTGCGGAAATTTTGACAAAGTTTGGAGATAACGCGATCGGGCTATCTGGTGCAATGTATTGACGATTTATATAGAAATCATATAGAAAAACTTATTGCTGGGACTGAGATCGCTGCTCCTCGGGCATTTTGTAAATCACGAAGGATGATCCCCATCTTGGGTATTAGGAAAGCAAACTTTCTTTACGTGATCTGCAATACTTTCGCGCTGTTGTCTGAGGCACTCTAAAATAAACGAATCGGTATTGTTAGAGATGTAAATCCTTGAGTGGAATGTGATTAGCTAGATCGACCGCTGATTATAACGCTCTAGACCTGCCGTAAAGCACTTGTTGTTAGGGTTGTTTTTGCCTGAGAGGAAGCATGTCTCGTCCAATTATTCTTGGCATTGTGGGTGATAGCGCAGCGGGTAAAACAACGCTGACGAGAGGATTGGCGCATTTACTAGGGGAAGAAAATGTGACGATAATTTGTACCGATGACTACCACCGGTACGATCGCAAGCAACGCGCCGAGATTGGGATCACCGCCCTGCACCCCGACTGCAACTACCTCGATATCATGCAGCAGCATCTATCGCTTTTGCGGACAGGACAACCCATCCTCAAACCAATCTATAGCCACAAAACAGGCACCTTTGAGCCGCCCCACTACGTCAAGCCAAGTAAGTTTGTCATCGTCGAAGGGTTATTGGGCTATGCCACACGGGGCGCTCGTGATTGCTACGACGTGAAAGTTTACTTGGCTCCTCCAGAGTCGCTGCGAGCCAAGTGGAAAATCAAGCGGGATATCTTGAAGCGGGGCTACACGGAAGCGCAAGTCAGGGCAGAACTGGAAAAACGGGAGCCGGATTCTGATGCCTATATTCGTCCTCAACGGCGCTGGGCAGATCTCATCGTTAGTTTTTATCCACCACGGGATCAAGTGGAGGAAACCAACTCTCACCTCAATGTGCGGCTAGTCCTCAGACCGACGATCCCCCACCCTGATTTCACCCAAGTTCTGGCTCAGAGCAGTTCCAATGTTAAACCCGCCATTCGGTTGGGACTCGATCGCGACATGAACAAACCCGTTGATGTGTTGGAAGTGGATGGCCACGCTAACAATGAACAAGTGCGTGAGTTGGAAAAGGTGATTTGCGACGAGTCGCCTAACCTTTTATCCTTTTGCAGCCGAGAGGGTAACTCTGAAATGGGTACGTTAATCGGCACGACGGGAGAGACGCTTCAGAGCCATCCCCTTGCCCTTACGCAACTTCTGATTGCCTACCACATGTTAAAAGCAGTATAGAGATAAAAGTTGCCCTTAACTCTGTGCCCATTAACTTCAGCAACACCAATTCCGTCTGGGCATCAGTCCTCGTGGAAACCCTCCAGCGACTAGGACTGACGATCGCTGTCATTTGTCCTGGTTCCCGATCGGCTCCCCTTGCTGTTGCCTTTGCTCAAAACCTTGCCATTAGCGCGATCCCCGTTTTAGATGAGCGATCGGCCGCCTTTTTTGCCTTGGGTTTAGCCAAACAATCGGGGCTGCCGATCGCCCTGGTTTGCACCTCTGGCACCGCTGGCGCAAATTTTTATCCTGCTGTGATCGAAGCGACAGAGAGCCGTGTCCCACTGTTGGTGCTGACGGCCGATCGCCCACCAGAATTGCGCCATTGCAACGCGGGTCAAACGATCGATCAGCAAAAGCTATTTGGCACCTTTCCTCATTGGTACGCTGAACTGGCCATCCCTTCAGTCGAGGAGGCAATGCTCGCCTACCTGCGGCAAACCTGTGTTCATGCCTGGGAGCGGACCCTGCTGCCTGTTCCCGGCGTGGTGCATTTGAATCTGCCCTTCCGTGATCCCCTGCCTCCCCTAGCTGATCCCACCGTCCAAGCCCAAGCCGCAACGTTTGACCTAGAGCGCTTCTTTGCCGCGATCGAACCCCTCAGTGCTGCGGCTCCACCTATCCCTGTCTCGATTGACTCGTGTTTTGAGGCGTGGCGATCGACCGATCGGGTCCTCATCATCGCTGGGCTGTCCCAACCCCAGGCACCCGCAGCCTATTGCCAAGCTGTTGCTCAATTGTCCCAGGTGCTAGGGTTCCCGGTGCTGGCGGAGGGTTTGTCTCCCCTGCGAAATTATGCTGACCTGAATTCCAATCTGGTGTCCACCTATGACGCGGTGTTGCGGAACCCGCTACTGGCTGAGCAATTGGCTCCCAAGGTGGTGATTCGTTTGGGGGAGATGCCCACTAGTAAGGAACTGCGGCTGTGGTTAGAGGCAACTCAACCCAGACAATGGGTGATTGAAGCCAGCCATCACAACCTCGATTCTTTTCACGGTCACACCACCCATTTGCGAACTGCGATCGGCCCCCTCGTCGAACATTTAGGTTTAGTTCAAACGTCCTCCCAGCAAACTCCTTACCTGAGCCAGTGGCAGGCGATCGAAACCCGCGTCCGGGATCGCATTGACCAAACAATGAACGACCTGCACTCCCTCTTTGAGGGCAAAGCTGCCTGGCTTCTCTCTCAACATTTGCCCCCCGGCACCCCGTTATTTATTGCCAGCAGCATGTCAGTGCGGGATGTGGAGTGGTTCTGGAAGCCGGGGAATTTGGCGGTGCGACCCTACTTCAACCGGGGAGCCAATGGGATCGATGGCACCCTCTCGACAGCGATCGGCATTGCCCACGGTAACCAGCCTAGCGTCTTGCTGACCGGGGATCTGGCGCTGTTGCACGACACCAATGGCTTTTTATTGAGACAAAAATTCAAGGGTCATCTCACGATCGTCCTCATCAATAACAATGGCGGTGGCATTTTTGAAATGTTGCCGATCGCCCAATTTGAGCCGCCCTTTGAGGAATTTTTCGCCACGCCCCAGCACATCAATTTCGCCCAACTCTGCGCCACCTATGGCGTTGACCACGAGCCGATCGCCTCCTGGCAACACTTTATTCAACGCCTCAATCCCTTACCCCAATCAGGCATTCGGGTGCTGGAACTGCAAACCGATCGCAAAGCAGATGCAAAATGGCGAAAAACCCACCTCCCGACATTTGCGTGTGACTAGACGTAAGTTGAACTCAGGGCAAATCCCCTGATGAACTGTAATATGGTCTGACTTCTGCGAGTAAGGTAGAACTGGCAGAGAACAACACGATCGTGTAAGTTCTGACCATGACTTGATGTGATGAAAGTGAGTGAGCGATGCAGAAACTTTATTGGATTGTGGGCGGGTTGGTCATCTCTGGAGCCATTGCCGGAGTTAGTCTAGCCGTTGTCGGTCAAAAAAATCATTCGACGGGGCGCGAGGAGCCGATCGCCTCAATCACCCCGGCTCCGGTGCCCCTTGCGTCACCGATCCCCAGTCCAGTTCCCACGGTAGTGGCAGTCTCCCCTAAGCCATCTCCAACGGCTAAGGCGATCGAACCTGTGTCTCTTGAGCCGATCGCTCCCCCCAAGCGGGTGGTGTTGGTTGATGGCGTGAAACCAGGGAGTGAATTTTTTGAGTTTCGTCAGCGCCTCCGGCAAGCGGTGCAAGGGCGGGATGTCAAGTTTGTCCGATCGCTGCTGCCGTCAGAGGGAATCACCCTGGGCTTCGGTGCTGTGACTCCCATTGCAGAGTTGAAGCTGGAAAATCCCCAGGCGGAATTTTGGGGACTGTTGGAGAAATCGATCGCCAACGGGTGTGGCCCTGGTGCGCCATCCCAAGACCCCAACCTGCCGCCCCAGACCCCAACCTGGACTTGCTCCAACATCGCGCAGCAATTGTCTACCCAGTACCCCGCTAGCCAGGAGAAAGCTCCTGAAGCCGCAGGACAAGCGGTTGTGGTGGGGCAGGGAGTGAATGTGCGTGCCCAACCCAGCGCCAAGAGCCAGATCATCGGAACGCTATCGGATGAGTTGGTGGAAGTAGACCACAAAGCGCTCACCCAACAGAGCATTGCCTTAGCTCAGCAAGGCAAAAACTACGATCCCATTAATGGCTGGACTCCAGTCATTTTATCCGACCAGAAACTGGGCTTTGTTGCCAATCGCTATGTCTACACGCCTCTGGAGTACCATGTTGTGTTTGCCAAGGTGGATGGAAGTTGGCGCTTGCTTTACGTTCCTGGAGGAGATTGAGTATTACAGAATGTTACATCTATCTAGCGGTAGATTTGGTCTCTCCTCTGGGCATAATGAGCGAACACCCTTGGGAGATGCGATCGAGTGGGAAACCTAAATTCTTGGACGTTGGAGCAGGAAATCGCCAAGCTGACTATGGCAATTCGGGCCCGGAATACAGAAATTTGTCAGGACTTGATGACCTATATCAGAATTCAGTCTTCGTCAACTGAGCTAGCTGGAGTGATGCTGATTACGTTAGAACGGCTGATTAGTTTTGATCCTGAGTTGGTGAGTTGGGCTGTGGCCGATCTGGTTCCCGCAGACGTGATGCAAGAAATTCGAGATCTGGCTTCTGTGGCGCTTTACAGGCAATTTATTCAGCGCGGTTTTACGCCTGGAGTGGATTTAAGTGTGGATGCTAGGGGCAAAATTTTAGTGAAGAGAGAGGGGAAGGCGATCGGCTCTCACGGCTAAGAAATCGCCAGGAAAATTCCATCCCATTGCCACTCCAGGCGACTCGTGCGTTTGTCCATGAGCTATCTGTAAACCCTCGCCCAGTTTTCCACTCGACACCCGCGCCATGGCATACGAGCCGTTGAAACCCCAACTTCCCGTTCAAATTCGCCTGCTTAAAGTAGACGAAGTTGATCTGCTGCTCGAACTCCAAGAGAAATCGATTCGCACCCTCAACGCCAGAGACTACAACGTGACAGAAATAGAGGCGCTGGTCAAGAGTCAGCTAATTCCTCCTCGTGCAGGCACGATCGCCTTTGTCGCTGAGTATGAAGGACAAATTGTGGGGTTCGCTACCTTAAATGTAGTAGTAAAGAGGATTGATGCAATTTTTGTGCATCCAAACTTTGAGCGGCAGGGAATTGGCCGGCAGTTGATGGTTGTGATCGAGCAAGAAGCGTTGCAGCGTGAGGTAAAGAGCCTAAGGGTTTTTTCATCTCTGACTGCTGTCAATTTTTATCGATCGCCGGGATACGACGAGTACACGAAGACAGAGATTTCAGTCGGTCAGGTAAAGATCCGCTGTGTGGGAATGGTCAAGCAGTTGATCCCAATAACCTTACTTGACCAGATCTATGACATCGTGGTTTTGGTTCTAGCCATAATTATCTTGATAGGACTGCTAATTGGTATTCTGTTTATCTTGTTCAAGGTTTTATTCAGATGGTGAAGCGATCGGCTCCCATTGCCTACCCTAGTTCTTAGACGCTTCAACTTCTAGCCTCACCATCGCCACATGGGCCAGTCCGATCGCGTCTAGGGGAATTTGAGCCAAATAACCATCGACGAAATCGGCAATAAAGGACTCTCGCTCTAGCTCTGGGATGCTGTAGGTGACGGGCATCCAGGTCGTGCGTATCCAATTTGCCAGTCCTGCTTTTCCAGGATGGGTCATGTCTTTGGGCACCAATTCCAGGCGATCGATGGTGAATTCTGCATCCCTCAACCAGACTTCATAATCCTGGGTTCCACAGAAGAAATAGGGATTGTGGAAATTCGGCAAGTAACGGCCCCACGGTTCCACGGTTGCCATGGTTGAGAAAACCTGCAACACCTCAGCCGCATTACCCTGTCCGCCGCAGGAGATGACCAACCTGCCGTTGGCGTGGAGGGCGCGGTTTGCCCCGTTGAGAAATGCCCGATGGTCATCGACCCAATGGAGCGCGGCATTGGAGAAGACCGCATCGAAGGAGAGATCGAACTCCAAGGCGCGGGCATCCATGCAAGCAAAGATAAGATTGGGGTATTGCGCTGATGGGTAGCTGCGGGTCGCATAGGCGATCATTTCAGCCGAGCTATCTACACCAACGACTCTGCCCTGGGACAATGCCGCTGCAAAATCAGCCGTAATTTTGCCATCACCACATCCCACATCCAACACAGACTCGTGTCCTTGCAGCGTGAGGCGCTGTCGCAACTCCTGCGCCCATTGCAACTGATTATTTGAGTTCTGGGCGTAGTCGTTGGGGTTCCACATAGTTTTTAAAGTGTCCCTCTGACAGTACAGGTTAGGGATGAATCTGGCTGAGGATGATGCGGAGGCGATCGTAGTCATCCTTGATTAAGACACTGAGGGTACGCCCAGCGGCCACCAACCAGGCACGATCGAGCTTCCGCAACTGGTAGACCTCGCGGATAGTGGCCGCCGTCAGGGCATCGACGGGCGCTCCACCAACCTCCAGCAAGGTGCGTAGAAAATCCAACTTTTCCGTGAAGTCAATGACCTCATCGGACTGACATCGGTACACGGCCTGGTGGATTTGGGGCGGGCGGGGTGGCAGATGTTGGTAAATGGGAGTAGTGCGGGGGCGAGAGCCATTGGTTCCCGGTTGGGGCGCTTGAAAGCCGACGATCGCTGCCCGAAACTCTGTTTTCAGCATGGCAAAAATTTGCGGTTGCTGCTCCCGCAGGTCCTCCAAGGACAGCCCCAGCGCCCTCGCTCGATGCACTGAGTCGATCGGGCTGGTGGTCGCATGATAAACCACGGCGTAAACCTGGTTCCCCGACTCTTCATCCAGAGATTTCACCCAACTGCCAAAGGGCGGCATCACGGGGAAACTCAGCGCTTCTGGGTCAAGACACTGGGCCAAAAATTCCGTCGTCGCTGTCTCAATCACCTCCGCAATGTGGTCGGGGTGGCGATTTTGAGCCGTGAATTGGGGGAGAGGAAGACGCATACGCAGGAGATGAATCAGGGATAGGAGCAATAGTCTGGACATTTTTGCGATCGCTAGCCCTCATCCCCAACCCCTTCTCCCGTTCTGGGAGAAGGGGAACCGGATTGAAGTCCCTCTCCCCTCTTGGGAGAGGGA
>JARCMD010000059.1 GCA_030248885.1 Leptolyngbyaceae cyanobacterium MP9P1.79 | reverse complement strand
TAGACTACTAGATTGGTCGGTGGTCACTTTCTGTAAAGATGATTCTGAGCGCATTTTGGCAAGTACTGTTGATTTAGGAGAGGCAGGCAACGAGATCTCTTCTTTACACGGTAGTCTAACGGGAACCGTGGTGAAGACAGGGCAGCCTTTGTTAGTGGAAGATGCCACAGCCTGTACAGATTATGGCAATGCGCCAGAAGGGTATCGAGCGTATTTAGGAGTTCCCCTGCGGACTCCTGCGGGTGAAGTGATTGGTACTATTTGTTCGTTTCAGCATCAGCCGCGCCGCTTCACTGAGGCAGAAGTGCAACTGGCAGAATTGTTTGCCGAACGGGCAGCAACGGCAATTGATAACTACCACCTTTATCAGCAACAGCAGCAAGTCAACGACCAGCTTGAGGCAGAAATTAAAGACCGTCGTCATGCCCAAATCGCTCTGCAAGAAAGTGAAGAAAAGTTTCGTCAGCTTGCCGAGAATATTGAGCAAGTTTTTTGGATACGCAGACCTGATGGGCAGATCCTTTATCTCAGCCCTGCTTTTGAACAGGTGTGGGGACAATCTTGCTAACAGTGGCTTCACGATCGCAGCCTGTGGTCAGCCTCGATTCACCCCGACGATCGCAGCCGAATGCTAGAAGCCCAACGGCTTGGTCAGGGGAAAGTGGATGAAGAATATCGCATTGTTCGATCTGATGATTCGATTCGGCTGATTCGAGATCAGTCATTTCCGGTGCCGGATGGTTCAGGGAATATCTATCGCATTGCCGGGATTGCCGAGGACATTACCGAACGCAGACACGCCGAGCAGAAAATGGGAAAAGCGATCGCTGCTTTAGCAGAAGTGGGCGAATTAGCCGCGATGATTGTGCATGAAGTTCGCAATCCTCTAACTACGGTACTGATGGGATTAAATGCAATCAGATCGATAGAATTACCAGAATCAGTTCAAGAACGCCTTAACTTATCGCTAGAAGAAGCAGAACGCATTCGGAACCTGTTGAAGGAAATTTTGCTCTACGCCAAACCACAAGCGCTTCAGCCTTCTGAGCTAGAGATCAATGCATTCATTGGCGATACTCTGGAGAGCATTCGCATGATGCCTGCAATCAGTCGGAGAATTGACTTTCTACCAGCGCCCCATCCCGTCAGGGTTTTAGCCGACAAAGATAAGCTGAAGCAGGTGTTTATCAATTTAGTAGACAATGCCTGTCAAGCACTCTCTGCTGAAAGCGTTACGAACGCGGATGCAAAAATCACCTGGACTGTAGAACCCGATTTAATCACTAATTCGGTCTACATTCGGATACACAATGGCGGCAATCCAATTCCTCCTGAAACGCTGCCAAAGCTGATGAAACCTTTTTTCACTACAAAATCCTGTGGAACAGGGCTGGGGTTGGCAATTGTGAAACGCATTGTGGATGCCCATTCTGGAGAATTGATGATTACCTCCAATGAGGCTGAAGGAACCCAAGTCAGCATTAAATTTGCAATTTTGATTTAAGCCCTTGGTTCACAGAGCTTTATCGAGAAACGACATTAGCTGCTTCCTGTGCAGCCGCCAGCCCATTTGTAGATGCCGCCTCAGCTTTAGGGTAAGAACACTTCACAGTAATTTTAAGGCTACTTTGTGCTTTGCCACTGGCAATATAAGGCACTCCTGCATCGACGCTCAAATTCACGCCAAACTCTAACGTGACTTCATCAATATTGGCAACACCACAATTTTTGAATGCATTCATACAGTAGTAAGCATAGGTACGAATCGTATTCTGCATGAGCTGCATGGATTGTGCTGGATCGATCCGAGCAGGTTTAAAGGTTGGCAATCCTTTTTGTCCGGTGCGTCGTTGTTCTAGTGCTAATTCGGGAGAGATAGTTGGGCTATCGGTATTGTCTTGGGCTTCGATGTACAACATCATGCCATCATCAAGTTGCACAGGAATAAGCTGAGTCATGGTAGTTTCCTTTGAATTGTAGATGCGCCTTGAGTATTCCCTGAAGATATGAATGGTGATCAGGGGTAAAGCCCCTTATGGGAAAGGCATGGTGATGTATCCTGCGGAACTGGTATTGATTTTGGCGGCGCTCTTAGATTATGGAATTGGCGATCCCTGGGATTGGTGGCACCCGGTTCAAGTGATGGGCTGGCTGATTTCGCGCTATACACAACTGGCTTTGAAAGCGCTTAATTCACCGATCGCGCTGCGATTGGCTGGCGTTGGACTGGGAGTGGGATTAATCGTGGGCAGTGGTTTGATCGGCTGGCTGATTGTTGCTGGAGCAAAGCAGTTTCACCCTTTAGCGGGTTTGGCAACAGAGGTGATTATGCTGGCAAGCTGTTTTGCCGGACGAAGCCTGAGAGATGCGGCAAATGAAGTGTTAGAGCCGTTGCAAGCAGGGAATTTGGCAGAAGCGCGATCGCGTTTAAGCCGCTATGTGGGGCGAGACACTGAGAATTTGTCTGAGCCAGAAGTGCTGCGCGCTGTGCTGGAAACTGTGACCGAAAATGCGACGGATGGGGTAATGGCTCCATTGTTTTATGCGATCGCGGGAGCCATGATTCCGGTGATCGGCAGTGTGCCTTTGGCATTGGGCTACAAAGCTGCTAGCACCCTCGATTCGATGGTGGGCTATCGCGATCTACCCTACACTCACCTGGGCTGGTTTAGCGCCAAACTGGATGATGGTTTAACCTGGATACCGTGCCGCCTGGTGGTCTTGACTCTCTCCATTGTCTCTGGTAAGCCTCGCCGCGTTTGGCAGATTTGCTGGCGCGATGCCTCCAAAGATCTCAGCCCCAATTCTGGCTGGAGCGAGGCTGCCTATGCGGCTGCATTAGGCGTACAACTAGGCGGCACAAACTGGTATCGCGGCGTTGCCAAACAAAAGCCACTGTTGGGAGATGCGACAAGAGCGATCGCGCCAGACCAGATTTTTGCCGCACTCCATCTCACCCGCCAGTGTTTTGTGATGTGGCTAGCGATCGCCGTTTTAGCGCTCTGGCTAAGGTCGTGGTTGAACTGACCCACGCGCCCAACCGCTATAATGCGAGTTACTTTGAGGGAACGAGACAGGCAACTGTCGATCAGAAAGCTGACTCATGACAACTGTGATTGCAACACCGCTTAGTCAAATTAAGCTGTCACCTGATGGTGCCATGACCATCTCAGGGCTGACCTGGAAAATCTATCAGGCTCTGCTGCAAGAACTGGGAGAAGATCGCCCGACTCGAATTGCCTATGACCAAGGAATATTGGAAATCAGGATGCCGGGAGAGCTACACGAAATTGTCAATCGGTTGCTAGCAAAGATAATTACGCTGCTGGCGATGGAATTAAAGATTGAAGCAAATGACTTTGGTTCAGTGACGCTGAATCGTGAATCACTCGATCGCGGCATTGAACCCGATACGTGTTTCTACATCCAAAATGCAGCGAAAGGGCAGGGGATGGCAAGGACTGTCTCGGAAAACCTGCCTCCCGATCTGGCGCTGGAGGTGGATATCGCTAGCTCATCAGCCAGCAAGATGTCGCTTTATCAGGTAATCGGGGTGCCTGAAGTCTGGCTATACAGGCGGAATATCCTAAATATCCAGTTGCTTCAGGATGGGCAATATGGCGATGTTGCCAACAGTCGAGCTTTTCCAACAGTCAGCGTTGAACAGTTGAATCAGTGGATTGAAATGCGAAAAACTGAGACAGATTTGACAGTGTTGCGAGATGTTCAACGGTTTTGTAGGGAATACACGATCTAGAAGAGTGGAAATCGCCCCTTTGACCAAGCCACGCTGAAGGGCGATCAAGGAGATCGGACAATGCCTGTAAAATGAAGTGATATTGGGTTATTTAGACATCCAACACCATGATTTCATGCGCTTGCCTCGGAAATGGTGAGATCTAGAATCGGCTGATCGGTGAGGCAGCGCCAATAACAAGCAAATAGATCGAGTTCTTGGAGATTGATGCTGGCGATCGCGGGGGCTGCTGGAAACGGAATCAGCCGATCAAACTGAAGAGTTTCTCCATAAAAACCGAATTGCAGGAGATAAACCGCAGGGGGAGCCACCAGCGATCGCAGCAATCGCTGGGCTAAGTGATAGAGCGACTGCCGCTGCACATCCACTAAATGAATCGGTTGAAAATAACGGTGTGCGTTTAAATCAGAGCTAACCGCCCGTGGTTCACCTTCAACGCCAATCACTTCGGCATACAAAGGACCTTTGCCTGTCAGCACAATCGGCAACCAGCCATTGCCATCTCCAGTTTTATACTGCCACTGCGAAACTTGATGCCGCAGACCCTCCACATCTTGACAGGCTTGATAAACAGATTGGGCAGGAAACTGTAACCAGTCTGGCAGTGCCAAAGTCAAGGGGCAGAGAAGAGCGTTCCCTAGCCCAGCATTGCTGAACTGATTGGGTGTTAATGTGGCTGCGACTTGAAC
>JARCMD010000398.1 GCA_030248885.1 Leptolyngbyaceae cyanobacterium MP9P1.79 | reverse complement strand
CTTAAAAAGGGGGGGACAAGAATGCCCTCAAAGTCCCCCTTCTTAAGGGGGATTTAGGGGGATCTCCGGGGCATAAATATCTTAAGTCAACCGTATTGGGCTATATGTAAACGATTGTCAAGTATCCAACTGCCAAGAAAGCAGGGTCGAACGACTCAAATCACCGGCATTCTGTAACATTTCGTTCTCATCGACCAAAACTGGGGTTGAAGGAGTGCATTTGAATTGTTATGCCACGATCTCTTAGGCTCTGCTTTCTAGTCAATGAAAGTTATTTGGGAAGACTTGAATTTGATTCGATCGAAATCTTGCCGAGATCTAAATTCAAGAGTCAATAGACGGTTTCGTTTGCACTTTACGGCTGCAATAAAATTTCGGCATCCGCAGGCATTCCCGGTTTAGCAAAACCACCAGGTTTGTCAATACTGAGTTTGACTCCAAACACTTGTTCCACTCGGTCTCGTTGAAAATAGATATTTTCTGGCGTAAATGAGGCTTTGGCATCAATTGCCGCTACCCTTGCCTTGAGCGGGTTTTGATGGCGTGGGTCATTGTCGAGGTAGACTCTAGCGGGTTGCCCCACCCGAATTTGAGCAATCTGTCCGCCTGGAATAAATCCCCGCATATACACCTGGTTCAGGTCTACAATTCTCAGCAACGGGCGGCTGGGAAGCACGACAGTACCGGGTTCTACACTACGGGTTGTCACCACACCATTGATGGGGCTGTTAACGGTCAAATGATTCAATCGGCTCTGGATCAGTTGTCGGTTAGCCTGCGCTGTTTTGACATCGGCCTGTGTCCCTAAAAGCGCAACTCTAGCCTGGTCGCGCTGGGCCTGCAAGCCACTGATCTTGGTTTCCTGGCGGCCAGGATTGAGCGTTGTGGTGTGCGCCTGGGTTAATTTCCCTTGGGCAACCTTTATCGCGCGACGGGCTGCAACGACGGCAGCATCGCGACTGGCAACCGCTGCCTGGGCCGTCTTGAATGCGGTTTGGGCCAGATCGGCCCGTTGTTGAGTTTCAGCACCGAGACTGGCTAGACGCGCAAAGCGATCGCGATCGACCTTTGTCTGTGACCGTAATGCTTCCGCTTCTTTCACCCGCGCTTCCTCCTGGCTAAGGATAGCCTGAGCTGTAGCGACCAACCCTTCTGCCTCTGCGACTTTACCTACTGTATCGCCTTGCGATTGTTGGAAGTTCAGCCGTGCATCCGCAATCTGACTTTCCAACACCGATATTTGTAGACGAGCCACCGCTTCCCGTTGTTTTGCGGCTTCCACCTGAGATGTAGCAGCGGCTAACTCAGACTGGATTTCTTTCTGATCGAGGCGCACCAAAAGTTGTCCTTTAGTTACCGTTGCCCCTTCGCGCACCGTTACTGCTTCGACTCGCCCAGCCCCTTGGGTACTTACATTGGTTTCATACCCTTCGATGCGTCCACTCAAGGCAATCCCCGCACTGGGTTGAGGCCGCAGCCACCAGTATGCCCCTCCCCCAATAGCCGCGATCGCCACAGTTCCGGCGAGCAGCCAGATCCAGCGACGAGCAGGTTTTGGCGCAGGCGGTAAAGGCGCATCTGATGTTTGGGATGGGTTGGTGTTAGGTTTTGCCGCAGGCGGTAAAGGCGCATCTGATGTTTGGGATGGGTTGGTGTTAGCTTTTGGCGCAGGCGGTAAAGGCGCATCTGATGTTTGGGATGGGTTGGTGTTAGCTTTTGCCGCAGGCGGTAAAAGCGCATCTGATGTTTGGGATGGGTTGGTGTCAGGAGAATTAGCTAATTGAGTCATAATAAATCACCCTTACATTTCGATCAGAAATAAATCACAGAATTGAAATTACACCAGAATTTAAAACGGATTATGCAGTGGATTATTGAGTCTTAACTCAACTGTTTGCGGTATCGATGGGCACTCACTAACAGAGTCAAAGTGGCAAATCCAATCATGGCGATCGCGTGTAACCACCACACTTCCAGTCCAGTCCCCTTGAGTAAAATACCGCGCAGAATCACGAGGTAATGATAGAGCGGATTAATTTGGGCAATCCACCGAAACAGTAGCGGCATACTACTCACTGAGGTCACAGCGCCACCTAATAAAATGATGGGGATGGTGATGAAAATCCCCACCAGAATCGTTTGCAACTTATTTTTCGAGAATGCCGAGATAGCTAACCCAAGGGCTACGCCAATTTGAATGTAGAGGATTGAGAAAATTAATAACAACAGCAAATTACCCCGAAAAGGCAGTTGAAATACGCCATAGGCAACCACCAAGCACATCAACAAAGTGACCGTGAGCAACCCCGAAATGGGCACAATTTTGGAAATGAGAATGGCTGTCGATGCCACTGGTGTCATCAACAGTTGCTCTAAAGTGCCCTGATCTTTTTCGCGCACCGCTTCTACGGCAGCCGCCAGGATGGCACTGAGGGTAATGATCGTCCCAATCACTCCGGGGACAAAGAACCAGCTATCCAGCGTCCCAGGATTGTAACGGAACGTGATTTGTGACTGGATCGGAATTTCTAGCCCTGTGGATATCGGTTGATTTTGCAGGAGCAGATCGAGGTTGAATTGCGTGATGATTTGAGCAATATAGCCCTTTGCCAGTCCCGAACTGTAGGCATTAATGCCATCAATTTCCACAGCGATTTCGGATGTGCCAGTTTGCATGAGATCCTGGCTGAAGGTAGAAGGAATGATTAATCCAG
>JARCMD010000397.1 GCA_030248885.1 Leptolyngbyaceae cyanobacterium MP9P1.79 | reverse complement strand
GCATTCGGGCGAAAGTCTTTGTAACTCAATCAGAACCTTTGACCGAATGCTTCGCCCCTACGCAGACTTTGGAATGATTTATTAGTTGGAAGTCCCTTATCTAAATTTCCATCTCTCAGGTTCTTGTCCTAGCCAGCAGCCAATCCCTACAAATGCTGCTCGATCAACTCTCGATATTGACTTTTCTGTTTCACACCCTTCAACTCGCCCACCAAACCTTTGTCCTTGAAGAATTGAATGGTCGGCGTGCCTGTGATTCCTCCCGCTTCAGCAATCTCCGGCTCCTGCTCAATGTCAATTTCCACATAATGAATTTTGCCATTGAACTCATCTACAACCTTCTTCAAAATTGGCTTGAGGGTATGGCAAGGGCCACACTGGGGTGAGGTATATTTAACCATAATCAGCCGATCGCTCTCGTGGTAAAGCTTCCGTAATGCAAAGCCCCCCACATGATGCGTCACCAGCGGATCGAAATCGGGTTCAGACTCAGGAATCACCACCGCCGTTTCAGCAGGGGTTCCCACAGCGACTTCTTCCACAACTTCAGCCTGGCGGAACTCTTGCACCAAGTTTTTCACCGAGAGCCACCGCTCTGCCAACATCGCCGCCATACAGCCCGTTCCTGCCGCAGTAATTGCCTGCCGAAACTCATGGTCTTGCACATCTCCCGCCGCAAACACGCCTTCCACACTCGTTTCCACCGAGCCGTGCTGCGTCTTGATGTAACCTACGTCATCAAGTTCTAGCTGACCTTGAAAGAGGGACGTGTTGGGGGAGTGCCCGATCGCATAAAACAGTCCCTTCACATGGAGTTGACTCTCCTCCCCTGTCTTCGTATTTCTCAGGTGGACTCCCTTCATGTGATCTGCTTCGCCATAGACATCGATCGGCTCCGTATTCCAATGCACCGTGATCTTGGGATTACTTAATACCCGATCCTGCATCGCCTTACTGGCCCGCATCTTCTCACCCCGCACCAGCATATGCACATGGGAACCATACTTGGTGAGATAAACCGACTCCTCAGCCGCCGTGTCACCCCCGCCCACGACTGCTAATTCTGTTCCTCGAAAAATCGGTGTGGCTCCATCACAAATGGCACAGGCCGTAATCCCCCGGCTCCAAAACGTATGTTCCTGAGGCAGTCCTAGGCGTTTTGCTGTGGCCCCTGTGGCAATCACAATACTGTGCGCCTTGACTTCTCGCTCTTCAGAGCGAATCACAAAGGGGTGTTGGCTCAAGTCTACAAACGTCACATCTTCAGTGAATAACTCAGATCCCCACCGCACAGCCTGCGCTTTCATCCGATCCATCAGTTGGGGCCCAGTAACACCATCAGGGAACCCAGGGAAATTCTCGACTTCAGTTGTGGTCATCAACTGTCCACCGGGCAAACCTCCAGCCTGAAACCCCTCAAAAACCACAGGTTTCAGATTTGCCCTGGCTGCATAAATTGCGGCAGTGTATCCCGCTGGGCCTGACCCGATCACAACTAAATTTTCTACGGTGGGGCTGGTCATAGGTTAAACAAACTCATAACGACTACGCTTAGTATAACGGATTTTGCTTTCCATCGATCGGTTTTGTAGCAAAAATAGAGAGACGAGCAACTGCTTTCAGACGCAATTCTCAGACAATCCTCATAACAATGGTCTAGCATTAAATAGTGTAAAGATGTAATTTATCATTCAGAGTTTAGACCTATGGGATTATTTGGACTTGGTAAAAAATTGTCATTGCCGACCCCTAATGAAGCCTTGCCAGGCAGAACAACCCCAATGCCAGTGCCCGCCAAGCACTATGTCAATGGCAATCCGCTCCAGCCTCCCTACCCGGCTGGATTGGAGACTGCTCTGTTTGGATTGGGTTGCTTCTGGGGGGCAGAACGGAAGTTTTGGCAACAGAAGGGTGTGTTTACCACGGCGGTTGGCTATGCTGCTGGGGTAACTCCGAATCCCACCTATCAGGAAGTTTGCTCAGGGATGACAGGACACAATGAAGTTGTGCTGGTGGTCTTTGACCCACAGGTGATTAGCTATGACGAGTTGCTGAAAGTCTTTTGGGAAAGCCACAACCCTACCCAGGGCATGGCTCAGGGCAATGACAAGGGAACTCAGTACCGTTCTGGTATCTACGTTTACTCTGAAAGCCAAAAGCGATCGTCCGAGACGACTCGCGATCGGTATCAGGAAGCGCTGAAGGCAGCAGGACGCAACGGCACCATTACCACTGAGATTATCGCTGCTCCTGAGTTTTACTACGCAGAAGACTATCACCAGCAATACCTCGCTAAAAACCCAGGCGGCTACTGTGGATTAGGCGGCACAAATGTCTGCCTTCCTGCGATGGCCGAAGCTTAAAACTGTTGGCTTACAGGCGATCGATCGGGGTTGAGACGGCATCAAATTGTATCTGGATCAACTCCCAGCGATCGCAACCGTTCCATCAATCGTGCTTTCTCCTGACGTTCTTGTTCTAATAACGCTTCGGTCTCACCAACTCGTGCTTCAACTTGACTAACTCGTGCTTCAGCTTGGGCAGCCCGCTCTTGACCTGTGGGAATGACGCGGCCATATCGATCGCACCACCGTAGCCAAGTTCCCACCTGGGTTTCAAACTCCCCCTCCCAAACGGCCAGTCCCAGACCTACCGTGTCTAAATAGAATGGGTCTGTCAGTTCTATGTAGTGTCCATGGGCTAGGGCAAAGACTTTGAGCAGTTGACCCTGCATTTGAGTTGCGTCCTGAATTTGCCTCAGTGGATCAAACACAGCGTAGTAGATGACCCCAATTCGAGCGTAATCAGTTTTTTTACTACTTAGTTCGTTGCCTTTTCTGTTAGACACCACTTCGATAGCTACCTCTGGGGCTTTTCCAAATTCCCAGAAAAAATAGGAGCGGTTCTCTTTTCGTGACCAATCCGTAGGCATTTGTACGCCCAAACTTAGGAAGGCATCAGGCACGATCGGTTCCTGCTTCACCGTATAGAATAGCCCCACATTGGCAGCAGCAATAAATGGCGCAGGCAAAATCCGTGAACTGTATAACGGTTCCACAAGTAAGCGCCGCTGCTTCTCACTCTGAAAATTATCCACAGGAATATCATCTTCGATCACTAGATCAGTAATATCGGGAGCGGTGATTTCTTCGATTGCTTCTGAGTCTAAGAGTTGTTGAGACATAGAATTTAGCAGGAGAACGTGACATCATCCTAACGCCCGATTGGAACTTGATCGTTAGCATCTAGTGAATAAGAAAAGCGTTCTCCTGCATTGCCTACAACCTCCTGCATTGCCTACAACAAGGGGCTTAAGCGGGCTTAAGCCAAATACTTCTTGCTTAAAATCAAAGCAAGCCCGCCGACTCATACAACCGCCTAAGAATTGCCATAATCTTTGCCCCATATTTTAAGTCTGCTGCCCAACGACCGCTGAGTTGGTCGATTAAGGGGGCAATGCCGCGAGTGACAAAGCGGAACCGAGGGTCAACCAGTTCTTGCACCAGCGGTTCTGTGCTGGCGTAGGCTTTGAGGTGTTGTACTTGGGCCCTAACTCCAATGCGGGCGCTGGGAAATGCTGCCCCCTCGGCTCCACCGCCGATCGCGCCCAATCCAGAAAAATTGTTTTGAGTCGGCTTCACATCATTCCCAAACCGCAGGAAATTGGTTTCCAGGCACATCTGGCAGAAGGCAATGTCATAGTTCACCCCTTCAGTGCCTGATTCTTCTCGATAAATTTTGGGGATATCAGGAAACTGGGTCAAAGCCCTCTCATTATTGGTTTTGAGGAACATGATTAATTGCACCTCTGAAGTCACCCCATTGCCCATAATTCGATCCAGTTGATCGGGGTTGAGCCGCAGAATCGATCGCAGCAAAACCGTGCGAGTGTTGGCATCCCAGCCTACAGAAATGTTGTAATCCCTAAGTTCGATCGCCTTGACGTAGACCACACCTCGGTAATTCAGGCGATGCACTTCTGGTCCCTTCAGCAAATTAACAGCTAAGCGATCGACCAGATCAATGGGAATGAAAGCATTACCGCTGACAATAATCCCCTTCTCGGCATAGGGCTGGCCATTGATGCTAATGCCGATCGCTTCATAGACAGTTACAGTGGGAGGTGCCGTCGATGGACTAACTGCCCGACTCCACGCCGCCAGACCATCGGCGATCCCCGCCGCCACTTCTCGGCGGCGATTTTGAATAATGAAGCGATCGTCGGGGTTCGTCAAAAAGCCGATTTCCAAGAGCAAAGAGGGCGGCACAACTTGGCGACAAAAGCCTAAGTTACCAATACCAGTAGCCGTATCTGGTTTCGCCCCACGGGAGGGCAATTGGGGAACCCGGCGCAACAACGCTAGCAAAATCAACTCGGCGTGACCTTTGCGCTCCACATTGTTAGCGATGTAGAAAACACTGGCACCCCGAACCGCTGGATTGGAAAACGCATCCGCATGGATTTCGATCGCCACATCGCCTTTCTGAAACTGGGCGTTGATCCAATTGATCGTTTTAACCACGCTCAGATCATCTGGAACAGACAGTACCTCAAAGCTACGCGATCGTAACTCCGTCACAATCAGATCGCGAGTCAGAATCATCTCCCTTGCTTCCGTGGTTCCACCCACGATCGCTCCAGCATCTCTCCTTCCCTGCTCCAATCCGCCGTGACCTGCTGAAAGCAAAATGCGTCCCATCGGCGATTCCCTCCACCACTAAAATAAATCAACCTAAATGCAATTTAGAACTTGTGTACGTATTACTGGAACATTAGAAGTTTCTGCAAAACTATAGCTTATTCAGCTCTCAGCTAATACAAGCGTAATCAGGTGACTTTGATAACACAACTTCTTCCGTTTCATATCCAACTTAGGGATTATTAAAGGACTCAAGTCTCGACCAAAGTCTAGTAACCCCAGACTTTTGCAATCTTTAAGCTAAAACTGTACAGCATAGTCACTCAATCTCTATGATTCCTGCTGCTGCCCAGACCTTGGCAGAAATCTTGTCGAGTGGCACTTCTCTAGTGAGCACAGAGCAAATTGATTTCGACCATCCAGGGCGACGCCAGAACCTGAGACCAGGGCTAAATCTGTACTGCTACGATCTCCGAGAAAACGACACAATTCAATACACCAGTCAGCTAGCCCAAGGAATGAATTTACAGGCTCAACCGGACTCGTTATTGAAAAATCGTCATCCTCGCTGGTTTGATGTAGCGTTTCTCGTTAGTGCATGGGATTTCACTGCTTTAGGCGAACAGCATTTGTTGTCCGAAGCTTTGACCCTGCTCTTACCCCACCGTCTTCTACGAGAAGACTTGCTGGTTCCAGCCCTGCGCGGTTATGGCAACTTACCCATGACTGTTTCCGCAGATCTGGCAATTAACACGGTGGCTCTCTGGAGTGCCCTGGGCGTGCCTCTTCGTCCAGCCCTATACGTAACCGTGACGATCCCTTTCTGCTTACGCGGAGAAACTGCTTCTAAGAAGAGTTTGTTAACGCCGACTCCCTGAGCTTTCACAGCGGGGAAACCCCTTCTGCCCAGCGTCATCCCGTATTCATACCTAGGAAACCCCATTACAGGAACCCAATCATGCCGAGACTAGATTACTTTGCTCCTGGTGTCTACATTGAAGAAGTGAATCGGGGGAGTCGCCCGATCGAAGGTGTAGGCACAGCGATCGCTGGATTTATTGGATTCACCGAAGCGGTTCGAGGAGACGCAGAACTATTTAAACCCATGCTGGTCACCACATGGGATCAGTACCTGGAGTATTATGCCAAACCTGGTTCTGACGGCTACACCGACTACGATGCTTACCTACCCTTTGCAGTCAACGGCTGGTTCCTGAATGGCGGCGGACGTTGCTGGGTTGTCAGCATCGGCACTCAGCTTCCAGGTAGCCCTCCTCCCCCTCCCGAAGAAGTGGCATTGACCATTAGCACCAGAGCTAATCGCCCTGCCCTCATGTTCAATATCAAGCCCGAAGAAGAGGCAAATGGCCGGATCGTTGTTCTCATTAACGAAAGCACCCCGTTGCCTCCCGAAGACCCAGAAGCAGAGCCTCCGATGAACACTGGAGAGTTTTTCTCAATCGTCATTGGTCGTGCCGGAGAAGAATTGGAGCGTTACGACAACCTCTCCATGAACCCAGACGTTGCTCCTGAGTTGGGAACCTATGTTGCCACCGCCCTAGAAACATCTGAGTACGTGACTGTAGCTGACCTCGCCCAAAGTGGCACAGGTCAACCTCTGGCGAAGCGCCCTGGCAATGGTCAGTATGAGCTTAGCCCCCCTCCTCTAGTGTCCAACCCCAATCGCTTTACCCGCGACATGCAAGGGGTGAGAGACGATCGCACCGGTATCCAAGGGATTTCCGAAATCGACGAAGTGACCATGCTGGCTTGTCCAGACATCATGCGTGCTTACCAATTGGGCTTGCTTGACCTGGATCAAGTCCATGGAGTCATGGAACTGATGGTCAGCTTGTGCGAGAACGCCGTTCCCAACCCCCCCAACCGGATGGTTGTTCTGGATGCGCCCCCCTGCAAAGGCGGTGGTGATCCTGTTCCCCCTGAACAAGTTAAGCCTCAGCATGTGGCTCAGTGGCTCAGCTCCTTCAACCGTCGCTCCATGTATGCCGCGCTCTACTATCCTTGGATCAGAGTGGCAAATCCTCGCAACGGCGGCAGACCGATCACCATTCCTCCTTGCGGTCACATGATGGGCGTATGGGCCAGAACGGACGAGACACGGGGCGTGTTCAAGGCTCCAGCAAACGAAGTGCCCAGAGGGGTACTCAGCCTGGCCTACGAAACGAACTTCCGTGAACAGGAAATGCTCAACCCGATCGGCATTAACTGTATTCGTAGCTTCCCGAACCGGGGTATTCGGATCTGGGGTGCCCGCACCTTGGCAGAACCCAGCGATACCCAATGGCGCTACATCCCTGTTCGTCGCTTGATGAGCTACATCGAGAAGTCGATCGAATTGGGAACCCAGTGGGTTGTGTTCGAGCCAAACGATCAGGAACTCTGGTACCGGGTTACCCGCACCATCTCCAACTTCTTGGAAGGCATTTGGCGGCAGGGCGCTCTGTTTGGTGCATCCCCCGCTGAAGCGTTCTTCGTGAAGTGCGATGCCTCCATCAACACACCGACCAGCATGATGCTGGGTCGTCTGTATGTTGAGATTGGGGTAGCACCAGTGAGACCTGCGGAATTTGTGATCTTCCGCATCGGTCAGATGACAGGTGACTAATCGTTGGTCAAAAGCTTTTCGAGGGTAAGATCCCTCGAAAAGCAGCTCAACTGTCTTCCTTGTCAAGTTTTAGTTGATGGATTGCCAACCTTTCTTGAGTCCATGGTGGGGGTGTATTTTTTATATGCCCCCACGCCTAATGTTTTGTTATTCACTTCTACTTTTACGGAGTTTAAGCTATGGCAATTTTGAGTACGCCTGAGTATTTAACCACTACTGGCTGGTATTTCTCCTGTGATGGGGCGGTGAACGAAAAGCGATCGATTAACTCGATCGCTGGCATGAACACAGAAGTACAAGCCGTTGCGGGTGACACGATGGGACAATCCAAAGGGATTGCGAACCGTCAAGCAAAGCCCGGTGGTTTTTCCAAATTTGGCAATATCACGATCAAAGTCGTGGCAACGACAGAGCGCGACCTCTATGACTGGTATTTCAAGTGCAACCCCCGCGATGGTGGAAAGTCTACCTGGACGCAAAAGAATTTCACTGCCACCATCACCGTGGTGAACGCAGCGAACGACCCAACCATGCGCTTTGAAATCCAAGAGTGCTACCCTTGCAAGTACACCCCCTTCGAGTTTGGAGTTGACTCAAACTTGGCCCTCGAATCCTTCGAGCTAGTTCACAACGGCTGGGTACGGACTCAGTAAATCTAATCTTGACACTAAGTTCAATTGAGATGGGTGCGTTAGCTTTGCCTGGCGCACCCATCTCTCAGATCTTGGTTAAGTTACCCGCGCTACGGAGCCTACATGTATGGCAAGTCTAGGTACACCTGAGTATTTAACCTCAGCAGGTTGGTATTTCACCTGTGATGGAGTTGTGAATGAGAGACGATCGATCGCCTCGATTACGGGATTGTCGATGGAAGTCCCTGCTTTGGCTGGGGAAGCCGTAGGGCAAGCCTATGGCTACGTGGATTTTCAATCCAAACCAGGCGGGTTTGCCAAATACCCCAATATTGTGATTAAAGTGGTCGCTACAGCAGAGAGAGACCTATACGATTGGTTTTGGGCGACGAACCCGATCGAGGGGGGAATGTCTCTCTGGAATATCAAAAAATATGACGCTACAATTACTGCGCTCAATGCCAAGGGTGAGCCAGTGGCGCGATTTGAGATTCGGCAATGTTATCCCTGCAAGTACACAGCGGCCGACTTCGATGTAGAGTCGAAGGTGGCTTATGAGTCTTTCGAGTTGGTGCATACCCGGTGGATGCGAACTAAATAATCGAATAAAATAGTGGGAGTATTCGGGGAAGGATACCTTTTGTAGTGGTGTTCTCGATCGTTGACTCCAGACTGATCTAAACTTCAGCTTAATTTTTAGAGGGCACAGCTATGGGACTAAACCTACTGACATCGCATCCAGAAGTTCTCACAACCTGCCGATTTCACTTGATGTTAGATGTTCCTGGAGCAGTGCCCTTGGTAGATGGCAAGTTTACAGACTGCTTAGGTATGAAGGTTAGCCACAAGATCTGTGAAATCGCAGAAGTTACGCCTAAGACTTGGGGTAAAACGAATAATGCACGGGGTCGAGTCGCGACAACTAGCATTCCTGGAAACCAGGATTCGGTTAAGTTGACCTTGCGTCGCGGGCTAATCATGAGCACGACTCTTTGGAATTGGCTGGAAACGATGTCTACCACTAAGAGTTGGGGAGATAATCGGCTGGATGGCTCGATTTTTATGTTGGGTATGGCTTTAGGGCCAGAGGCCGCTTTTGAGTTCAAAAATGGCTGGCCAGTTAGCTATAAGGTGGCTGACTTGAGTAATAAAAATGGTCAGTCACAATTTGAAGAGATTGAAATTTCCTGTGAGGAGTTTCGGCGTATTCCCAGCAGTGAAATGAGTTCCGGCAGAATGGGGATGAAAGTGGCGCTATTTGCCGCTGGTGCAGCCGCTTCCAAGGCAGGCAGAGAAGCACTCAATGCCCTCAATTAGTATCCAGTTCTAATGCATTAAAAGCTGCTTTAAACATCAAAATCTGGGTAACTTTGGCAATTGAAGTTGCAGCTATCGGAACAAAGCCTGTGAATGCTGGCTAAGTTAACCGCCGATTTGGTGGAAGTAGTCTGGGTGAACTCGGTTTTCTTAGTTGTGGTTTTAACCGCCGGACACTTTTTGAACAGCTTTTTAGAGACAGTAGAATGCTCAGGAGCTATAAGAATTCTATAGAACCTTTACTTCATCTCGTCTAGCTTTATGAATTCTATGCAGGTGGACTGAAGCACTATGTTTCAAACTGAATTTGAATTTACGTTGCCAAAGGGTTATCTGGATGGAGAGGGCAATTTGCATCGGATTGGGGTGATGCGTCTGTCCAGGGCGATCGATGAAATTGTGCCCTTGCGCGATCTGCGGGTAAAAGCAAATCCAGCCTATGCAACGGTCATCATTTTGTCGCGGGTGATTACGACCTTGGGCGCACTGGAGGAAGTGAGTCCGGCGATCGTGGAAAGTTTTTTTGCCTGCGATTTGAACTACCTTCAGCAATTCTATCGGCGCATTAATGAGCTAGAACAAGCCTCTCCTGTCGAATCGGAGCCAGTGGAGCAACCCGCGACTGAGTCTTATCCCGTTGAGTCCTATTAAATATCTGCAAGTAAATATATGAGTGGTGAACTATTCTCCACAGAATTTAGTTTTAGCCTTCCTGGTGGCTTAGTCGATCCTGAAGGGCGGGTTCATCGAACGGGTACCCTGCGTCTCACAACTGCCAGGGATGAGATTTTGGTGAAGAAAGACCCACGAGTGCGGGAAAATCCAGCCTATGAGTCGATCGTCATGCTGGCACGGGTGATCACTCGCCTCGGTAGCTTGGACTCTGTGACTCCCGACCTTCTTGAAGGACTGTTTACCCGTGATTTAGCCTACCTCCGCGAGTTTTACAACCGGGTGAATCAACAAGGCGAGGCTTTGGTTGCGGCTCAATGCCCTCAATGCAACTGCAATTTCGCACTGGAACTGGTACTAGCGGGGGAATTCTAGGCTATCCTTCTGAGCAGATGCAGGAAGAGGTAGCCTTAATTGCTCTGCACTTTCACTGGGCTTTAGGGGATATCCTATCTCTAGAGCATCCAGAGCGCCGCCTTTGGGTGGGAGAAATTAGTAAACTGCTGGAGCCAGAGTGATTTCATCAAAGCCAACTACCCAACGTTCCTTTGAGGGCTGGATTCTAGTGATCCCGGCTCTATTGTTGTTGGCGTTGGTGTTCGCCTATCCGATCGCCCGTGCCTTTTGGCTCAGCCTTTTCACCGAAAACTTGGGCACTCGCCTTCAGCCTGTGTTTGCCGGACTGGGTAATTTTGGGCGGATGGCGGGAGATGGGCGCTTCTGGCAGAGCTTGCAAAATACGGGGGTGTTCACGCTGCTGTCGGTGACGCTGGAAATGCTGCTGGGGACGACGATCGCCCTCGTGTTGAATCAATCTTTTCGGGGGCGGGGAGCGCTGAGAGCGATCGTCCTCCTTCCCTGGGCGCTGCCGACTGCTGTCATGGCTCTGGCGTGGACGTGGATTTTCAATGACCAATACGGGGTGTTAAACGATGTGTTGCTCCGCCTCGGATTGGTCCATAGCAGCATTAACTGGCTGGGAGAACCTAGTTTGGCAATGCTGTCGCTGGTGGTGGCAGATGTCTGGAAGACAACTCCGTTTATTAGCATTATTTTGTTGGCGGGGCTGCAATCGATTTCGCCAGATTTGTACGAAGCCCACGCGATCGATGGCGCAAGTCCTTGGCAGAGCTTTCGCAAAATTACTCTGCCGCTGTTGATGCCCCAGATTCTGATTGCCCTGGTCTTTCGCTTTGCCCAAGCGTTTGGGTTATTTGATTTGGTGCAGGTGATGACGGGCGGCGGGCCAGGTGGCAGTACTGAAACCGTTTCTCTCTACATCTATGCCACGATTATGCGCTATTTAGATTTTGGCTATGGAGCAGCGTTGGTCGTGGTGACGTTTTCCTTACTTGTGACAGTGGTGTCCCTTGCTGCTCGACTGTTACGTAAATCAGCCAATCTGCTTTTGTCAGATGAATAATGTTCAATCCAGAAGTTTAATCTTCAAGGTAATTTTGACGGGTGCGATCGGACTCATTGCGCTCTTCTGCCTTGCTCCAGTTCTGTGGCAGGTTTTGACCTCTCTCAAAACGGGGCAGGAGATTTTGGCCATTCCCAATCGCTACTGGCCCCAGCACTACACGCTAGACAATTACACCGTCTTGTTCACCGATCGGCCCTTCCTACGCTACATCCTGAACAGCGGCTTTGTCTCGTTGGCTTCCACAGGATTGTGCCTGAGCATTGGTACCCCTGCGGCCTACGCTCTGGCGCGGCTCCGGCTCTGGGGACAACAATTTATTTTGGCAGGGATTTTGGTCGTCACCCTATTCCCCTACGTGCTGCTGTTTTTGGGACTGCTGGAAATCTTGCAGGCGTTGAAATTGGGCAATAATTACTTGGCGCTCATTGTGCCCTACACCGCCATCAATTTACCCTTAACCATTCTGGTAATGCGGAGCTTTTTCCAGCAATTGCCCCAGGATCTTGAGGATGCCGCCCAGGTCGATGGCTACAGCACCTGGCAGATGTTGACCCAAATCCTGCTGCCCATGACGACTCCGGCTCTGGTGACAACAGGCATCCTGGCTTTTATCTTTTCCTGGAATGAGTTTATTTTTGCCCTCACTTTTATTACCCAAGATGACTTGAAGACAATCCCGGTGGCGGCGGCGCAATTGAGTGGAGCCACCGTGTTTGATGTCCCCTACGGGCCGATCGCAGCGGCAACGGTTTTGGGCACATTTCCCTTGGTTCTCCTGGTACTATTTTTCCAACGTCAAATCGTTCAGGGTCTGACCGCAGGCGCTGTGAAGGGATAGCTATGAGGGAATAGAGTCACTATGACGAGACTAGAGCTACAGAACCTCAACAAGGTTTACAGTCCCCAATCAATTCCAGTCAAGAACTTAAGCCTCAGTGTGGAAGAGGGTGAGTTTCTGACGCTGCTGGGGCCTTCGGGATGCGGTAAGTCTACAATTCTGCGCTTAATTGCTGGGTTGGAGTCGCCAACGGCAGGGCAGATCAGAATTGGCGATCGGGAGGTGAGCAAACTGAGGGCGGGCGATCGGAATATTGCCATGGTCTTCCAAAGCTATGCCCTTTACCCCCACATGACCGTTTACGAAAACATCGCTTCTGGGTTGAAGCTGCGTAAAATGCCTGCCAGGGAAATCCAACAACGGGTTACCGAAGTGAGCTGGGTGTTGGGCTTGGAGGAGTTCTTGCAGCGCAAACCAGGACAACTCTCTGGAGGGCAACGGCAGCGGGTGGCGGTGGGACGCGCTCTGGTGCGCCGGCCTGACGTGTTTTTGTTGGATGAACCGCTGAGTAACCTAGATGCGTTGCTACGAGAACGAGTCCGGGCGGAACTGAAGCAGCTTTTTGAGTCGCAACGATCGCCTGTGGTTTACGTCACCCACGACCAAACCGAAGCGATGACCCTCTCGACTAAAGTTGCTGTCCTATCCAATGGTTTCCTGCAACAACTGGATTCGCCCCAGCAAATCTACAATTATCCCATCAACCAATTTGTGGCTAGTTTCGTCGGTAGCCCCCAGATGAACTTGATCCCTGTGGTTTGCCAAGGACAATACGCTCTCTTGGGCACCAGCAAAATTCCCTTGCCAGCAATGACGATGATCCCGCCTCAGGTGATTCTGGGCATCCGTCCAGAACAGGTGCGGCTTGCCTCAGAGGGGCAACCTACAACCGTGCAAGGTCAAGTGTTCCTAGTGGAAAATTTGGGAATGCACAATTTGCTGAGTGTGCGAGTTGCAGGATCACCAGGGGAGACCTCTGCTGCACCGATCATGTTACGCGCTCTGCTGCCTGCTGACCAACCGTGGCGTGAATCGGTTTCCTTGGTGTTGCCGCCAGAAGCGATTCACTGGTTTGATGGGCAAACTGGAGGGCGATTGGGGGACGGGTCTAGCTAAGAATTGCAGGTTTTAACTTACGAGGTTATTGCTAGGGAAGCAGCCTAGAGTTATCTGTAGCGTTCAGAACTGAGACAAGCTCTAAATTCCATGAAGATTTCTAATTGTTCAATTTGCGGATTGTCTTGGTCAGAACCAATTGATAAAGAAGAGTTACGTTATTCCTATGACATCTGTAGCTGTTGTGGTTGTGAGTATGGCTACGATGACAATCCAACCTATCGAGAGAGCTGGCTGAAACAGGGCGCACCTTGGTTTGCCTCAAAGTACCGTCCGCCGAATTGGAATTTGGAGGAGCAGTTGCGCCACATTATTCCAGATTGGAATGCGTGATAATTAAGGTAAAACTCAATCGGCATTTTGGAACTTTCATGCAGTTTGAGTGGGATGCAACCAAAAATCTTGAAAACATTCGGAATCACAAGATTGACTTCACTGATGTCCTTGAGATGTTTGAAGGCTCAATGTTGATCGAGCTTGACGATCGCATTGACTATGGCGAGGATCGTTGGATTGGAATTGGTTTTTTGCGAACTGGTGTAGCGGTTGTTGTGTGGACAGAACGGCAAGATGATGTGATCAGAATTATCTCAGCACGAAGGGCAAATCGATATGAGCGTAAACGATTCGAGCAGTACCTCACGGACTGATTGGGCGGCATTGGAAAAGATGACAGATGAGGAGATTGATTATTCTGACATCCCACCTCTAAGTGAGGAGTTTTTT
The DNA here is from genome assembly GCA_030248885.1 of Leptolyngbyaceae cyanobacterium MP9P1.79. Lineage (GTDB taxonomy): Bacteria > Cyanobacteriota > Cyanobacteriia > JARCMD01 > JARCMD01 > JARCMD01. The sequence goes on along the minus strand of JARCMD010000397.1, from coordinate 4,555 downwards.
GAGAAAGCCACGTTGCGAATTCCGGCAAATCAGGCAAGGAATTGGATTCAGCTAGATTCAGACATCATGATGTGGTTTCAGTCTCAGAGCCTGGAGTACAAGACTCTCATTAATTCGATTTTACGGTGCCACATCGAAGGTAGTAGCGATCGGCGCGCCAGCTAATATGTCCTTCTCAAAAGCCATCTAGGGCTGCTGGTCGCAGTTATGGGACATCCTTCGGACTACGCTTATCCAGGATTTTCGTGGACAATAAATAAAAGTCATATTTTCCTTGTCGCTGCCAACACCTGACAAAGGGCGGGAATCTAGGTATCTTGCGAAGGTGAGATGTGGTTAAAGCCGTACCCCAGTACGATCGCAACAGTTCAATAATGGTAGTGAAAGAAATAGAGGGGTTTTTACATGAATGAGATCGACAAGCGCAAAGTATTATCTGCCCTAGCTCATGGGTCAATTTTCTTCAGTACCACATTTGTTTCCATTGGAGTGCCGATCGCCATTTTGTTCGTTTCCGACGATCCGCTTGTGCAGGAAAACGCCAAGGAAGCGATCAACTTTCACTTCAACGTCTGGTTCTGGGGCGCGATTGTGGGCTTCCTGACCTTCATCACTCTGGGTCTTCTAGGATTTGTGTTGATTCCCCTAGGGTTTGCCATCCATTGGGGATTGACGATCATGGCGATTATTCACTCCTTGGGGAGTGCCACCCAAACTTACCGCTATCCCTTTATTTTTAGGTTAGTCTAGGCTCATTAAAATCTAAATTCACTAAATTTGGAGGTGGGACTTGTACGACGCAGACCAACGCAAGTTATTGTCAGCCTTGGCCCATGGTTCCATCTTTTTTAATGCTGCGATCGTCTCCATTGTGCTGCCGATCGCGTTGATGTCTTCCTCCAACGATCCGGTGGTGAAGGAAAATGCCAAAGAAGCCCTGAACTTCCACCTCACCATCTGGATTTATGCCGCAGTTGCGATCGTTTTAGCGATTGCCTGCTTTTTGCTTTCCTTTGCCCTTGCTCCTCTAAAGGATCAGGCGGCTGGGCTAATAGTTGCTCTGTTTGGGATTGCTTGGCTATTGTTTGCCGTGATCGTGACCTTAGGCTTTGCGGTTCCTTGGGTGTTGGCGATCGTTGCGGTGGTTCAATGCATGAGCAATCCTGACCAGCCCTATCGTTATCCTTTTATCTTCCGGTTCATAAGTTAGTAGTTTGTCAATCATTAATTGACCGATAGCTGAAAGCCGGGAGGTTAGTTGGAGTTAAATTTTGAGGGGTCTTCGACCCCTCAAAATTTTCTTGACAGAACACTAGCTGAGTACGGAGATAGTTTGCCCTTGTCTCCCAGACCTGTGATTTTTTACCCATAATTTCCTGACTCTTCCCCTAAGTGGCTGTCAGTAGGAGGGAACGGGCGTAAGGAAATCACAGAATGAGTAAGCTTTATTTGTTGGCAGCCAGCGTTTTAGCCCAGGGACAGATGCCGATCGCTGCTCTGCCTCCGCAACTGCCACCATTGCCGCCGCCCCCCGACCAACCGATCGCGTTGGATGGCGTTGCGAATCAGGTGTCTCAAGCTGTGGTTCAGGCAGTCCCCGCTACGGAATCAGCCACAATAGAATTTAGTCCTAGTGCTTCCTTGGTGGCGCGGACTCAAGAGTCAACGAATCAAGTGCAGCGGGCCCAACTGGAATGGCAAGCGGCAGTGGTGATGGGGCGATCCCTGGCTCAGGCGATCGGTAATACTCCCAAAACATTGTCCCCAGAATCGGCTGCGGTGAACCAAAACCCTGATGCAGCCAGCACTGACGCAGCGAAGACGATCGCTCCTGTAGCCGCAACCAATCCCACCTTTACCCCCGACTTTAGCCGCTTTACCCAACTCGCCACACCGCGCCCTGCCTCTGGAAGCCAAATGTATCGGCAACGCTTAGCGGCTTTGAGGGCGGGAACCTTGTATACCCGATCGCCCGCTGGCAGCTTTCGTTCTGCCTGGGCAAATGCCAAAGCTCAGCCCACCTATCAACAATGGAAAAGCTTACTGGCCCTGGAAGCTAGGGCAGCGGCGCGGGGACAGGGCAAAAATCGGCTATCTGTATTGGTCGGCGATTCCCTAAGTTTGTGGTTTCCCTCAGAACGGTTACCGGCCGGACAGTTTTGGTTGAATCAAGGCATTTCTGGTGACACGACGGGCGGCGTGCTAAAGCGGCTCTCGGCATTTACGTCCACACGTCCTGACACCATTTATGTCATGGCAGGGATTAATGACCTGCGTCGTGGCTACAGTGATGCAACGATTCTGGGCAATCTGCGCCAAATCATACGCCAATTGCGCCGCACTCATCCCCAATCCCGCATCGTGGTGCAGTCTATTTTGCCCACTGCCTATGATGTGATCCCCAACGATCGCATTCGCAGCATTAACCAACAACTGGCGACGATCGCCCAAGTGGAAGGGGCAAATTACCTGAATTTATCCAGCTTTTTTGCTGATGCCCAAGGCAATATGCGATCGGCTCTCACCACTGATGGTTTGCACCTCACGCCCCAGGGATACTTTGTCTGGCAATTCGTTCTGCGGCAAGTCAATTCTTCGATCGCGTCTAGTGTTCTACCCACCTTAAAACCAGCAGCAAGGCAACTGCCATAGTAGAATTCACATACCAGACCCTGAAGTAGCCTTATGTCTTTCCAAGAACTCAAAGAGCAGGTTTTCCAGTTGTCAGTGAGCGATCGTCTCGCACTGGTCAGTGCGATTGTTGAGTCTTTGCAAGAAGTCCCCAGTTCTACTTGGGAGCGCTCTAGAGCAATCAAACGGATGCGGGGTTTATTGAAAACAGATAAACCAGCACCAACGGATGAAGAAGTGGCGGCGATGTTGGAAGAAGCGCGTTGCTCCAAGGGTGGTTTCGCTTCATGATTAAAATTATTCACCTGTCAGATATTCACCTGGGCAGCGGCTTCTCTCACGGCAAAATCAATCCAGCAACGGGGCTGAACACGCGCCTCGAAGATTTCGTCCATAGCCTCTCCTGTTGCATCGATCGCGCCCTCGCAGAACCCGTGGATTTAGTCCTATTCGGCGGCGATGCCTTCCCTGATGCGACACCCACGCCGATCGTGCAACAGGCCTTTGCCAGCCAGTTTCGCCGCCTCGCCGATGCCCAAATTCCCACAGTCCTGCTGGTGGGCAACCACGACCAACATTCCCAGGGACAAGGCGGAGCGAGTCTGTGCATTTATCGCACCTTGGGAGTGCCAGGATTTGTGGTGGGCGATCGGCTAGAAACCCATCGCATTGCCACCCGCAACGGTGATATTCAGGTGATTACCTTGCCATGGTTGACCCGTTCCACCCTGCTGACCCGCCCCGAAACCGAAGGACTCTCGCTCTCTGAGGTGAATCACTTGTTGATCGATCGCCTTCAAATTGTCCTTGAAGGGGAAATTCGTCGATTAGACCCCACTATTCCCACTGTGTTGCTGGCGCATTTGATGGCAGACAGCGCCCGTTATGGGGCAGAGCGATTCCTTGCCGTGAGCAAAGGCTTCACGATCCCCATTTCTCTCATTGCCAGAGATTGCTTTGATTACGTGGCTCTGGGCCATGTTCATCGGCATCAAGTGCTGGGTGAGCAACCGCCGATCGTCTACCCTGGCAGCATTGAGCGGGTTGACTTCAGTGAAGAAAAAGAAGACAAAGGCTATGTCTGGGTGGAAGTGACTCGTGGCACCACCCGCTGGGAATTTTGTCCTTTACCGGCCCGTCGCTTTTGTACTCTGACGGTAGACTTGTCGGAATCCCCTGATCCCCAAGCAACCCTGCTGGCAGCGATCGAGCGGGAAGTGATTCAAGATGCGGTGGTGCGCTTGGTCTACCAACTCCGACCAGACCAGATTGACGAGATCGACAGCGCTACCCTGCACGCGACGATCGCTCCTGCCCACAGCTACACCATCCACCCCGAAATTGTTAGTCAACTCGCACGGCCACGCCTGCCAGAACTGGGGGTGGGAGCCACTATTGAGCCGATGACGGCTCTGAAGGCATACCTAGCAAACCGCGAGGATTTGAAAGAAATCCAAGCAGACATGCTTGTAGCGGCTCAGAACCTACTTTCCTTGGATGAACCCCTGACAAGCCTGGAGGCGCGATCGGGCATTCTGTCCCACTCAGTTCAACCCATGTCTACCTCAGACACCCAACTCAGCTTGCTCTAGAAATATCTTTACAGCGTTTTGTCAATAGCAGTCAGAACCTCTGATAAGCTCCCCAAATTCTTGAAAAATTCGAGGAGATGAATTGCTAGGTAGGGTGCCAAGTGGCTCTCCTGGAATTAATGGTCAGGCTTCCTGCTGAAGTCCCTGCTATTTCGTTTTCCGTTCCCACTCTAAGTGGGACTGGGATAGTGTCATCGCAATTCGCCTCTCTCCAGAGAACTTTGCCTAGTGGCCTGTCAAGAGTGATTTTGTGGGTTGAAAACCCCAAAATCACAACCCCTTACCAATCCCAGACTCACAAATTGAAACCTGACAAACCACTAGTGAGCAGT
>JARCMD010000396.1 GCA_030248885.1 Leptolyngbyaceae cyanobacterium MP9P1.79 | reverse complement strand
TCCAGTATTGGCACCCGGACGACCTGTTGCCAGTTCCACCTTGATGATTTTGCCGCCCATTTTCATAATTCGTTGTTGCTCACGAAACCAGTTGTCGTAGGGAACCAGCTTGGTGAAATACGTGTTTTGCAACTCGCGCTGAGTGCGAATGCGGGTTTCGCTGGGAACGCAAGCTGTCACTTTAAACATACGCATGGATTTAATGCTCCTGGCTTTTAGAAAGGTCTACAAAAGGTAAGGTTTACAATGCTTTTCTAAGGTTTTGGAAGCTAGTAGTTTCATAGTGTTCTGTCAAGAAAATTTTGACGGGTCGAAGACCCTCAAAATTCAACTCCAACCAACCCCCCAGCTTTCAGCTACCCGTCAATTAATGATTGACAGACTATTAGGCAGGTAAGGTTCCTCTGGTGGACTACTAGGATGTGAAATAGGTGCGATCGGGCTTCATTTCCTTGACGGTCCTGAAATACCATCGTCACCCCATCTCAAATTGCTTCAATTACAGGTAATTTTCTTAAAAGTTGGGAGTCCGAAGCCAACACTAGACCGCTAAAGCCAGAGTGTGAACTGAGGGTTGGCAGCGACCTAGGCAATTAGGTCAGCGATATCACCTACCAGAACATAAACTAGCCTTCAATGAGCTAGCACTCGCTCCAGACTCTCCAAACCTTATGCACAAAACAGACCAGAATCTGCTTTTCGATCCAATCAACCCAAGCCTTAGCTCAAGCCAGAGGAAATATAGTCAAAGTAAACTCCCATCTCTTTACCAGCATCAGTGCCCACGAGGCTGGCGGTCACTTCTTTCATGGCTTGAATGGCTTGAACAGTGGCAGAGATAGGCACGCCTAGCGAGTTGTAGGTTTCTTTCAAGCCGTTGAGGACGCGCTCATCCAAGATGGATGGATCGCCTGCGAGCATGGCGTAGGTGGAGTAGCGGAGGTAGTAGTCCAAGTCACGGATACAGGCGGCATAGCGACGGGTGGTGTACATGTTGCCACCGGGACGAGTGATGTCAGAGTATAGCAAGGACTTAGCCACTGCTTCTTTGACGATCGCTGCTGCATTGGCGCTGATTGTGGTTGCTGCCCGAACCCGTAGCTCACCGGTTTGAAAATAGCCTTTCAGCTTTTCCAACGCAGAGGTGTCTAGATACTTGCCTTGAACATCAGAGGAATTAATAACCGAGGTAATTGCGTCTTGCATTGTTTTGCTTTCCTTAAAATAAATACGCACGTATGCACTGACTGAACCTAGAACCAAAAGCTAACAACATCCGGTTAGAACCCGCATTGCTCTTGCTCCTGTCTCAGGTCTTACTGCATGGCACCGATGACATAATCGAAGTAAGCGCCAGCTTCAGAAGCATCTTCCCCAGACATCAAAGACGTGGAGACATCCTTCATAGCGCGAATACCCTGAGCTACGGCTTCAATGGGGGTGCCCAAAGACTTGTACATTTCACGAACGCCCACGATACCAATTTCTTCGATGGGAGTCACATCACCTGCAACCACTCCATAGGTTACGAGGCGGAGGTAGTAGTCCAAGTCCCGCAGGCAGGTTGCTGTCATTTCTTGACCGTAGGCGTTGCCACCGGGAGACACGACATCAGGACGGCGCTGGAACAATTGTTCGCCAGCTTGCTTCACGATGCGTTCGCGAGAATCGGTCAAAACTTGAGCCACACGCAAACGGCGCTCACCAGATGTAACAAAGGATTTAATGCGATCGAGTTCACCGGGACTCAAATAGCGAGCCTCAGCGTCGGCATTCACGATTGACTTCGTGACAACACTCATAGAAAATTCCTCCAAAAAAGATTTGACTAAAAATTGCGTAGATGGGGATTCCCCGTTCCGCTCATAAGCTCTTTATTACCCTATAAGCTTTTCACCCTCTGATAAAGCAATTGCTTACTAAAGTTATTGAAAAGCTGAAAGCTGCAAAATCCCCACTTTTACAGGCAGGGACAGGGTGTAGTAGTCCTACTGCGGATCTATCACAACATATCTTCCGCAAATATTCTGCGGCATGGGGTTCACACTCTGAGACTGCTCTTAACAGTTTGTAATATTACCCCTCATCTTCTGGGGTGCTTTCTAGCTCTACAGGGGTGATGTGACTCCGATCGGCGGCGCGCTGTCCTCCCCAGCGGGTCACGATTTTGTCGTCGTATTCGTCGGCAAATTTCACTACAGTAACCACTGAGGTTTTGAGTTCTTGCCGATCGCAACTCGACCCCACCAGGCTATGCTCAAACACAATGTGGTCTTCATCATCGATCGCAAATCGCCCAAAATAGAGGCTGTCATTCTCCCTTAGCAAGTAATACATCAGGTCTGGACTGACTTCAATATCAGTGACAACCCACGATCGGGTGACGATGATGGCTTCGTTTTCTCCCCAAGGAATGACTTCTGTGTAAGCAACGGCAGAACCAAAATTGATCACGAAGACCGGTTCTTCAGCCTCGTAACTCATCACAGCGTCTTCAAATAGCTCCACCATCCAGGGAGAAATTTTTTCGTAGCAGGCTTGCTGGGTTGGGGTTTGAAATTGCATGGCTCCTCGCTCCTGACTCCTGAGTTCATCGCTTTAACTGTAAATCTTAAGGGACTAATGAGTTTCTAGATAATGCAGTTGTCATGGGGAGCATCTCACTTTTGCAACCCTCACCCTAAATCCCTCTCCCATGTGGGGAGAGGGGATCTTGCTCCCCTTCTCTCCTCTTGGGAGAAGGGGCTGGGGGATGAGGGGGTTTTGGCGTATCCTCTACAAAACTGAGATGCTCCCGTTGTCATGTTTGAGGAGGATGAGGTGCGATCGGGGTTTACCTGTAAAAAAGGCTCGCTGAATGGGTGCATCCCAGTTTTGCAACCGCCCGATTCCGCCCTCATCCCCAACCCTTCTCCCTAGGGAGAAGGG
>JARCMD010000058.1 GCA_030248885.1 Leptolyngbyaceae cyanobacterium MP9P1.79 | reverse complement strand
TAACGATTGAGATGAGCCGCCGCAGATAACTTTTGACTCTCACAGATAACCTCTCGGCGGTCGGCTCCATCGATTTGTTATCCCGCCTGGCAACTACATTCCGTTTACTTTCCAATTATGTGCAATGCTTCAATCCAAATTTTTAGTTCTTGCTCAGCTAAGCTTTTATCCGTTAATTCCTTTTCCTGGTGGGCAATGTAAGTATTACGGAAGTCATTGATGCGTGTGATAGTTTCCAGGAATTTGCGCCCGCCCTGAAAATGCAACTGGGTATGCAGAGCTTCAAATACACCATCGATTTTCGTAGTGTCGTTGAGGGCGTAATCTAAACACGTTCGCAGCAGTCCAATCAGCGACAGTCCGTTATTGAACACCAGTGTTCGCTTCAAATTTTGGGCAAGTTTTCGGTAATAATCTTCAGCTTTGCGGTCTACACCTCCCAGGTACGGTGCAAACCATGCTTTTTGGTCGTCAACAGTAGCGGGCATCTCTGGTTGCAGCCGCCGGACAAGAAAGCCTTTTGCGACTTCATCGATTGAACCCAGTAAGGAAGTAAAAACGGGGGCATAATTCATTCCCTCCTTGTTTTCAAAGAAACGATAGAGCATCACAGCTTGGTCGGCTGCGCGGCGATAGCGGGAAGGGAGGGCATTGAGAATGGCTAGATCGATCAGACTATCAACAGCAGTGGCTTCATCGTCTATCTGACCGAAATTGACAAACAGCGGTAAGTCCTGAAATTCTTCAGCTTGCAGTAGGTTCTGTAGCGCTGGAGCACAGGCGCGGGCAAGTTCGGTAATAGTATCGCCTGCCATGCGTTCAAAGACACCTTGGGGAATATAGAGATAGTGCCACTGACCCTCACCCCCAACCCCTCTCCCAAGTGGGGCGAGGGGAGCAAGAGAAGCAGCCTCACACCAGGCGATCGCCGCTTTTGCTTTCAGCGGCACATCCCGGTCTTCTCGTCCTTTGGTTTCGATTAAGTAGTAGTGCCCATCGATGGTGCGAGCAAAGAAATCAGGGGTGTAGAAGGCAAGGCGATCGCCCTGGGCCAAGTAATCTACCCGTAAACACTGTGATCCAGCATTTTTGGCAAAGGCGACGACATCAGGAGCGCGATCGCAAAACTTGGCAACCGCAACTTCTAATTGTCTATTGCAGGTGACGAGATTAAACAGCGTTTTTGTGGCTTCTAGAGCTGGACGGTGGTCACTAAGAGTAACTTGATATGGTTTCCATCTGTTGAGAGATTTTGGGGCTTCTGCTGCCAAGCGTGATTCGGTGGTGGTGGTGCGACTGCGGATGAGGGGCACAAAGACTGCTCGAAGATGTTCGCCTACGTCGGAATCGGCGAGACGACCGACTAATGCAGGATCGAACAGGTTAGTTTTTGGCTCAAACAATATTGTTTCTAAAAAGGTCTGAATTAGCGGGGCAAGGATGGAATGCAATCCCCGCAGTTTGCAAATCGTTTCGAGTTGCTTGACGTAGTAAGAAACCGCACCAATGCCAGATGCCAGAAGCGGCAAGTTGAGTTGGAGTTTTTCGATCACTTCGCCGGTGAATAGGTGTCGTCCTTCGTACTGGATTTCGCTATTGCCCTGTTTGCCCAGAGGCAGTGGCTTGTAGAGTTTGAAGGCTTTTTTGATATCTTGAATTGTCAAGCCTGCTAATTTGGGGACGATGCGATAGCCTGCGGAGAGCGTGGGAATCTGGATGTTCAGATGGTTTACGTCTTTGTGGGCTTCATCGGGAAAGATGGAAATGGTGGTGGCGGGGACGCGATCGAGATCCACAATTTCCAAGGGTAAGCCTTCTTGGGCGAGTTCCTGCTGATAGAGGCTGGCAAAGGCGGGATGTTCGATCACGGTTACCAATTCATTGGCTTGTCCGGCTGGGGTCATACGCCGCAAGCCGCGTCCCAGGGTTTGTTCGGGCAGAATGTTGGCTTTGGAACTGTAGGGACGGAGCGGGACGATCGTCGTCACGTTTTTGACATCCCATCCTTCGCGCAGCATTAGCACTGAGACTATACAGAAATAGGGACTGGTGTTGCTATCCAGTTCACGGCTGAGTTTACGCAGCGCCTTCAGGTCATCGTCGCTGATCGCTTTTTCGTCTTCGACAAATTCGTAGCGGGCGTTATTGCCTTTGCCGACTTTTTTCAGCTTGCCTTTGAGGTTGGTGTGCAAGTTAATGGTTTTGCCGTTGAGTTGCTCAAATAACGGATCGGTGTTGAAGCGTTGGGTAATTTGGTCGGCGGCATCGGTGTCGTCGCACATGATGAATAGCAGGGGTTTCTTGCCGCTGGCTTGCCATTCATCTCGGCTGGCTTTCCAGCGTTCGTAGCCCAAAAGCAAATGTTGTTCCCAGCGGTAGGCGGCGTTGTCGTCGGCTTGTTCCACCAGCTTGCGGCTGGCTTGTCCAATCAGCGGCGTTTTGACAATTCCCGCATCGACGGCTTCCCCTAGGGGTGTATCGCAAACAATATGCTTAAACAGGAGTCCTTTGTTGTCTTTGGGGGTGGCGGAAAAGTCGAGCTGGGCGACGAGTTTGCAGCCGCTTTTTGCCAGAATGGTTTCGTGGAGGGTGGAAATTGCCTCATTCCAGGCTGAACCCGCATCCCAGACGTGGTGGGCTTCATCGTTGAGAACCATGACGCGGCGATGGGTGGTGATGCGATCGCGCAACGCTGCCCCAGTATCCAGCGCTTTGGATTTGGAAACCACTGGTCCCATCCAGGCATAGCCTTGGTCTTCGGCTTTCTGTTTGCGTTTTTCGTAGAGGCGGTGAATGTTGGTCAGGTAGAG
>JARCMD010000004.1 GCA_030248885.1 Leptolyngbyaceae cyanobacterium MP9P1.79 | reverse complement strand
GTTTCTTCGGGAGAAGCGCCTTCTGTTTCTAGCAAATCGCCCAATTCAGTATCGCGATCTTTCCCAACCTTGGTTTCTAGGGAAACAGCACGGGGAACTCGCTGTAACACTTCCCGCACCTGGATGGCGGTCATGTCTAGCTCGGCGGCAATATCTTCGATAGTGGCGGTGCGTCCCTTCTCTTGTGAGACTTTACGCTGTGCCTTCTTGATTTTGTTCAGCTTTTCGGTGATGTGGACAGGGAGGCGAATAATTCGGCTTTGGGTCGCGATCGCCCGAGTGATGCCCTGGCGAATCCACCAGTAGGCATAGGTACTGAAGCGATAGCCCTTTGTGGGATCAAACTTTTCGACTGCCCGCTCCAAACCCAGCGTTCCCTCTTGGATCAAGTCCAGCAGTTCTAGACCCCGGTTTTGATATTTTTTGGCAACCGATACCACCAATCGCAAGTTGGCTTTGATCATGTGATCTTTGGCAGCGACCCCTTCCACCTGTAGGCGCTCTAGGTCTTCAACGGGCTTATCGGCTAGCTCTGCCCAGCGACGTTTGCCTTCTGCCAAGGTAGGTTTGAGGTCGGCTACAGAAATGCTGGCGGCCACAGACCACCGCTCTAGAGAAGGACGACGCCCCAAGTTTGAGGTGAGACGATCGTGCACTTCAACTAATTGGACATAACGCTGTAATAGTTCGTCGCCCTTTTCAGCGGCCACATTGCAAAGCTCTAGCACCCCCATGTAGCGCTGAACTTTTTGGGCTTCTGAAACTTCTTCATCACGCCCTAACAGCCGAACGCGACCAATCTCTTGCAGGTACAGGCGCACCAAATCCGTGGTGCGCCGACCTGCTCCCTTACCTAAACTCGCAGGATTGGCAAACTCCATATCTAAGCTCACCATGTCTTCAGTCAGCTGCGTTTCTAGGTCAGGTTCATTCATGGTGGCGCTATCCGGTTGGAAGTCGAAGCCATTGGAGGATTCGTTGTACTCGGCGTCAGCGAAGAAGGGTTTTGCTGGCATAGTAATCGTCTCAGTTGCTCCAGATAACAAGGGGGCTGTTCTACTAATGCTTACTGCTAGTGTTCCCGCTATTCAGGACTAAGTGGTCACGACTCTGGAAGAATATTCAGGTTCCAGCCTTCATGGTTTAAAGGTTCATTCTTGATAGAAGAACTTTTGATGAGGTGAGACATTGGCGTTCAATGCCATGTCCAATCTCTGAGAGGGGAAACTAGCGCGTAGAGAGGCACCCATCACAGTCCGAGCCGCATACCGCGACACCAGAAAGAATTTCTAGACTAATCACTCTGAACAGGTGGAGACGTTAGCTCTGAACGTTAGCTCTGAAACTGTCTACATTATTTCTATCGTCAATTCCTGACACCCTTCATGAATTTAGTGCTTTTTATATCAAGCTACGATGAAGCGATCGCGCTTTATCTATCTAGGTAGGGTAATTGGCGATCGCCAGTAGCTAGGCTGTGTTACTGAAAGTGCCATTCTGCAAAGCGTGTAGCTCCCTAGAACCTATTATCGCTCCCCAATTTTTAGTTCGTAGATATTCCAAAGTGACCCGCCCAATGCCGAGAACTTAATCCCCTCAATGTGATTACGCACCGCAGACAAAGCCAAGGGATTCACTAAATAGATAAACGGTACATATTCTTGGGTAAGTTTTTGGGTTTCGGCATAGATGGCTTTACGCTTGTTCTCGTCTAATTCCTGGCTGCCTGCAATGTAAAGCTGGCTAATTTTTTCTTCCCAATCAGACACAATGCGGCCTTCCAAGCTATCTTGACCGGGCTGTGCCCCTTGGTTAAAGGCATGGAGCGTGCCGTTGACCGACCAGATGTTGCGAGCACTATCGGGTTCTACCCCACCGCCACTAAAGCCCAAAATATGCGCTTCCCAATCCAGCGTATCTGACAGTTTAGCCACCAATGTGTTGAAGGCAACGGGCTGAAAGTCTACCGTAATTCCAATATTGGCTAGATCTTGTTTGATCTGCGCTCCCATGGCCTCACGAGTTTTGTTGCCCGCATTGGTAATCAATGTAAAACGTACCGGGTTACCGTCAGCATCCACCAGCTGTTGGGATTCGCTATATTTGAAGCCCGCCTCCAACAATAGAGCCTTGGCGGCTTTAGGATCGTAGCTATAAACGGGTAGCCCTGCTTGAGGCGATAAATAATAAGGGCTTTGGCGATAAATGGGTGAATTTTGCGGCTCCCCAATGCCCTGATAAATGTTAGTAATCATCGTCTGGCGATCGATCGCCAATGCCATTGCCCGCCTAAACTCTAGGGTGTTGAACCAGCGAGATTTGATGGGGTCAACCAGTGGCTTGCCCTGGCGTTTACCTTGGTTGAGGTTAAAGGTGAGAAATGAATTGCTAAGGGTGGAACCACCGTTATAAATGGTAAAGTCCCCTCGTTTTTCTTCTCGCTTAATTAGCATGAAGTAGTTAGCGGGAACTCCCAAGATATCCAAGCCACCAGACCGAAACTGCATCAGTTCGGTATCTACCGAATCGACGATTTGAATCACAAATCGCTCAATATAGGGCAAGCCATTCCCTTGGGCATCTTTGCGCCAGTAATACGGGTTTTTTTCTAACACAACGCGCTCAGCGGGCTGATAGCTCAACAGCCGAAATGGGCCGCTGCCGATAATTTCTTGAGGCGGTGTATCGGTGCCCCAAGCGGATAAAAAGCGGAGTTTGCCATCTTCACCCGTGGAAAAGACATCGTCGGCTAGCGCATGTTTGGGGAGCAGAGGGATGCCTCCGGCGTAGCGCAACAGAGGGGCAAAGGGTTCGGGAGAGCGAAACTCTACCCGCCGTTCATCAAGCTTGACGACGCTGGGGAAAATGCCATCTTTGCCGACCCGCAAGATGTCACTCTCGCCACTGGGAATTTCGGGGTTGAAGTAAATATCGTTGAAGCTGAACACCACGTCATCCACCGTTAACGGTTGCCCGTCAGACCACTGCAAACCCTCTCGCAGCGTAAAGGTAATCCGCTGCTGGTCGTCAGAAATATCCCAGGATTCCGCTAATGCCGGTTCCAATCCGCCTGTGATTCCATTGGTTGAAACTAGCCCCTCCAGAATCAAGCCAAATACGGGGTTAGCCTCATTACTCATGGGGCTGTTGAAGGTTTTGGGATCGCTGATCTCAGCTTCTACCAACTGGGTCAGCTGGGTTCCTTGGCTTTGAAACTGGGCTAGGTTGCAACTGCTCAGTAAAACGGTGAGGCTCACTAGTAAAATAGGCAGCAGTTTTCGCCAGTAGACGTTAAGCCAGCAGAGCTTAGGAAGGAGGGCAAGTTTCATGGTGCAGAGGGATTTGGCAAAATTTTGATGACTCAGATTTAAATTCTGACGAGTTCAGCTGTTTTTAAGCATATATTTGTAGGCAGCTTCCAACCTCAATTTTAGAAAACACGAGACTGATGAAATCAAATTCTAACCCTGAACCTTCTACACAAAATTCGGGGAATTCAAGCCAGGGTTCTAATGGGGGCAGCTATTCCCCGACGGTGCCGCTTTCAGTGTATCGAGAGTTGTCGGCAGAATTGCAGGCCAGTAAGGCGATGTTAGATTCTCTCAATGCTCAAAATCAGCAGCTAACCCGTCAGAATCAACAATTTCGTCAAGAAATCGAACGCCTATCGGGTTCGATGACTAATCTACAGCACATTGTTGAATCGCCTCAGCCTACCTGGGGTGCTCCTTCAATCGCCGCCCGCGCTAACGCGGAAGCCATTGCAGACCAAATCCGTCCGGCGAGTGCACGCTTGAAGCAACCGGGGCGATCGCCAGATCCATCCGCCAACTCCTCACTCGTCAAAGTGTCTGTCCCCAACTTTCCTACCATGGAATCAAATGAGCCGCTCCCTCAATTGTTCACCGAACAATCTGATCCCATGCAATCTTTGCGGAATCCGGCCAACTCTCCCCGCGATTTGAGCGGTCTATGGCTATGGTTTACAGTGCTGGCCATCATCCTAACGGCATTTGGAGCCGGATTTATGGTGATGCGTCCACTGCTGCCCAATTCTGGAAAATAGCCTGAAGCCGAGTCGGGTGAATTTACCTACCCGGCTTACCCCATATGAGCTAGAGGGAGAGAAAATTTGAACACGCTCCCTATACCTAGTTCACTATCGACGTCAATAGTGCCCCCTTGAAGTTCAACTAAGCGGCGAGAGATGGCTAGCCCAATGCCGGTGCCGCCCGAGTGGCGATTGCGCGAGCGATCGGCGCGCCAAAATCGATCGAAGACGTGCGGCAAGTCGTTGGGCGAAATCCCTTGCCCAGTGTCGATCACAGCAATCCACACCTGGGTTTCGCTATGCCATACATGCACGGTAATACTGCCAACTGTGGTGTAGCGCAGGGCATTGCTGAGCAGGTTGACTAAAATTTGCTCTACGCGCCCCGGATCTGCCAGCACTAGCGGGGTTTCGGGCGGGTAGTCGAGATAAATATGGGGATTGTCTTGGGTCAAGAGCTGATCTGAAAAGCGCTGCACAACAGAATTTAACAGCGGATACAGATCGACCTGCTGAGCATCGATCGGCAGATAGCCCGCTTCGATTTTGGAAAGTTCTTGCAAATCGTTGACTAGTCGCCGCATGCGGCTGGCTTCTTTGCTCAACAGCTCGTACACCGCAGGCGACGATTCAATCGTGCCATCGGCTAAGCCTTCTAGGTACCCTTCCAATACCGTAAGGGGGGTGCGGAGTTCGTGAGTCAGGTCGCTGACCAGCTCGCGGCGGCGCTGCTCTACTCCTTTGAGGTCGGCAGCCATCCGGTTGAAGCTAGAGGCCAGCTGGTTTAGCTCAGGAATTTCATTGTCGGGTACGCGTTCGTCTAGCTCGCCTGAGGCAAACTTTTTGGTAATTTCTTCCATTTGAATTAGCGGCTGCACAATGCGTTTGGAGACCAGGTAGCTGAGGGCACCTGCGGCTGTGGCACCCATCACCAAGGACCACAGCGCTCCCCGCGTCCAGGCTAACTCGAAGCCTCTCATGAGTTCGGTTCTGAGCGTCCGAATGCTGAGGACATTGCCTTCAATGTGATCTAAGTACACCACGAAAAACCGGGGTGACGAGAACTTCCCAATCACCGTAATGGTGACCAATCCCACAATCATGACGATGACGTGGGAGAAAAACAGGCGCGATCGCAACCCAAGTTTAGACATGCCAAATCCGGAGGGTGAGCAAGCAGTCGCTAGCCT
>JARCMD010000395.1 GCA_030248885.1 Leptolyngbyaceae cyanobacterium MP9P1.79 | reverse complement strand
TATGATTGAAGCAGGGCAAGTGACTCGTGTGAGAACACAACAACTGCCCCGTGACCAGTGGCGGGTTGTGATTCATAATACGCATCCAGCTTACATTAGTTGGGAGCAATTTTTGGACAACGAAGCTCAATTGCAACGCAACAATGTTGCCCTGAGTCCAGAGGGGCGGCAGGGCAGTGCTCGTGAGGGCAGTGCTCTTTTGCAAGGATTAATTATTTGTGGCAAGTGTGGACGACGGATGAGTCCGCGCTACCATGGCAATGGCGGCAAACGGGTCACCTACCAATGCGACCAACGCCGGCAAAAGGATGGCGATAGTGGAATCTGTTGGAGTGTAGCCGGAGCCGCCATTGAAGCGGCTGTCACTGAACATGTGTTAGAAGCTGTCACCACCAGTCAACTGAATTTGTCTCTAGCGGTACTGGAGGAGTTAGAACAAATTACTCAACAACAGCATCGACAGTGGCAACTGCGTCTGGAGCGAGCACGCTATGAAGCCGAACGAGCTGAGCGTCAATTTGATGCAGTGGAACCAGAAAATCGTTTAGTGGCTCGAACGTTAGAAAAACGTTGGAATGAGAAGTTACAACAGCTTGCCGAATTAGACCAAGCTTACATTCAAGCGCGACGAGTCCAACGATTAGAACTATCGGATATGCAACGTCAGCAAATTCTGCAACTTGCTGAAGATTTGCCGCCAATTTGGCAGGCACCGACAACCACAGTGCAAGAACGAAAAGAGCTGTTGGGATTATTAGTTAAACAAATGGCATTGACACCGCTTGATGAACCAGAACGGCAGACAAAAATTCAATTGCTTTGGCATACAGGCAGTACAACTGAAACTACAGCTAAACGTCTGACCATTCAACAACGCTTAGGCACGCCTGGAGCTGTCGTTCAAGTAGTTCGTGAGTTAGCTTATGGACGCACTGACACTGAAATTGCACATGCCCTGAATGAAAGAGGCTTAACCAGTGCAACAGGACGTTTATTTACAGCGTCATCTGCATCCTGGATTCGGCTGAAGTTCAAAATTCCCAAACCAGAAAGTGATAATCGCGTTGCCTTTCACTTAGGCATTCGAGAAGATGGATGTTATTCCACCAGTGCCCTTGCTCAAAAATTGGGAGTAGGGATTCACACCATTCATTATTGGCGAGAAAAGGGGCTTGTGCCTGCTATCCGAGAGACTCCGCATGGACCTTGGTGGCACCCAGTCACGCCTGAAGTTTTACAATCTTTGCGACAAAAGATTCGCCGTGTCCCTCTCAATGAGGAGTGAACAGGGGCTTTGAAAATTATTTTGATTTACTCCTGTCCATTGATGCGATCTCATTGTTGACCGTTGCTGTTAATCAGCAGCTAGCTCAGATATTCCAAAGACTCATTGAAAGAGGTGCAATATGAACATATCGTTGGCACTCCCAACTTGCGCTCGCCCTTGCCTCGCAGCTTGGGAATCACCACCCGTCGCACGGGGCGCGGTTGGTAGCTGCCATCAAGTAAGGATTGGCGAATCTCTTGCCAATGTTCGCGGGCATCGGCGGGAAAGTCGTCTATAGTCATCCCGTCACTGCCGGGCGCACCGTTATTTGACTTCACCCGTTTCCAGGCTGTTTGAACATTGTCGCGCGCTAAGATTCGCGCCATCAAGTTGTCTAAGGCTGGCTCTCTGTCAGCACGCCAAACGCCATCTCCCCCGTCCGGGTTCAGCGATGAGTCTGAGTTGTTCATCGCTCCTCCTTAGTTCGTTCATGTTCAGCCCTTCATCCCAATGGGACTACTATGGCTTCGGCTGACTTCTGTACGGAGAACACTTGAAGTTACCTTCAACTGCGCTGTCGCGCTGACTTTAGGGTTCTGTGGCTCCCTCGCCGTTTCCCGCGAGACCGCAGTCAGACTCCCGTTGCCACCTCGACCGCAACCGTACAGATCTCCCCAGATAAGACCGTGAACGGTCCCGCCGCAACCGCGTCATTTACTGTGCCCCTTGAACCACAGGTTTCGGTGTATTGTGCCAGCTCACCCAGGGGTCTTAGCCTTCTATGACATTTCTGTTCGTCGGCTCGTCGGTTTGCCGCTGGCTTCCTTCAGCCCCTTCCTCACGGAAGCGCCCTTGCCTTAAGCTAGGAGTGATACGTCACTCGGCTCCAAGAGTTTCGAGCATTTGGACGCTGGTTCTCCTCCAGGGGACTTTCACCCCATTAGTTCACGCCCATGCTGGGCGTACACAAATCGATGGAGCCGACCGCCGAGAGGTTATTTACTGGGTGTTCTAGGTTATCTGCGGCGGCTCATCTCAATCGTTATACAGCTACGATGCTCGATGATGGAGTACTCAAAGAAGGCTTGTTGGTCATTCAGTTTTCGATACATGTGGTAAAACTGATTTAGCATAATCTCATCTAACGCCAGAAGAATGTAAGATGATTTCAAGAATGTGGCATGGCAGAGTACCTACCTCTAAAGCCAAAGCATACAGAGAGTTTTTGAACATACGGGCAATTCCAGACTATCAATCTGTTAAGGGCACCGTCAGTGTTTACATCCTTGAACAGCCTGAAGGTGATATCACGCACTTTATTACGCTCTCATTTTGGGAGAATATGGATGTGATTCAAGACTTTGCTGGTCAAGATGTAGGGGTTGCGAAATATTATGCAGAAGACCAGGACTTTTTGCTTGAATTTGAACCCAGAGTCATCCATTACGAAGTTGTAGGGCAATCACAGTAGAGAATGATTACTTTTTCTGAGAGACGAGATATTGCAATTGAGCAAATTCTTCCAATCTACGAGTCTAATCTTTGGTCCTCGGCTAAAAACCCTCGAGTTTTGCATCAAGCATTACTCAAATCCCACGCACTTGTCTCGGCATGGGATGGCGAAATTCTGATCGGGATTGGTAATGCAATCTCGGATGGCTTTCTAGTTGTCTATTATCCACATCTTTTAGTTAGCCCAGATTATCAAGGTCAAGGTATTGGCAAAAGAATCATGGAGATTTTGAAGAAGCGATATGAGGGAATGCATATGCATATGCTTGTGGCTGACAGCGAAGCGATCGCCTTTTATGAGAAATGTGGATTCACGAGGGCTGGGAAAACAGAGCCAATGTGGATGTATGCTGGCGACGATCACTAAAAAAAGTCGCTCAGCGATCGCCGTATAACAAGTGCAACGCAGCGGACTGTATCCAGACTTGGGGATGATGCAAAAGTGATCTGCATCCGCTGATTGCAATCGTTAGCTGGCTATGGCTATAGGTGAGGGAAGTGGTTTAAAGTTTATCTAGCGATGTTAGGGAGTTGTTGCTGGGCAGAAAGCACGCTACCCGCAGGCAGATACGTGAAAGATTGCTGTCGAGTCGAACACCCCTAGAGCGAATTGTCTTGCCATCGGCTAAGCTTTCGCAATTGCTCATAGTCGCCCCTTTGGCAATATGCATTCCTCTAAACAATGCTTCATCTTAAATCGCAAGTCTTGACGAGAACGCACCATCTCAACCGCGATCGTCGTTTTTGTCGTGCGATCGCGGAAATCTTGCTTGGCAACAGGCGATCGGGCGATGGCTACTGAGGGCGATTCTGCTTTGCAGACGTTTCACAATCGTGGGTCTGGGTGAAAGGGGCGATCGCAATCGGTTGTTTGAAGGGCGATCGCTGGAAGCAGCGTAGACCACAAAACTGGCAACCTATAACGAATGAAATTACGTCTCGCGGTTCGACGACTATGCATACCTCATATCGCCTCAACGCAAAGGATCTAGATCATCATTGTCTAGAATCGCTTAAGGCTCTCTTTCAAGACAAAGAGATTGCGATCGTTGTTTACGATGTTGATGAAACCGCTTACCTCTCGCGATCGGAGGCGAATCAAAGACGATTGCTTGGAGCCATAGAAAACGCCGAAAACGGGACTAACCTCATTGCGGTTAACCTTGAGGAGTTGGAATGAGTCGGCGGATTAGCTTTGAAGCCTCTGCCTTTGAGTCTTTTAACCAATAGGCAATCCTAGACAAAAAGACCTACCAAAAAATCATCACGCTTATTTAAAGACATTAACTGCTTACCCTTTTCAGGTTTGTGTCGTAATAAG
>JARCMD010000394.1 GCA_030248885.1 Leptolyngbyaceae cyanobacterium MP9P1.79 | reverse complement strand
GCGAAGCATCCGGGCAATGACCTTCTGGTCGATTCAAGGCTCTGTCTGCCGGATGCTAAGTGCAAAGCACACGCTACGCGAACGCCCCTACAGGGGTAATATCTTTCTCGGAAATCTCCTAAATTGGTGACCATCCTAAAATTAGAAGTCTTAATGACTGTGACACCCTGATGACGGATCGAAGCCGAGACTTTCAGTTGAGTTGCCTCTCATCATTCATCCCAGCAATCGGCGAGTTTCGTTAGCAGCGGCCGTCATCGCTTGTTGAGGAGTCATGCGTCCGGTGAGTGTAGCACTGAGATAGCGCTGCAAAATATCTGAGGCTTGGGCATATTGGGCTGCTGGAGGACGTAGCACCGGGCGCTCTGCGAGTTTCAGGAGGTCGGGAAAATAGGGATATTTTTGGACAATTTGGCGATCGGTGAACACAGTGCGACGGGCTGGCAAATATCCCCGTTCCAAGCTGAACTGTTGTTGCGACTCTGCACTGGTGAGAAACTGAACTGCTCTCCAAGCTGCCTCTGGATGTTTGGTTGTGCTGGAAATCCCCAGACCCCACCCGCCTTGGCACCCACCACCTGCGTAACCAGGAGCATGAACCATGGATGTGATGCCAATGTTGCCCCGCACAGCGGAGTCCTTAGCGTTGGCTAATGTCCATACATAGGGCCAATTACGCAGAAACACAGCCTCCCCACCCTGGAAGGCACGGCGGGTTTCCTCTTCTCGATAGGTAACAACACCAGGGGGAGAGATGCCTTGGGCGATCGTCCCCCGTAAAAATTCCACCGCTTGAATGGCCTGGGGCTGGTCGAGTCCCACAGCACGGGTATCAGGATCAATCCAAAAACCGCCAAACCCTTGCAGCACCTCTACAAACATGGCCGCTGAGCCTTCGTATTGCCGTCCTTGCCACAGGTAACCCCAGGTTGCCTTACGCTGCTGCTGCAATGCCTGGGAAATGGTCAGTAACTCTGCAAAGGTTTCTGGGGGTTTATACCCTGCCTGGTCTAGTAAATCTTTGCGATAGTAGAGAACTCCCACATCGCTGCGAAAGGGAATGCGATAGAGCTTGCCTTGGTAGCGGCCGCCATTGAGGTTGCCAGGAAGAAACTCTGCCACTTCTTGGGGTGAGAGCCGATCGCCCACCTCCCTCAACCAGCCCGCCGCCGCAAATTTGGGGGCCCAAGTCACATCCATGTACACCAAATCGTAGGGAGAATTTCCCAACAAAAAGGCAGCGGTATAGAGGTCTTCCAAGCCGTTGGGGTCTGCTGGCCCTTCCACCAACTCTAGGTGCAGGTCTGGGTTTGCCGCCTCCAATGCCTGAGCCAGGGATTTCCACTGGGGCACCTCTGGGGAAACCATAAGTAGCTTGAGGGTGACTTTTTCGGGTGTCGTCCCTGGGATGGGTGCCGCCGGACTTGACCACACGAGTAATGCCAGCAGGCAAGCAGTCACAAGACCCGCAAGGATAAATAGCTTGAGTTGGCGGCGTTTCATATGGGGCTATTTCTCTTGGGACTATTTCTCTTGGGGCTATTTCTCTTGGGACTATTTCTCTTGGGCTATTCCTCGATCGCCATGCGTCCTTCTTTACTCAGCCGCACAAGCAGGTAGTAGCTCAGGTAAATTACGTAGATTAACAACGCCAAAAATCCCCAAAAGCCCAAAAGTGTCGCATCACCTTTGGGATGAATCAGGCTTTTGAACAACAGTGGTGGGTCAACCCAAACACGACAGAATTCGCTGTCAAAGGTGGCTTTGGAAAAGGCGCAACTGAGGAAGGGTAGGGTGGCGATTGTGCCTAGTCCCATGTAAACCGTCATTGCCCAACGCCAAGCTGTGAGTGCTAGGTGCAAGGGTTTAGGCGGCTGATCAGCGATATCTTCGTTGAGGTCAACCCAAAACCACAGTCCCACCACAATGAGAATGCGGGCTAGTAGTCCTGACAAAAATCCCAATTGCACATTGCCAATGAACAGATAGATTGTGATCCCTAGCAGACTGGCAACTCGCCAGTAAATGATCAGGAGCCGCAAAATGGATTGGTTTTTCTTCATGAAAGCCCAAATTAATATAACCAGCGGCACGATCATGGTGAACACGATCGCCAACCAATAATCCATCCACACGAACGGGGTGAACCAAACCTTTTCTGGTATCGTTTCAACGGTAGGTGTTACGGCTAGCCAATTCATCGTTTCAACTAGCGGCATCAACCAAAGCTTTTCTGACATATATTTGTGCGAGAGTTTATACAGTAACGAACGCGTAAAAGTGAGGGGGTTCAGTAGACTAAGTCACATGGACAGAGCAAAGCCTAAAAGAAATTGTGAGTTAGATAGCGTTTGAAATTCATTGGCGAAGCAGAATAATTAAAGCAGAACACAGGCTTTTCCCCCAGGGAAATTGATATCTTGTTGCTTAGCGTCAGATGCTGAATCTTACCTAACCCAAGATCAATAGCCCTATCAGGATACTATTTCGAGCCACCCTAGACATATTCACCTATTATTTCGAGCCGTAAATTTTGTGTTGGACGTAGTGTTGATTTTAAGCCTGGGGTTGTGTCCACCGCTCCTCTCATTATGGGTGATGCGACGGGCGGAGGCGCGAACTCAGGCAAGGCTGAGAGCCGCAATGAGTGCCAGGATTGACAGAGCTGCCTTGGTAATCGGAAGCCGCTTTCCGTCCGATCGCCGCTATATTGAAGGGCTAGGCTATCAAATCGGTGACATCACCTGCCGCTATAATGCCCGATCGGGTTACATCCGCTGCGCTGTCAATCCCCTAGGTCCCTGTAGCCAATGCCCCCATTACGAGTCCATGCAATTCTAAACAGGATGTTGCATAGCAAGTCTATCTATGATTACCGGTACAACAAAACTTTTAGGAGTCATTGGTTACCCGATCGCCCATTCCCTGTCCCCGGTGATGCATAACAGCGCGATCGGACACCTGGGTATGGATTACGTCTACTTACCCTTGCCTGTGAAACCAGAGAACTTGTCCCAAGCGATCGAGGGCTTCAGGGCGATCGACCTTCAGGGATTCAACGTCACCATTCCCCACAAGCAAGCCATTTTGCCCTTGCTCACTGAGGTCTCAGCCATTGCCCATGCCGTGGGAGCCGTTAATACTGTGTGGTGGACAGGGCACCATTGGGCAGGCACGAATACTGATGTGGCAGGGTTCGTGGCTCCGCTGAAGGCAGGAGAACGGGACTGGAGCCAAGCAACTGCTGTCGTTTTAGGCAATGGCGGCGCGGCGCGGGCAGTGGTTGTGGGGTGCCAGCACCTAGGGTTTGCCAACATTCATGTCGTGGGGCGCGATCGCCAAAAACTACATGCCTTCCAGTCCAGTTGGCTCCCAGGCAACGATTCCGGGCAAACTGAATCGACCTGTGTCCCGGTGCCCTTCATCCACACCTGGGAAGCCTTGCCCCATCTGCTGCCCCAAGCCGATTTGCTCGTCAACACGACCCCGATCGGGATGCATCCCCACGATCGCGCCTCGCCTTTAGATGCCACCCTAGTTGCCCTCCTGTCTGCCCGCATCACAGTCTACGACTTGATTTATACTCCCCGCCCTACCCAATTGCTACACCAAGCCCAAGCCCAGGGAGCAGCGGCACTTGATGGACTAGAAATGCTCATCCACCAGGGAGGAGCCGCCTTGCAACTCTGGCTCCAGCACCCCGCCCCGATCGAAGTCATGCGCCAGAGTCTTTTAGATTATTTGCAGCTATAAACGAAAGTTCTCCGGCTGAAGGATTGAAATCCAATACAGGTTCCATTCGTGATGAATGGGGATGATCTAGGGGCAATTTCTCAGGGTGATCCCGCCAAAATTGGGTGTCTTAGCGTACCGTGAGAAGGCAACAACCTTGAAAAATCCTTCCACTGAACTTATGGAAAACGTGCAGGCGATCGATCGCTACTGGCACTATGCCCAAACCCTTTGTCCTACCTTGGAAGAGGCAGCCCGATCGCGAATTATCAGCATTCTGGAAAGGACGAATTTAGACGAGCCAGACTGCGCCCTGGACTGGAATAACTGTGGGGTCATGGCGTTGATTGAGTCCGAACAGACCAAGGACTTAACCCTTCGTGCAGCTTACTTCCAACTGGCTTCAGAAGCGTTTGCCAATGCTAAAGACGTTCATCCGCTTTGTGATGCCCACCTTGCCCTGATGGACGGCATGATAGGAGAGCGGGTTAGGGTCATAAAGGCAGCTTACAATACCTTGGCAAATATTCTCTACCCGATCTATGAGATGGATAGAGTTGGTGTCGTTGGGTTAGTCTATTTGCCGACCTCCTATTATGGACAACAAGACTGTAGCGACCTACTGGAGCAGCTATTCAAGGCTGAAGATCTCTACCTCCAATCTCAGTTGTTATTAGTTGAAGCGCTGTGCCGATCGCGGATTTTCTACCGATCAACCGGTCTAGGTTTGCTACACCTAGCAACCCAACTACGACCCAACTCGGCCGAAATTGTCCACCAACTCGGTGTGGGCAGCCTGCTTAGCGATCGGGTAGAAGGATTAATGTACTTACACCAAGCTAGCCATTTGGCTCCTAATTGGGATAGGGCGCTCCAGTCCCTTTACTTGGGCTATCGGGGGGTTGGCAAATCCAGAACAGCTCACTTCTGGTTAAAAATTGCCCAAGAACTTCATCAAGCTGAGCCAAATGCCCTGGGATGGAAATGGACTGCATTAGAGTTCGCCAGTCCATTTACTTACGTGCCCTTCGACGATCAGTTTTTATTAGCCGTTGAAGGCACCTTTCATAGCATTGTCACCAGTACCTTAATTGCCTTTGGGGATTGGTTTGAAAAAGAGATCGAGTTGTGGCGACAGTGGGTGCAACCCGGTATGACAATTATTGATGTGGGTGCCAATGCGGGCATTTATGCTTTTAGCGCCGCCCAACGAGTTGGGACAGCGGGAAAGGTGATTGCCATTGAACCTAACCCAATTTGTGTAGAGTGCTTACAGGAAACCTGCCGGGTCAACCAATTCACTCAGGTGAAAGTTTATCAAGCCGCTGCCAGCGATCGAGAGGGAACGGTTAATTTACTTCTCTCGAATGCTAGCGAATTAACTCAGGTGGTTTCTGATGAAACTACCACAACACTCGCTTCACGCAACTGCTCTGTGGTGAACTGTCTCAGCTTAGACAGCTTAATTGAACGAGACTCCTTGCAGCGGGTAGACTTCGTGAAGATCGATGTAGAGTCCCATGAATTGACGGTGTTAATGGGTGGTGAGCGATTATTAAGTGAGTTTTCGCCGATCGTTTTATGTGAAGTGACCGAAGGAAATCCGCCAGGAAACAGCATGGCAGTCGGTCAATTTTTCCAGTCTAGGGGCTATAGCCTGTACTACTATCAAGCATTTATTCAAGAGTTTGTACCACTCAAACCTGAAGAGATTGTCAGTGTCATGACTGATACCCTCAGCCTATTGATCGCAGTGCCAAAGTCCAAAAAACACTGGTTACGCTTCCCACCCGTCGAACTACTCTAAGGTTGCTGAGCTAGCACGACTAGACAGAGAACTATCTTCGAAAGAAGTTAATTCTGGGTCATTCAATGTCAAATCAGGTTCAGGGAAGATTTCGAGTTGTCCGTCGAGGATGGGAGTGGCTTCAGGCTGGTTAGGCAGGTCATCAGGCATTTCTTTGATGCGCCGAATCGGTAGATTAGCCACGAGAGCCGTAGCGCGTTGGTTGCTTTCCAGGGCAAATTCCAGTTCTTCCGTGTCAATTTCGACGTAGCGGGAGACAACTTCCAAAATTTCGCGCCGCATCCGATCGATCATGTCAGGAGTCAGATCCGCACGATCGTGGGCCAGAACCAATTTAAGGCGGCGTTTAACTTCCAGACGGCTACTATCTAGAGCCAGGCGCGGAAATAGTCGTTCTAGCAGTTCACTAATCATGCAGGGTGTGAATTCAATTAAACAATTTTAGTAGAAAACAGCTTGCGTAGGCGAGAAAAGAAGCCTTTATTTGCTGCCTCCAAGTCTAAAAACTCTACTGTTTCTCCCTCCAAGCGCCGCACCACATTGGCAAAGGCAGTCCCCGCCAAGGATGGCTTATCGGATAAAACCAGGGGTTCGCCACGATTCGTGGAGACAATGACCCGTTCATCATCGGGCACAATCCCAATCAGGGGCACGGCTAAAATTTCTTGCACATCCTGCACCGACATCATGTCATTCGCCTTCACCATCGCAGGTCTGAGGCGATTGACAATGAGGTGAATTTTTTTGATGTTGTTTGCCTCTAGCAAGCCCACCACGCGATCGGCATCTCGCACCGCCGCAATCTCTGGAGTCGTGACAATCAGGGCCTCCCTGGCCCCAGCGATCGAGTTCTGAAAACCCATCTCAATTCCTGCTGGGCTATCGATCAGCACATACTCATAAACCTGGGCCAGAGCGTTGACAATCTTCTTCATCTGGTCAGGGGTAACAGCATCCTTGGTGCGATTTTGGGCCGCAGGCAACAACACCAATCGACTCTGCCGTTTATCCTTCACCAAAGCTTGCTCCAAGCGACACTGCCCCGCTAACACTTCCACAGCGGTATACACAATGCGATTTTCCAGCCCTAACAGCAAATCCAGATTCCGCAACCCAAAATCGGCATCGACGACGGCCACTTTGCGCCCTTTTTGCGCCAGAGCCATCCCCAAATTGGCTGTACAGGTGGTTTTCCCCACCCCTCCCTTGCCAGATGTAACAACAATAATGCGACTCATGACTTAAAACTAACGGGATTGATTAACCTTGATGTGTCTCTTGACTTGCCCAAAAAACCCTGACTCTCAAAAGCACTGAATTCCCGAAAAATGATAGTTGGCGCGTCAAAATCTTACTACGTTCTATACGTTATACCCGTTGAATGATCAGGTTGTTCTGGGTTTTGTCGCTTGCCACAATGAGAGGTAGCGTCATATTAACGCTAGATTTGCCACAATTAACGCCTAATTAATGGAGGAGTTGGCGATCGTCACCCTACTTTTCTGAAATAGGGTTCAGTCCTAAAGTCACGCAGAGCGGCTGTGGGGCCAAAAATTAACCCTGACGAAAAGGGCACCGATCGCTCCTGTGGGGGTAGCTAAAACCAAAAGCCTTTGTCAGGAAGGTATTGAAAATGGGTCGCCCGGGGCTCGAACCCGGAACAAATCGGTTAAAAGCCGAGTACTCTACCATTGAGTTAGCGACCCATCTATTAGGTGTTGCCAAGAGCAACGCTCTTAATAATTACACAGATTGTCCTTGACTGGGACACGATCGCCTTTAAAGATTGCTATTTTTATTATTATTCCTGCCGAGCTAGCTGAAGCCTCACCTGACGATCTCAGCCTAGATTAGGGATTGATGTAAAAACAATGTGGCAAAGGGTGCATCCCAGTTTTTTAACCGCCCGATCCACCCTCACCCTAAATCCCTCTCCCTAGGGAGAGGGACCTTGAATTCCG
>JARCMD010000393.1 GCA_030248885.1 Leptolyngbyaceae cyanobacterium MP9P1.79 | reverse complement strand
CGACTGCGCTCAACCCTCAACCGTCGAGAGTTGAGCGCAGTCGAAACTCGGTTTATTGGTACTTTATTTTCACGCAAGTCCCTAAGGTGATCAGCTTTAATGAAGGCAATCTACTGATTTACTCCTCTGTTTTACCTCCAGTGCGACGGCGTTTCATTTGTTTATCCACAATCCAAACGACAAATGCCATGACCAAAATCGCTAACACAATCTTAGATAAGGGATCGAAATACTTGTCAACTAATTCGTAGTTGTCTCCCAGCACATAACCAGCATAGGTGAGAAGCAAAACCCAAGCTGTGGTGCCGATCGTGGAATATACGGCAAAGGGGACAAAGGGCATATTTCCAATCCCAGCGGGAATGGAAATGAGGGTGCGAACACCGGGGACGAGTCGGCAAAATAGCACTGCTTTATTGCCGTGCTTATTGAACCAGCGCGTAGATTTGGCGATATCTTCGCCCGAAATTCCCAGCCACTTGCCGTAGCGATCGGCCCATTGACTCAAACGGCGCTCACCCAAAAGCTTTCCTGCGTAGTACCACGGCAAAGCACCGAGCATCGTGCCCAGAACACCCGCCAAAACAGCGTAGGCAAAAGTCATTTTCCCCCTGGCAACTAATACTCCCGCCAAGGGCATAATCAGTTCGGAAGGAATAGGAGGAAATAGATTCTCCAGGAACATAAAGAACCCAATGCCAAAGTATTTCTCAGGGCCTAGATCTCCTAAGGTGTTTATGGTGGTGGTGATCCAGTGCTTGATCCACTCAGACATGAGGGTTACTTCCTATAAGTAGAGATTAATTAAGAAAACTGACGTATGGCAGTTACGAGGTGACGAGCAATACCCACAGAACCGCCCGTAAAGCCGACTCGTTCTTGCCCGTTTTTAGCACAGGCTTGCAAGTATGGGAGATCTTTGAGCGTCTGAATCACCCGATCGGCCGCCTGTTGCAAAATTTCCGGGGTGGCAGCTTTAGTGCCGATCGTTTGGACAGAACTTCCCAGCAGGCGCATTTGGGCTTCGGCAAAGGCATAGGTGAATTGGGGCCCAGAACCCGGAATTTGAATCACGGGCTTACCCAGACCCACAGCTTGCTCGACAGCAGTGCCAGCCATGCCGATCGCCAAATCGCACTGGTGCAAGATGTCGGCAAAGGCATCCCAATGGCACTCCACCCAAATTTCCTGGTTATTTTTGACCTTCATTAACCTACCATGCCCCTGATACTGCCAGTTGTGCTGAGAGGCTACGGCTTGTAACTCTGCCTCGGTGAAACTGGGCACCAGCGCAGCGCAGATCTGCACAGGCATTTGTTCAGCCAGAAATTCACACAGCGCTAACTGTAAGCCGAAGTTCTGGCAGGCTTCTGGTATGCGGCTACCGGGGAGCAGGGCAATCAGCGATCGGTCTGCCTGTCGCTGGAGGTCTTTGCCCGTGGGGGTCAGCACATCCATGATCGGATAGCCGGCAAAGATGGCGCGGGTGAATCCCTGCTGCTGCAAGTCCTTAGCAGTGTAGTCATCGCGGGTGAAGAGTTGTTGGCACCGGGACGATCGCAACAGGGGTGCTGTGAGCAACGGCAGGTTTAACCGACCCTCGTAATAGCTGGAGGTGGAGACGATGAATGCTGAGTAGGGTAGCCCTGTAAGGCGGGCAATGGCCAGCGGTACAATATCCCCCGCTGCAAAAACCCAATCGAACTCGTAGCGGTGCGATCGGGCTGCTTGGATTTGTTGCAGCGCCAGCCCCAGTAAGCCAGAGCGCAGATCTTTTACTAAATCGATCGAATTGTTGTAAAAAATTCCTCCCGATGGGAAGCTGCGCGTCGGTGTAATCAACGGCACATCCAATCGACGGTAGGCGTTTCCCTCACCCACCAAGGGCAATGCTGCAACCTTTACAGCGGGGAATTCTTGTACCAATGCCTTTAAAACCAAGCTGGCATTCAGGTCTTCCCCATGCCCATTGCTGACAAATAGGACTCGTTTGCCTGCAAGATTCAATTGCCCTGGTCTTTCTGCTCCTCGATCGGGGATGGCTAGGCTGCCCTGTTGTGCGCTATCCCCCATTCCACTGCGGACCAAAAATATGGGCCAAAATCCGCTGGCTTTCGGTTCTCATAGCTGCAATCTCACATAACATAGCTTCAACATTGCGCTGACTCACTGCCACAGTTTGTTTGAACACCGCCACTCTTGGATACAACTCAACTGGGGTAGTGCTGTCTCTTTCTTGGTTTACTTGAGCTATAGCTTCAAGATTGTACTTGTGTACTTCTACAGTTTTCACAAATGCTTCAACAGTTGAGCGAAGTGCAGCTACGGCGGCGCGATCGGATTCTTGCCTGTCCCTTAGGTCAGAAATGCCCACAGCAGTAGATTCTAAGATCGCTTCAATCCGGTCTAATCTATCTTCGCTCATGCTTTTTACGGTGCTAATGTCTTTTATTCTGCCATAAGTTACGATCGCCCCCAACCAACGCGAGGGACGATCGCAAACACCGTGAGTTACCTTCCCTGGGACTAAGTGCCGGAAGTCCAGGAATTGATGTACTCAATTTGATCAGCAGTCAAAGTATCGATCGTGATACCCATGGCTTGGAGCTTCAACCGCGCGATTTCCTTGTCCACTTCGACAGGAATTGAGTGAATGCCTGGCTCCAATTTGCCTTTGTTCTTCACCAAATATTCGCAAGCGAGGGCCTGGTTGGCAAAACTCATATCCATCACGGCGCTGGGGTGACCTTCAGCCGCAGCAAGGTTAATCAAGCGTCCTTCACCCAGGACAACGATCGATTTGCCGCTTTGGAGACGATATTCTTGGGTAGAAGTCCGGGCTTCGCGAATGCCTGTAGTCTTAGCACCGAGGGATTTCAGGTCGATTTCAATGTCGAAGTGGCCAGAGTTGCACACGATCGCCCCGTCCTTCATCACATCAAAATGTTCGGAGCGAATCACATGCTTGTTACCCGTGACAGTAATGAAAATATCGCCCCGGAGCGCGGCTTCAGCCATCGGCAATACCTGGAAGCCATCCATTACGGCTTCGATCGCCCGCACAGGGTCAATTTCAGTCACGATGACGATCGCGCCCATGCCCCTAGCCCGTAGAGCCGTGCCCTTGCCGCACCAGCCATAGCCCGCGACAACCACTGTTTTACCAGCCAGCAGAATATTTGTGGCGCGGATGATGCCATCCAGGGTGGATTGGCCGGTGCCGTAGCGATTGTCGAAAAAGTGCTTGGTGTCTGCATCGTTGACATTTACCGCTGGAAAAGTCAACACGCCGTCCCGGAACATGGCCCGCAGGCGTACAATCCCGGTTGTGGTTTCTTCCGTCGTCCCGATCAGGTCAGCGATCTGGTGTTGACGCTGTTGGATCAAGGTGGCGACAACATCGCTGCCATCGTCGATGATCACATTGGGACGATGATCAAGGGCAACTTGGACATGGCGATGATAGGTAGCGTCGTCTTCCCCCTTGAAGGCGAAGACGGGGATCTCGTGGTCAGCGACCAGACTGGCGGCCACATCATCCTGGGTAGAAAGGGGGTTGCTGGCAATCAGGAGGGCATCGGCTCCCCCCGCTTTGAGGGCGATCGCCAAATGGGCCGTTTCTGTGGTGACGTGGCAACAGGCGACGAGACGGATGCCTGCAAAGGGTTTTTCCTGGGCAAACCGATCGCGAATTTGCCCTAGGACTGGCATCTCTCGCCCCGCCCATTCAATTCGCTGTCTGCCTTGAGCCGCGAGGGACAGGTCTTTTACTTCATACTTGGGGCGAACGGGAGTTGCAGTCATGAATTTGCTTCCTTAGAAAAGTGTGTAAGTCTATGAACCTATCAAACCTAGGATAAACTACCTGCAACAGGGAAGAATCACAAACCCGTCCCCAAGTTTTTTATTATCGATCGCCGTAACCCTCGCACAACGTCTGGAACGACTGGCGATAAAGATTTATTGAGGAGAGCAAAGTGCAGTTAATCACTACAACTGTTCTGGGTCAATCCCCAACGATCGCAACTGGGCCGCCAACCGATCGGCCCGTTGTCGTTCCTGATTCGCCCGTTGCCGCTCTTGCTCTAAATCTTCCTGG
>JARCMD010000392.1 GCA_030248885.1 Leptolyngbyaceae cyanobacterium MP9P1.79 | reverse complement strand
CCTTCTCCCAAAAGGGGAGAAGGGGAGCAAGATCCAAGTCCCTCTCCCCACCTGGGAGAGGGATTTAGGGTGAGGGTTGCAAAAGTGAGATGCTCCCCTTTACTACCTTATATTTAATCCAACTTTATACAAGATTAGGGTGGGTCATGATAATTCAGCGATCGGTGTGCTTTGGGTGAATCGGCATAGCTTAAAATCTGGGAGAATTCCCATTGCAGTGAGGTGGTCATGGTATTTGCAACAAAACCCCAAAAAGCGTGTTACGAAAAAATCAAGCCGTGGGTGGTTGAGTATTTCGCAGGAGCATTTGTCCCTGAGTATGAAATTCCGGTGATTGTCGTGCCTCTAGGTTCCGCTGTCGCCATGGTGGAGGTTTTTCCATGGGGCGAGGAAGATAGCATCGTGAGAACGTGGTCCTACGTTGTCACGGGCGCTGACATGAATTCCGATTTGATGCGCTTTTTACTTCAGCGGAATGTAGAGATGAGTTTTGGGGCGTTTGGTGTCGATACCGATGGCGATGTCCGGTTTGAACATGCGATCGTTGGCTCCACCTGCGATCCCAATGAGTTGCAAAGCTCCCTGGCAGAAGTCTTGGAATGCGCCGATCGCTATGATGATGAAATTGTGGCTAGGTGGGGAGGCAAACGCGCCGTCGATCGCTACGCACCAAGGTTGCTGTAATTGTTATTGATCAACCCTTAGTACACCTCGTCACGTTAAAAGTGGGAGTGCAGAGGTTCCAACTCTCTGCACTCCCACTTTTTATTTCCGAACCTTATTCATAGAGATCAGTACCTAGAAATGCGAATTCAACAATGCCCACGATTCCCCTTCTAGGGAATCGGTGCACAGATCTTGATTTTTAATTCTTGCGATCGTAGAATGATTTGGCGGTAACGGAACCCATCATTGACCAGAATAATACGTTAGTTAAAACCTCACTTTTCAGATGGGTTCTCAGCAATAAATGGAGTAAACTTATTATTTCAACCTATTTTCATAGCACTCTCATCGAATTAAATGGTGGGAGTGGGATTTTGCGTCTTTGATTCACTACTTTAATGAGGTACCAATGGCTAAACGCCGCAATCTGAAAAAAGAAAAAGCCCTTCGCAACGAAGCTTATGCGCGGAAATTTCGTAAGCGAGTGACTAAAGGACGATTTGGTAGACGGCGCTATGGCAACGACAACCGGGCTGAAGATGAAGGTTCAGAGGGCGGTCGGGGCAATGCTGAGGGAGCCGCTGATACTTAAACATTCACCTAATCGCCTTTGTCTAAGCATTAACGATAGAGAGATAAATAGTGTAGGAATTAACCATCGCTACCCAGCACCATCCCATAGTTAACATAGAAACAGGCATGGATCGGGACATGCGTAAATCGACAAACCCATTGCAGAGGCATGTATGGCAGATGAATTGAGGTCAGCATTGGAGCTAGCCACGGATGACGAACTACGAGGATTAACCGAAATTCTGTTTCGTCGCCAATTTAACCCCATTGACTATCTCTACGCACCTGACCCGATCGATGTGCAAAGTTTAGACCGAGAGGACTGGCTCGACAGCTTGGAGCAGCGATTTCGCTTTCTGGCGGCCGATGGAGTGACCGTCCTTCGTCGGCAAACAGAGCAGTTGACCTATCGTCAAGTATTGATTCAAGTCTGTCGCCATTTGAAAATTCCCTACTCCAGCAGTTTTTCAACCACAGAATTAGAAGCTGAGGTGTTTTTGTGCATCTTAGGTCGAGCCTGGAAGCATTTACCTGCCTCCGAGCAAAAAGACTTGACCCTGCAAGTGGAGCGATCGTTTACAGAAACTCAACTCTCGCAACATCTACCGCTCCCCTTTCGCAAAGATCCCGTCGGGTTGTTTCTCAAGGGGGGTGGTGCCTTGGCGGTCACCGCAGTTTTGCGACCTGTGGTACTAAAGCAGTTTGCCCATCAGTTTGCCGTACAATTTGCGGCTTACCAAGTTGCCAAAGATGCCCTGTTACGGGGAGGAGCAGTCGCCTTGCAACACCATGTAGCCGTGCAAGTTGCGGGAAGAGGGATGGCAGTGACTGCGGCTCGGTATCGGGCAGTTCGGGGCGCGTTTGCCGTACTCGTGCCTGCGTTGTGGACATGGGTGCTGGCAGACCTAGGGTGGCGGACGATCGCCACCAACCATAGCCGCGTCATTCCCACGATCTTTGCCCTCGCTCAAATTCGCTTGACTCGTGCCCCATGCGCCGAGCTAGCTTAGTTTCTGCCCTGAATCACCTTCTGCAACCCCATCCCGATCGCCGCCTGCAAAGCCACTGGCACTGGGTGC
Source organism: Leptolyngbyaceae cyanobacterium MP9P1.79 (assembly GCA_030248885.1). GTDB lineage: Bacteria > Cyanobacteriota > Cyanobacteriia > JARCMD01 > JARCMD01 > JARCMD01. Next base: position 10,632 of record JARCMD010000392.1, on the reverse strand, counting down.
AAATCGGAGTGGTGATATTGCCGTTTAGCCCTCTGCTGGGGGGCATCAGCATTATCCTCACCTCCGTCCTCCTTTGGGGAACCGATCACAAAACATTGTTGCAGCGTCCAATGACTTGGGGCTTAGCTCTCCTCAGTGTTCTGATGATTGGGACTGCCTGCTTGGGGGTCGATTGGCGGAATGCTCTTTTGGGCACCTATAATTTCCTTCCTCTGTTTATCACCTTCTCTGCCCTTAGCGCTCTGATTCAAACCCCAGAACAGCTACGGCGACTGTCTTGGCTCCTGGTTTTGAACTCAGTGCCCGTTGTCGCGATCGGGTTCGGTCAGCAATTCTTGGGGTGGGCAGGTCATCCTAAAATCCTCTGGCTCGTGATGGATTTAGTCATTGCCAAGGGGGGTAACCCGATCGGACGCATGGCTTCGGTCTTTGACTACGCCAATTTTCTCGCCAGCTACCTTAGCCTTGTCTTAATTCTGGGACTTGGACTGTGGATTGAAGCTCTCCCTAGTGCCCTCAAGCCAAGACATCGCTCTTCCGCCGCCGATGCGCCAAAGATTTCTCCCCCGTTCCACTTTATCGGACTCACCACCGTCCTCCTCGGAATGGCTGGGGCGATCGTTTTGACCAGTTCCCGTAATGCTTGGGTCATTACCTTTCTGGCTGGACTTGCCTTTGCCCTTTACCAGCGTTGGTATTGGCTCACGGCAGCCACTACAGCGGCAGCCACGGCCCTATTTGGCGCGGCATTTGCCCCTTCTCCAGCGCGGGAAGGTCTCCGCTTTGTGATCCCCCGCTTCTTTTGGGCGCGGGTGTCCGATGAACTATACCCCGATCGCCCGATCGCAGACCTACGCCAAACCCAATGGCACTTTGCCTGGGCCATGACCCAACAGCGTCCCTGGACAGGGTGGGGATTACGCAGTTTTACATCCTTATATCAAGCACAAATGCACGTCTGGCTAGGTCATCCCCATAACCTATTTTTAATGTTGACCGCTGAAACAGGGATTCCAGCTACAGTGTTACTCATTAGCTTGGTGGGCTGGATCATGGCTCAGGGATCACGGCTACTCCTCGTCTCTGCTGTGGCACCTACGGCCCTTAACCAGCCCGATCGCCTAATTCTGTTCAGTTATCTCCTAGCCTTCGCCGCCTGCACCCTAGCTGCCACCGTCGATGTCACTTTATTTGACTTTCGGATTAATTTACTAGGCTGGATGCTCCTCTCAGGGATTTGTGGCATAGTCTACTATCGTCGCTAAAATATCAGCATTGCCTTTATGTAGTTTGAGCCAGTGCAGTTCGAGCCAGTGCAGTTAGGGCAAGCACATTGAATCGGAAATTTTGGGGATGACCCAGTAGCGGGAACGTTAAGGCATCGCACTTACTAGCAGGATCAGCAATGGCAGCCTCCAGTTATTACAACCTGTTAAACCTTTCTCCCGCCGCTTCAGTGCAGGAGATCCGTCGAGCTTATCGAGAACTCAGCAAGCTCTACCATCCCGATACCACTCGCTTGCCCTCCCCAATCGCCACAGCCAAGTTTCAGCAGCTTAATGAAGCCTATGCCACCCTCAGCAACCCAGAGCAGCGGCGCATCTACGATACTAAATTAGGGTTATCTCAGCCACCTACATTCCTCTTCCCTGGACTGAACCAGCGGCTGGTAACCCCCCCACGATCGATACCCAAATCTAAATTTGTTGAGTCCTCTGGCTTCATTGACCCGACCGATCGCCCCCTCTCAGCCGGAGAGATTTTTGCTCTGCTGATCCTAGGACTTACCTTGCTAGGGTGCCTTATCCTCGCGATCGCTGTGGGGATCAGTCGGGGAGAAATCACCTTTGAACCCCTAGCGCTACAACCCAAAATTGTCTATGAACGGGTACCATTAGCCCTCGTTCAATCTTTAATTAACTTCACCTGATCCTATGTCTCTTCCTTCTTCTAACACACCGTTATACAGTCACCCCTTACCCGACATTGAGCAATGGTTATTGGCCCAGGGTTGTCAACAAGATAAAGACCAACGGCACTGCTGGCACATCCAGCAGCCCACTTGGAACGCTGAGATCTGGCTGGATGTTGAGCAGCTAACGGTTCGCTATCTGCACGCAGGACAGGACAATCAAGATGTCCAGCGCTCCTTCAAATACTCCCTCAGCCGCCAAGACATTGAGGACGCAGTATTTTCAGGGCCTTAAAACCGTTGGATGGTGCATTAACCAACAATTGGGTTAAGTTTAAGGCTATTTCCAGGAAAGACTGTACCAAGAGACGTAGGGGCGTTCGCGTAGCGTGTGCTTTGCACTTAGCATCCGGGCAATAACCTTCTGTCAATTCAAGGGCTTCTTCGCCGGATGCTTCGCCCTTCCGGTGCCTGATATAAACTTTTCTGGAAATCTCCTTACTCCCTGATCCATAGCTTCTAATTTTTCACCATGCCAAAGCGTCGATCGCGCTGTTGAAACGCCCGTAATGCTTGGTGGAACTCTGAGCGGTCAAAATCAGGCCAAAGCGTTTCTGTGACATAGATTTCAGCATAGGCAACTTGCCAGAGTAAGAAATTACTGATTCGCATTTCCCCACTCGTACGAATGAGCAAATCGGGGTCACATACGCCAGCCGTGTAGAGGTGGCGTTCAAACACGGCTTCATCAATATCCTCTGGCTGTATCTGCCCATGTTGCACCTGCGTAGCGATCGTCCTCACTGCCTGGAGAATATCCTGTCGCCCCCCGTAGTTTTGGGCCATCGTAAACCGAATTCCTTTATTCTGACGGGTTGCCTCCATTGCCCGTTCCAGTTCCGCTTGCAGCGACAGCGGCAAAGCTGCCAAATCTCCCACAAACCGAATTCGCACATCCTCTGCCACCAGTTCTCGCAACTGCTGCCGCAGAAACCGCTCAAACAGCGTCATTAAAAAATTCACTTCCTCCATGGGCCGTCGCCAGTTCTCGGTGGAAAAAGAATAGACAGTCAGCGCTTGAATCCCCCAATCCTGGCAACAGCGCAAAAGCTCCTTCAGCACATCTGCCCCGCGCCGATGTCCCATAATTCGGGGCTGCCCTTGACGTTGCGCCCAGCGTCCATTGCCATCCATAATCACCGCCACATGTCGGGGCAGTTTTTCCCGTTCCAAATCAGCGGGTAACTCTTGTAAGATAGTCGGCTTCACAGTCATGTTTTCTCCAGAGACTATCAAAAAGTCAAGTCCTTTAACTTTTGTCTCTTCTACGCAGTAATCGCGAGATCAACGCCACTCCCCTCGCTCCAATCTGCCGCCCTAAACTGCGGAGATCGGGAGCCACCGCTTCCCGATCAACAGATTGAGAGAATCGAGCTTCCAGCAGTTCCTTGAGTTTACTGCTAGTCAAGGGACGATTTAGAGTTCCCCGTTCCGCTAAGGAAATGGAACCTGTTTCTTCAGATACAACAACACAAATACAGTTTTCGACCCGCTCCGTAATTCCCATTGCTGCCCGGTGCCGCGTCCCCAATTGGCGAGAGGCCGTGCGCTCAGACAAAGGCAAAATCACTCCCGCTGCCATAACGCGTGAGTCACGAATCAACACGGCTCCATCGTGCAGCAGTGTCGTTGTTTGAAAAACGGTCTGGAGCAATTCCTTGGAAACCTCTGCATTGAGCTTAACCCCCGGCACTGAAAAATCCCGTTCGTCGATCGGGTCACTGGTCTCTAAAATCAGCAACGCCCCGATGCGGTTTTGGGAAAGTTCCTTCACAGCATCCACGATTTCATCAATTACGCTATCTGGCTTAGGGACAGTGCGCCGCGATGATTGGAAAAGTTGGGTAAAATCTCCCCGGCCCAGTTGCTCCAGGCAACGACGAATTTCCGATTGTAAAATAAACGCCATTGCCACCGCTGCAACCAGCACCAGGCTATTCAGCACAAAATTGAGGAGCTTCAGTCCTAAATTGCCACTAATCGCTGCTGCCACCATCAGAAAGACCAACCCGCGCACCATCCACAGGGTACGCCGCTCGCCAATGACGATCAGCACCATATACATGAGCAGTAGCACCAGTGCCAGGTCAACCGCATGAAGTGGCAAGGACTGAGTCCAGCCAGGGTTTGCCAACCATCGCTTCCATGCATCCACCATTAGACCCTGGAACTAAACCCTGTGCGTCCTACAGTCATCTTTCAGCCCTACTACCGCAACTGTTCTGGCAAGCGGTCTTGTCGAATTAAGTCTTGGTAAGTTTCTCTTTGCAAGATAATACTGGCTTCTCCATCTTTCACTAAAACCGCGCCGGGGCGAGGGAGGCGATTGTAATTAGAAGCCATGCTGTAATTGTATGCTCCGGTGCCCATGACAACGAGAATGTCGCCGGGTGCAGTTTTAGGCAATTGACTTTGTTTAATCAAAATATCGCCGGATTCACAATGTTTACCTGCGATCGTCACCTCTTCAGTTAGGGAAGCCGACATCTGATTAGCCACGATCGCCCGATACTCCGACTGATAGGTAATGGGGCGAGGATTATCAGACATGCCGCCATCGACAGCAATGTAAGTTCGCACCTCTGGAATCACTTTGCGGCTCCCTATAATGTAGGCGGTGACGCAAGCCGATCCAACGAGCGATCGTCCGGGTTCACAAAGCAGCTTGGGTAACGGAATCTGTTGAGCTTCGCAGGCTGCCTGCACTCCCTGGCACACAACTTTTACCCACGCTTCGATACTAGGGGGATCATCCGTTTCAGTGTAACGAATTCCCAACCCGCCTCCCACATTGAGTTCTTGAACCGACAAACCATAGTGCCCCGCCTTCTGTAGCCAAGACACCATCACGCCGCCCAAATCTTTATGGGGTTGGAGTTCAAAAATTTGTGACCCAATGTGAGCGTGGAGACCCACAAAATTCAAGGTGGGATGTTGGCTCACGAAGGTGAAGACCTCATCAAGCTGATGGGGATCAAAGCCAAACTTGCTGTCGATGTGCCCGGTGCGAATGTACTCATGGGTGTGGCATTCGATTCCAGGCGTGAGTCGCAGCATAATTCGCACGGTCTGGGAGTCCCTAACCGGGGGAGCATCCCTGAGTTCTGGATCACTAGAGAAAGGCAACTTGAAACTAGCCAGGGTTTGTAGCTCAAGCCAGTTGTCTACAACGATCGTGCAACCCGATGCCGCCGCCAACTTCAATTCCTTGATGGACTTATTATTGCCATGTAAATAAATTTTGGTGGAATCAACTCCTGCTTGGAGAGCCGTGTAAAGTTCCCCCCCCGAAGCCACATCGATCCCCAGTCCTTCGCTACGGACGATCGCACAAATGGCTAAGCAGTTCCAGGCTTTGGAAGCATACAACACCTGAGACTCAGCCGGGTAATATCGATCGATCGCTTGGCGATACTGCCGACACGCGGTACGCAACGTCTCCTCATCTAAAATATAGAGAGGAGAGCCAAACTGCTCGACAAGCTGAGGGACATCACAACCCCCAATCTCCAAATGATCTACGTCATTCACGTTAGCTGTCAGCGGCATCAGATGCTGATTTGGAGAGGCGGGTGAGGCGTTATCTACGATCTTAGGCAAATACTGGCGACCAGAATTCTGGACACTTGGGGCAGTTGTCAATACCATTGTCCGGTTACTTATTCCTTGATTACAAAGTCTTGCAGGCTGTTCCAATGGATTACCATTATTACCCAGTGTACAGTTGAGGGCTATCCATCAGAGGAATTGCCTTGGGGCGCTCGAGAATCTTTTAGAATTTATGTGCCTCATGCTTCGCGTTAAATCACTGTGAAGACTCTAGAAATCATTCCCGCAACATCAGAATTTTTACCTGATCTCGTGAATTTAGACCAATGCTGTTTTGGCGGCTTGTGGACAGCAGACGGCTACCAGCGAGAGATCACAAGTCCCAACAGTGATTTGCTCATCCTACGAGCTAAGAAAGTTGGGGGGCGACCGAGCGAAGTCGCCGGGGATCAAAGGACTGAAAGAGTTGTGGGGCGATCGGACTATTTGCCTCCCCTCCTTGGATTAGCCTGTTTGTGGTCCATCCTAGAAGAAGCTCACATTACGCTACTTGCCGTCCATCCCCACTACCAACAGCAAGGGCTGGGACAGGCTCTCCTCCATGCCTTGTTGCAGTCTGCCCACAAGCGAGACTTGGAGCGTGCCACCTTGGAAGTTCGATCGTCCAACCAGGTAGCGATTGCACTCTATCAAAGGTTTGGCTTTCAAGAGGCGGGGCGAAGACGGAAATATTATCCCGATACCCAGGAAGATGCGTTGATATTATGGCAGGGGCACCTCCAAGACCCGGAATTTTTGCAGAAACTAGACCATTGGCAGCACCAGATCATAAAGCGGTTAAGGCGATCGGACTGGACTCTATCTATCTCGCCAACTGTCTGAGATGGCCTATCTAGAACCAGGCTAATTGGTCTATTCGTCACGATTATTCAGTAAATACAGTGATTGGGAAGTGATTGAGAGTCATTTCTGAACAGCGCATCAAAAATATTCGCCAGAGACTTTCTCTAGAATTTGATTCCTTCAAGGCTATGTAGTGCTGCCTACCTCAATTTCAGCAAACGCACCCAATTTCAGCAAACCTATTGACTTCAGTCCCACTCTTCAGGACAATCAGCCTTCGTAAGCATTTATACGCCTTTCGAGAGTTGCCACATCCCAGGCACACTTTAGAAGGAGTTCCAACCCCACCTAATGAGGCGGTTATCCCTATGTTAACCTGCTGCTAATCCAAGGCAGCCGGACAGAATCCCTATGCTAGAATCAGCGTACCGGAACGCAACAGGTGACATATACGCCATGTTTGAACGCTTCACAGAAAAAGCCATTAAGGTAATCATGTTGGCTCAGGAGGAAGCCCGCCGCCTGGGACACAACTTCGTGGGTACAGAACAGATCCTCTTGGGTCTGATTGGGGAAGGAACGGGTGTCGCCGCCAAAGTGCTTAAGTCCATGGGGGTCAACCTCAAGGACGCTCGAATCGAGGTTGAAAAAATCATCGGTCGAGGCTCTGGCTTCGTGGCAGTAGAAATTCCCTTTACCCCACGCGCAAAGCGAGTGCTGGAGCTATCCCTTGAAGAAGCTCGGCAACTCGGTCATAACTACATCGGCACCGAGCATCTCCTTCTGGGTTTAATTCGGGAAGGCGAAGGCGTGGCAGCCAGGGTTCTGGAAAATCTGGGTGTTGACCTCTCAAAGGTACGAACTCAGGTGATTCGGATGCTGGGTGAAACGGCTGAGGTTTCTACGGGGGGTGGACAAGGACGGACTAAGACACCGACGCTAGATGAGTTTGGGTCGAATTTAACCCAAATGGCAGGCGAAGGCAAGCTTGATCCTGTTGTTGGCCGTCAGAAAGAAATTGAACGGGTGATTCAAATTCTGGGTCGCCGGACTAAGAATAACCCAGTTTTGATTGGGGAACCCGGTGTTGGGAAGACCGCAATCGCCGAAGGACTTGCCCAACGCATTGCTAATAACGATATTCCTGACATTTTGGAAGACAAGCGCGTTGTTACCTTGGATATTGGTCTGCTCGTTGCAGGCACCAAGTATCGGGGTGAATTTGAAGAACGCTTGAAGAAAATCATGGATGAAATCCGCTCTGCCGGAAACGTCATCCTCGTGATTGATGAAGTCCACACTCTGATTGGTGCAGGCGCAGCCGAGGGCGCGATCGACGCGGCTAATATCCTCAAACCTGCCCTTGCCCGTGGTGAACTCCAATGCATTGGAGCAACCACATTGGATGAGTATCGGAAGCACATTGAACGGGATGCTGCTCTAGAACGGCGTTTCCAGCCTGTCATGGTTGGCGAACCCACCGTAGACGAGACGATCGAGATCCTACATGGCTTGCGCGAACGCTACGAGCAACATCACAAACTTAAAATCTCTGATGCGGCTCTAGAGGCGGCTGCTAAGCTCGCCGATCGCTACATCTCCGATCGCTTTCTCCCTGACAAGGCGATCGATCTGATGGATGAAGCAGGATCACGAGTGCGCTTGATTAATTCTCAATTGCCTCCAGCCGCTAAGGAATTGGATAAGGAACTGCGCCAAGTCCTAAAGGACAAAGACGATGCAGTTCGCTCCCAGGACTTTGACAAAGCGGGTGAATTGCGCGATCGGGAAATGGAAATCAAAGCTGAGATTAGAGCAATTGCTCAAAATCGCAAAGCTGAAGTCGCCAATGGCGAAGATTTCTCTCCCGTTGTGGATGAGGAAGACATTGCCCACATTGTGGCCTCTTGGACGGGTGTCCCTGTGAACAAGCTCACGGAATCCGAGTCTGAGAAGTTGCTCCACATGGAAGACACACTCCACCAGCGCATGGTGGGACAAGAGGAAGCGGTGAAAGCCATTTCTCGTGCCATCCGTCGGGCCAGGGTTGGTTTGAAAAACCCTAACCGCCCGATCGCCAGCTTCATCTTCTCCGGGCCAACTGGAGTCGGTAAGACTGAACTTGCCAAGTCTCTGGCAACCTATTTCTTCGGCTCCGAGGATTCCATGATTCGTTTGGATATGTCGGAGTACATGGAGCGCCATACAGTGTCTAAGCTGATTGGTTCGCCTCCGGGTTACGTCGGCTACAACGAAGGTGGGCAGCTTACGGAAGCTGTGCGGCGCAGACCTTACACAGTGGTGCTATTCGACGAAATCGAGAAAGCCCATCCTGATGTCTTCAATATGCTGCTGCAAATCCTGGAAGATGGCCGCTTGACCGATGCCAAGGGTCGCACAGTGGACTTCAAAAATACACTGCTGATTATGACCTCCAACATTGGTTCTAAGGTCATCGAAAAAGGTGGCGGCGGTATCGGTTTTGACTTCTCCACCGAAAGTGTGGCTGACTCGCAGTACAACCGGATTCGCTCTCTGGTTAACGAAGAACTGAAACAGTACTTCAGACCTGAGTTTCTCAACCGTCTGGATGAGATTATTGTCTTCCGTCAGTTGCTCAAGGAAGAGGTGAAGAGTATTGCCGATATCATGCTTAAGGAACTCTTTGGGCGCTTGGCTGAGCAGGGCATTACCTTGGAAGTCACTGAACGGTTTAAGGATCGGTTGGTGGAAGAGGGTTACAACCCTAGCTACGGAGCTAGACCGCTGCGCCGCGCCATTATGCGTCTCCTAGAGGATTCCCTGGCTGAGGAAATTCTTTCAGGTCGGGTTAAGGATGGCGATACTGCTGTCGTTGATGTGGATGCTGATGGCAAAGTGCAAGTGCTACACAATCAGCCCCAAGACTTGTTACCCCAAGCTCTTGAGCAAGTCTAGATGATACGTTAAGTTGAAAAATTCATGGCGGCAGAGAATATGTTCTCTGCCGCTTTTTAATTTCCTGCTGTTTTCTGGCTCACCCTTTCGTGTGAGCAATTTTGCGATAGATTTCTGCGGTGTTCTCAGCAGATTTAATCCAACTGAAGTGTTGCGATCGTGCTAATCCTTTTTGCCCCAACTCTTGACAAAGGGTGCTGTCGGTCGCCAATTTCAGCATGGCTTGACACAGCGCATCTAGATCTAGGGGATCAACCATTATCCCTGCATCTCCAATGACTTCGGGCAGTGAGGTGGTGTTGGAGGCAATCACAGGAACGCCACACTGCATGGCTTCTAGGGGGGGTAGCCCAAATCCTTCGTAAAGGGAAGGGTAGACAAAGGCTTTGGCTTTGCTATAAATGGCGCTTAAATCCTGATCGGGAACATAGCCTGTGAAGATGACTTTCGATCGCAATTGCTCAGAGCGAGTGCTGGCGGCTAGGATGTCCTCGTGCATCCAACCGATCGCGCCAACTAAGATCAGGTGAAGGTCTAAGTTGGGTTGAAACAGCAGCAATTGATCAAAGGCGTGGATTAAATGGGCTAAGTTCTTACGGGGTTGCAGTGTTGCCAAGCTAAGAAAGTAGTCCCCTTCGGGAATTCCATATTGTTGCCGAACTTGGCTGATGTGAGCAGAGTCTTTAACTGGATGGAAGTGCTGTGCTGCTGCGAGGGGAACTACAAATACGCGATCGGGAGACATGTTCATGTGGTGACAAAGCTCGTGTTTTGTATACTCCGAAATGCAAATAACCCAATCTTTTTCAATATTGATGCTACTTAAAATGTCTTGAAAAAGTGCAGTGACTTTAGGGGTTACATAGTGGGGAGTGACAATAGGAATTAGGTCATAAATCGTGAGAATTCTAAGGATTTTATGGGCGCTATCTTCAGGGGGTAACTTACAGTAAGTTGAATGAAAAATATCAAATCCCCTCATGTTAGAACTGGGACATACGTCTACCTTTTGAGCGTAGGATAGGATTTTTCTCAGAAGTTTGATAGGGAAATAGTGTAGAGGTAGTCGAGTTGATTCAAATACTTCTGAATAATACGCAGTGTAAATCATTCGATAAAGGTCAGCAAATCCTAATCGGCTCTCAAATGGATTGGCAAACTTGCAGGTTAACCAGTCTTTGCGATCGTTTAAGTAAAAGAAATAGCTGAGAGAGTTGTACGCATAATCTGGCCCTAGCAAGTCTTCACATAAGCGAGTTGTTGTTAGTTCTATGTCGTCTAACCCAATCATGTGACGCAGAATTTCTTCAATAACTCTAAAGATGCCAAAT
>JARCMD010000391.1 GCA_030248885.1 Leptolyngbyaceae cyanobacterium MP9P1.79 | reverse complement strand
CCCTTCTCCCAGAACGGGAGAAGGGGAGCCGGATTGAAGTCCCTCTCCCCTCTTGGGAGAGGGATTTAGGGTGAGGGTCTATACTAGCTGTACAACAGGATTTCCAGCACCTCCACAAAAACTGTCCGAAGTATTGAGGTAAGAAAGTTGGGTCGCAGAAATTTTTATGACAATCGTCCTGAGTCTGATGGAAAAATGAGAAAAGTGTAACTCTATAGATATGTGTCTTAACTTCAGATTACTTTATGGTTCAAATCCTGCTCATTGACGATGACCTGATTGTTCAAATGGTATTAAGGAAAATACTCCTAGAGCAGGGGTATGAGGTGATCGTCACTCAAGATGGTCAGGAGGGAATTACTCTATCCAAGCAGCTTCGCCCCGCCGTAATTATTTGTGATTGGCAAATGAGCGGGCTAGATGGGTTGGATGTGTGCCGTCAGATCAAATCCGATCCTGCCCTAGCGGGAACTTTCTTTATTCTACTAACCTCCCGCACCACTGTAGAAGATCGGGTCACGGGACTAGATGCGGGAGCCGATGATTTTTTGCTAAAGCCGATCGAGGTCAGTGAACTGAAGGCACGGGTGCGGGCTGGATTACGGTTATATCAAGCGGTTCAGGATCTGCAAAAGGTGGCAGCCGATTTACAGATCCAGAAGGATTTACTAGAACTGGAGTTTGCTGAAGCGGCAGACTACGTTCGATCGCTCCTGCCGCCACCGATGACGGGAAAAGTCACCATTACCTCTCGGTTTTTGCCATCCCGACAATTGGGGGGCGATTGCTTCGATTATTACTGGCTTGATCCCGACTATTTAGTCATTTACCTGCTGGATGTCTCTGGCCATGGCTTGCGATCGGCCCTGCCCTCTGCCTATGTTCAGAACTTGCTCCGATCCCAATCCCTGGAGAGTACCAACTTTTATCAACCCCATGATGTTCTCCGATCGCTCAATGAGATCTTTCATATGCATGAACATAGCAACCAATATTTCACCATTTGGTATGGAGTCTACAATCACCATAAGCGGCAGTTAGTCTATGCAACGGCCGGACATCCTCCCGCTATTTTATTGACAGCAAACCCCGGAGGTGCGCCCCAAGTGCAACAATTGAAAGCATCTGGATTCCCCATTGGTATGTTTTCAGATGCAAAATATGTGAGCGATCGGTGCGCGGTGGACGCATACAGCACCCTCTACCTATTTAGTGATGGCATCTATGAGGTGACCCCCCTTGATGGTGAGATGTGGACTTTGGCAGAATTTATCGACCTGCTCGTCAGCACAAACAAGATTATAAATCCCTGTCCGATCGATGACATTGTGCAACAGGTGCAGGCTCTATCGGGTAGTCCCACCTTTGAAGATGATTGCTCATTACTGCAAATCTATTTTGGATAATTTAGTTTGCACTCTTCTCAATCGGCAGAGCGCTTCCTATTCTGATGAGGTACTAACAAGGGGCTTAAGCCCCTTGTTTAATCCCCTTATTACAGAGCATCCCTTTGTTACAGAGCGTTTTTCGTGCCGCACTTGTTTAAGAATTTCTATATCCAACCCCAAGTTTTTAAGATAACTGAATTCATGATCCTCAATCTCAACATTCAAGGAAAAGGACTTCCCGTTCTGTGTCTCCACGGACATCCGGGTTCTGCGGCGTGTATGTCAGTGTTCACTCAGCATTTATCGAGTCGCTTCCAAACCCTTGCCCCAGATCTACGAGGGTATGGCAATAGTCCTGCGTCTGAGGACTTCACGATGGTAGAGCATTTGCATGACCTGGAAATGCTGTTAGAACGCTATGAAATCGATCGCTGCCTGATTGTGGGTTGGTCTCTAGGGGGGATTTTGGCGATGGAGTTGGCGCTCAAGTTTCCAGAACGTGTGCAAGGCTTGGTACTAATTGCGACGGCGGCTCGCCCTTGGGGAGACCATCCCCCGATTGCGTGGACAGATTATGTCTATACCGGGTTAGCATCCATCCTCAATCGGCTATATCCTGGTTGGGTTTGGAATATTGATACCTTTGGAAAACGATCGCTCTACCGCTACCTTTTGCAACAACATACACCCACCGCTTATCAACACCTGGCTGATGAGGGAATGATGGCTTTTCTGCAAACATCGGGAGTTGCCGATCGCGCCCTGCGGCAAGCCCTTAGCACCCGCTATAATCGCTTAGCCGATTTGCCCCAGATTCAATGCCCAGTTCTCGTTTTGGCGGGGGAAGCCGATCGCCACATCACTGCCCAATCCAGCTTGGAAACCGCTCAAGCCTTGCCCCATTGCGAGTGGCACATCTACCCCAACGCGGCCCACCTGTTACCCTGGGAGATTCCCACTCAACTTTTGGCAGATATCGATCGCTGGATTGACCAACATGGGTTTGCTGAGATCACAGACCAAGCAACCAATAATTTATGAATCATCCTGAGATTATCATCATTGCAGCCCTGGCGGAATCCAATCGGGTCATTGGCAAAAATGGCAAATTACCCTGGAAAATCCCTGAAGATTCCCGTAGATTCCAACAGCTAACGATCGGACATACCGTCATTATGGGTCGCAAAACCTGGGAATACGATGTTGAAAAATGCCCCCTAATTCACCGCCGTAATATTATAATTTCGTCATCTCCCCAAACCCAAACGATCGCTGAAGACTGCCCGTCCTACCCCTTCGAGCTACTATTCGCCTCGTCTCTACAAGCTGCGCTACAAAAGGTAACTGAGGAGCAAAAGGTTTTCATTGCTGGCGGTGCGATCGTATATGGCCAAGCTCTGCAACTGGCAGACACCCTGAAACTGACGCTGATTGAGGGAAACTTTGAGGGCGATGTTTTCTTTCCTGAATATACTCACTTAATCGGAACATATTTCGAGTTAGTCCACCAAGAACAACAGCCCGGCTACCGTTTCGCGACCTATAAGCGCATTCGTGAAGCAACTTAGGAGATTCCAGAAAAGTTTATACCAGGAATCGGAAGGGCGAAGCATCCGGGCAATGACCTTCTGGTCGATTCATAGGGCTTATCTGCCGGGTGCTAAGTGCGAAGCACACGCTACGCGAACGCCCCTACAGGGGTAACATTTTTCTCGGAAGTCTCCTAAGTGCAAAACATACGCTACGCGAACGCCCCAATACTTGAACCGTTTCACGTTGTTAAATTTACTGTCCTTACTTTTCGTTTTGAATGTATTTCGGCTTTCCGTTAAACACTGAACTACAAGCCCTGTGGGGAAAATAAGGCGATCGATCGAACATGAGTTCAACCAGGTTGAACTCTGGCTTGCTTCACCATTGCAATTAAAGTTTGGTGTGCATCTTCTGAATCTTGCAACACATGGTCAAAGGGAACTCTCAGGCTTGTTTCAGTCGTCGCAGTCTGCACAGCCAAGTCCATTCCAGCGGCATCGATCGCCAGCATTTTTGCCGCCGTCACATCCACCACTCCCCCAAAGGCTTTAGCATAGAGCGCTATGGCACTGGCATGGTCATCATTCATGTGCTTGCAAATCCGATCGCTCACTTCCGGCGAAAATACATCACTCATAAAAACGGCTCCTTCATAACTCACCCTATCAATTATCAGTGATTAGTGAACGGCTGGTATACCCTGACTTTGAGTAGAAATAGGAAAAACTGGCTAGTGCAGGGCGCGATCGAATCGTTCGTGTTTGGAATCTCATCAATGGCAAGGAAGTTGCTACGCTTCTAGGCAATACAGATTGGGTCTATGGTGTTGCTTTTAGTCCTGACGGGCAACTTCTAGCCAGTGGTGGAGTCGATCGCAAGGTCAGAGTTTGGCGTATACCCTAGAGCCACGGAGCTTTTGTTTGAGTAGAAGAGCGTTTCAGGAAAGTTGCCCACCCCCTGAAGATTGCTCGTCGATAAACACCAATACACACAACTCAATACCTCGGACAGTTTTTGTGGAGGTGCTGGAAATCCTGTTGTACAGCCAGTATAGACCCTCACCGTTCGGCTGAGCGCTCACGTCGAAGCCTAAATCCCTCTCCCAAGAGGGGAGAGGG
>JARCMD010000390.1 GCA_030248885.1 Leptolyngbyaceae cyanobacterium MP9P1.79 | reverse complement strand
CCCTCTCCCCTCTTGGGAGAGGGATTTAGGCTTCGACGTGAGCGCTCAGCCGAACGGTGAGGGTCTATACTGGCTGTACAACAGGATTTCCAGCACCTCTACAAAAACTGTCCGAAGTATTGTGAAAAAACTGTCCGAAGTATTGTGACGATAAAAGATCGTTAAAAATAAACGTAACTACTCAGGCTCCTAACTCAATGTCGAGCCACCCTCATCCCCCAGCCCCTTCTCCCGTTCTGGGAAAAGGGGAGCCGGATTGAAGTCCCTCTCCCTAGGGAGAGGGATTTAGGGTGAGGGTAGGTTGAGCAATTACAAATAAACCTAATATTGCTTAGGGTATACCATAATGCGATCGTCCATGATCCATCCTTCTCTACCTCCGACCTTCAGCCTCAGCTTATTTTATTGCAACGGGTTTTTAGTTAGTTGAGAATTGAGTGTTGAGATCATATTCTCTACAGTAAGAAACTCTGAATTGGTTTTTCAGGGGGTAGTGATTGAAAACAAAAATCTATTCCTCAATGAATTAGTCAAATTGGCAAAAAAACTGATTTTTTGGGAACCTTGTTCATTGATTAAGAATATCTATAGATGCCCTCTTTCCTTAGATAGATTTTGTTGCTGCGTTTAGTGTTACTTCCCTATTCATTCCTCAATGCCCCAAGTCGTTCTCGTCCATCCTCAAATCCCGCCCAACACAGGCAATATCGCTCGAACCTGCGCTGCAACTGACACAGCGCTGCATCTAGTGGAACCGTTGGGATTTGAAATTAGCGATCGGTACCTGAAGCGAGCCGGACTCGACTATTGGCCCTACGTCAACCTCCACCGCCATCCTTCCTGGGAGGCTTTTTGCACTGTTCATCAGCAGCACGGCGGGCGATTAATTAGCTTCAGCACTTCTGGAAGCTGTAGTTATATTCAAGTCGAGTTTCGGGCAAATGACTGGTTAATCTTTGGCAGTGAAACCAGTGGACTGCCCTCAGAGATCCTGGCAAGCTCGGATGCGATCGTGCGAATTCCCATGCGACAGCCCAAAGTTCGTAGTCTAAATCTCTCGGTCAGTGTCACTGTTGGACTCTTTGAAGCCCACCGACAACTGGGCAACTTAACTGAAGGCTAGCCAACTCTCTACCTCTTGCGTTTTTGGCGCTCTGCTCTTTACAGCTATAGATGTAGAGCAATCTCCTCTAAGTACAATCGAGTTTTTGTCGTGAATGGCGAAAGAATAAATTAAATGCATGTGGGAGAAGGATATTAACCTGTCCATTCATGTCGTAGTATTTCGATCGATGAGAGTTTACCTGACTCATTAGACTCATTAAGACTAGAGTCTACCTTTCGTTACCCTCTAACCCAGTTTTTCCACATTCTTACATCTATATATATAGATGTATGTAAGCAGTCTGGTTTGTCCTCCGACTGACCCGTACTGTTACAACTGAGGATTTCGATCGCCTGAAAAGATTCGCAGCTTAGAACGTAACTCTCTTCATATAGGTTTAAGGCTGCATTCAACGTGAATTTAAATTGTTTTTGTGACACTACTTGCTAAAACCAGTAGATAAACTTGAGTTGAAGTAAAAAATGAGACTTGAAATAAGTGATCTAAACTACAAAACCTAGCCTTTAATATAAGAAATTTATATGGGACGATCCCCCGATCGCCCACTTGCCTCGACAGACTTTAATTGTTCTGATTGTTCTGTCCTGAATGCCTGAAAGAGCCGCGTATCAGATAAAACAATTGCTCTCCAGAGCCGAATTCAGGTTGCATCAAGGATAGTCCCTCGCTTCAGACTAGATGATTCTACGGTTGTTGTTTCTGGGAGAGTCGGTTTAGAGTCTCATCTGTAACGAAGCAGGTATCAATCAGGGTGCCAAAGTTCAGCAGTTATCTCAGTTAGGGCTTTTTATCAAAGAGATTCTAAATTGGGTTAACCGTTGGGTCCATCTTCTGGCAGAATAGTTTGTCAGCTTGCAACCCTTTCGATAGTTTGGTGTGGTGTGGTGAGTGAACTGAGTTTTCCAAAGTCCATCCGAGGTTTAGGGCGAATGCTCTTGAACATTAGGCGGGACTCAAGCGTGGTTGCAGGGTTCGGCAGATATTTCGTCTTGAAAGTCAACCCTTGAATTTCTTGCTAAGTGATGTAAACTTGTCTAAATCAAAAAAGCAAGGTAATCTTGCCTATGCATGTGTGTCGTCAGTGATCTCTATCTCTCTCTAATGTGATCCGTATCACTACGGTGGTTGAGATTGCAACGGAAGGCTTAGAGTATGGCTGGAAGACCTTTAGACAGGACAGGTAGACAAGATAGTTAAACGCTGGTCATTAGGAGGTCGTTCTTTGAAACGAGCAGTTCCGCAGAAGGTGAAGCCCGTCAATTTTTCTCATTCAGTAAACAACGACGAGGCAACAGGGCAGCCTAAGCAGTCCTCTTCGGATGTCAACCGTAGGGCTTGCACCTCTGCCGCCATGATTGGGTTAGCAATTTCGATGGGCGCATCCAGCCTACTGGTGCCTCAACAAAGTGAAGGAGCAGCAGCAGCAGAACCTGTTGTTGCCGAACCTACAATTGCCCCTGTTTCCTTTGCACCTGAAGTTACGATACTTCCCTCTACCCCAGAGGTTGAAGTGGCAACGGTGGTTTTGCCAAAGTCCAAAACTGCAACGTTGAGCCATGTAGTCCAAGAAGGGCAAACGCTTTGGCAGTTAGCTCAGCTTTATCACACCGATGCTGTGGCGATCGCCATCGCCAATAACATCTCTCCCGACACGGTGTTGCATGTTGGACAGATGCTGAGGATTCCTGCTACTGGTCAAATGGTGCTAGCATCTACCCCTGCTCTCCCTAGAGCAGCGTATTATGGCACTGCCAAGTCGGTGACTCAGCCAGATGGTTCGACAGCTCCTGCTGAGTCCACAAAAAATGCCTTAAAGGAAAAGCAGGATATTGCTTTGTCCCGTTTGAGGCAGAAGCGCGATGAGTTGAAACTCAGTTTAGTGACCTTGCCTGCTTCAGGCGCAAGCACACCGGAACTAAATGCGCCCAAGCCAATAGAAGAAGTGGCAACAAAAGAGGATGCTAGCCATGCATCTAACCCTAGTTTCTCTGGTGTTACTCCGCAACTTCAACCCCGATCGTCTGCTGTTCAGGTGATGACTGACAGGACGATCGCCAATCGGTTGGCTTCTCAAGCATTGCCTCTCAATGCTCAACCCTCTGCGCCTAAGCAGGTTGCCTCAGCGGATGTATCCCGTGTAGGAGATCGGAATGCGGTTCGGCAGCTATCTGTCATCGCGACAAGCGATTTACCTGAGAATCTTTCTCCTCGTCCTTTGTCGAGCAATGCATCGAGGACAACCAACCCTGCAAAGGCGTTAGCTTATCAGGTCAATCCTGGAGATACATTGGATGCGATCGCTAAGGTGTATGGAGTCTCACGGGCAGACCTGGTACGGGCAAACAAGATCCAAGACCCCAATTTCATCTTTGTCAATCAGGTGATTCGAGTTCCGCAACCGAAGGCAAGCAATCCATCCAATGCCAATTCTGCTGCACCTCAATCACTACCTCTAAGGACGATCGCTAATTCTACGTTAGTGGCATCCACCGAGTCCAACGGATCTGCTTCTGCATTGGCTGCACAACCAACAACCATTGAAGTTGCTGTTGCCCCTCTGAGCATTCCTCTGTCAGGAGGTCGCGGGATTCGTAATTCTGAGTCCACTTCTGACCTGAAGTACAACCCTTACGTTGAGAATCTGAAGGCTGAGATCTTGCAGATGCGTGAGAAGTATCGGAATGGACAGGCAGATGCACCTGTTTTGGCTCAACCCGTTGCTGTGGCTTCGATCGCGCCTTCAACTCCGGCTGAGCGCTTAGGAAATTCATCTGATTTGGCCCTGGCAAGACAGACGAATCCTGAGTTTGCTCTTGCTCGTAAGAGTGGTGCAGAACGCGTAGAGGTTCGCAGAACTCAGGTGGCTCAACCCATCGATCGCACTGAAACCCAGAGTGCTGGTCTTTCAGTGGCTCCTGCAACTGTTGCCCCTAAGCCGCAACTACTTGCCACTTCTTCCCTCGGCTCTGATGCCTATGATCCCTTGGTGCAGCCTTTGATTGGCAAAATGGTTTCTCCAGATTTGCCGCCCCTGCCGGGTGCCGATCGGTTTTTGCCTAATGGGGCTGAGGCCTCTAAGGGTTACATCTGGCCTGCTAAAGGAGTGCTGACATCCGGTTACGGCTGGCGTTGGGGTCGCATGCACAAGGGCATCGATATTGCTGCTCCTGTAGGAACCCCAATTGTGGCTGCTGCTTCTGGAGTGGTGATCACAGCGGGTTGGAATTCCGGTGGCTACGGTAATCTGGTGGAAATCCAGCACCCCGATGGCAGTGTGACGCTCTATGCTCACAATAATCGCCTGCTCGTTAGGAAAGGTCAGCAGGTAGGACAGGGTGAACAGATTGCTGAGATGGGTAGCACAGGCTACAGCACAGGCCCCCACTCTCATTTTGAAGTGCATTTGCCTGCCAAAGGGGCTGTTAACCCGATCGCTTACTTACCTCGGTAACCGTTAAGTAACGTTCAACAGTAGTTCGGACATTTTTGTGATAGCTAGCCCTCATCCCCCAACCCCTTCTCCCGTTCTGGGAGAAGGGGTTGGGGGATTGAAGTCCCCCTCCCCTCTTGGGAGAGGGATTTAGGGTGAGGGTCTATAATGGCTGTGTAACAGGATTTCCAGCACCTCCACAAAAACTGTCCGAAATATTGGTTCAAAGCAGGGGAGCCGATCGGTTCCCCTGCTTTTTTCTGGGAAGATCTATTTTTTGGCGTGAAGACCCCGCGCTAGGGACATATCAAAGTAGGTCGTCCAGCCAACCTGTCCAGCTAGCACGGTGAAGGGTTGATCACCATTCCCTAAATGATCCAGCACGAGAATTGCATCCGTGAAGTCTTGATTCTGGGTGTAGTCATTAACCGTCACTACGGTTTTCAAACCCGCTTGTACGGCTGATTTTAGCCCATTGTCTGAGTCTTCAAAGGCTAAGCATTGGGCGGGATGGAGGCGCAATTGTTGCAAGACGTAGTGATAAATATCGGGGGCTGGTTTTTTGGCGGGCACAATGTCCCCCGCCCCGATCGCCTCAAACCATCCCAAGCCCTCCTGCCCCAAAGTGCTTTCTAGTAAAGCTGTGACATTTGCTGGAGTGGTGGTGGTGGCGATCGCCAAGCGCATTCCTTGCTCCCGTGCTTCCAACAGTAATCGTTTCACCCCAGGGCGCAAGGGAATCGCGCCTTCTGCCAACAATTGCGTATAGTGTTGGGTTTTTGCGGCATGGAGACCGGCAATAAAGGCTTTGATATCCGCAGGTCGTTGCCAATCGGGACGATATTGATCTAAGTAAAACAGCATCCGTTCCTTACCGCCTGTCACTTTCAGCAATTTGCCGTATAGCTCTACGGGCCAGTCCCAATCTAGTCCCGCTTCCTTAAAAGCCCGGTTGAATGCGACCCGATGCCCATCCCGCTCGGTGTCTGCCAGGGTTCCATCCACATCAAAAATCAAGGCACAAAGTTCAGTCATAGCCAGTGCTGCGTCAACGTAGTGTTGGTGGTTAGTCTTCTCAAATTATCGCTCCCTAACTGCCCCCAATAATTGCTGAAATTGTAGGGAGTTCGCAGGTCAAACCCCGCTCAGCCGTAAAAAAGAATACGAGACATCAACCACTGGGACGGAGCGTTTGTTCGCAACAACCGATAAACTTTAAACGTCTACCATTACTTACATCACTTGAGGATGAGCTAGTGCTGCTATCAAAAGGCTTTGAAGTTGAAATGTACACCGGAACTCCTCAAGGCGAGATTATTGGTTTCTCGGACCAAATTGTGGCTAACTTGGACGGATTTGTGCGCGAACCGGATAGCCGCAATGTGGAATACACAACGCCGCCACTTTGTCGCTATGAGCGCCTATTGTGTGACTTGGTAGAGCCACGGGTGCGATTGCGTCAGTATTTGAAAACCTTTGGCGACTATACGCTGCTGCCTGGTAGCACGCTTTCCTTAGGGGGAAGTGATCGGTTCGATCGCTCTGATCCGGGGAATCCTTACCACACCTACATTGAGCAGACCTATGGCACCAAAGTTGTGACCGCCAGCATTCATATCAATGTGGGCATCAGTGACCCTGATCTGCTGATGCGGGCATGTCGGGTGATTCGGCTAGAAGCCCCGCTGTATTTGGCGTTGAGTGCCTCCTCTCCGTTTATAGATGGCGAGGCCACTGGCTATCACTCCACCCGCTGGGGAATGTTTCCGAAAACTCCTGCCTATGTGCCGCTGTTTGAGAGCCATGCCCACTTTGTGCGGTGGACAGAGGAGCAACTTGCGCTGGGCACCATGCAGAATGTGCGCCACCTGTGGTCGTCGGTGAGACCCAATGGCGATCGTCGCCCCTACAACCTCAACCGCTTAGAACTCCGAATTTGTGACCTGGTGGTAGACCCGATCGCCCTTCTTGCCATCACCGCCCTTCTGGAAGCCCGCCTCCATCAGGTCATTGCTGATCCCAGCTTAGATCCGCTGGTCATGAGCAGTTTTCCCGCTGCGACCCGCGATGCTGACTTAATTGCGCTGACTGATGCCAATGAAGCCGCCGCTGCTGCCCAGAGTTTGGAGGCAGTTCTAAGGCATTGGCGCGACGGTAGCCCAATTCGAGCTAGTGAGTGGATTCAGCAGCTTTATCAAGAAGTCTGGCCGATCGCAAAACAACAGGGTTTCAGTTGCTTCCTCTCACCCCTGCAAAAGATTCTGAGAGAAGGGAACCAGGCACAGCAGTGGCTAGGGCTGCACCACGCTGGTGTAGACACGCGGAGTATTTTCATGCAAGCGATTCAAAGCATGGGTGAGCGGGAACGATCGCTGCAACAGGAAATCTGCCAGCCCTTGGTAGCTTAGTAGCTCATGAGCTTTGAGTCGTTAGTCAATAGCTCATTAGTAACTCTTTTAAGCCTAAAGGATATAAATTGCCTGTTGCCTATGGCGTGTTTTGTAACTGGTCTAAGCTCAGCGCTTTTTTAGCTGAAATTTTGTAATATCGACTCACCGACGTACAAACTAGGCAACATCCCATTACAGCCTTTATTAGAGCGATCCACCTATGTCTCCAGCCAGTTCCCCGCCCGTTCCCAGGGGGTTCTTTGCACTTTTAAGGAATCGATCGTTTCTAGCGCTTTGGGGAGGACAGGCTTTATCCCAGGTTTCTGATAAGGTGCTGTTGACTTTAGCGATCGCCCTCTCTGCAATCTATCAACCCCTGCCTTTTCTCTCCGGTGCTTCTATGTCATCGGCGATTATGATTGCGTTTGTTTTGCCAGCCATTCTCTTTGGCTCTGCGGCTGGCATTTTTGTCGATCGCTGGTATAAAAAGCAAATTCTCGTTGTTGGCAACATTATACAGGGGCTGTTAATTCTGGCGCTCATCCCTTTGCCTAAAGACTGCATCGTGCTGCTGATCATCACCTTTTTGGTTTCCACCATTAATCAATTCTTTGTGCCCTCCGAACAGGCAGCCATGCCTCTGCTAGTCCGCCACGAGAACCTGATGGCTGCCAATGCAGTCTTCAGCACCACCCTCATTGGCTCCCTGATTGTCGGTTTTGGAGTCGGGGATTTGCTCCTCAGCACCGCCGAGCGATTGGGGGGATACGGGCGAGAATTAGTGTTGGGCAGTATGTATCTCACAGCAGCCCTACTATTAAATGGAATGAGAATCAAAGAACGGGGAGTGGCGAAGCGTTCTACAGATGCCCATCTCTTCAGTGATTTAAAAGACGGGCTGCGTTATTTAAGGCAGAATCGGTTGATTCGTAACGCCATGCTGCAACTGATTGTCCTCTACTCTGTTTTCGCCGCCCTCGTTAGGCTGTCTATTAGTTTGGTTGAAGAAATTGGGTTGCAGGATAAGCAGTTTGGTCTTTTATTAGCTGCTGCGGGGGTCGGGTTGTTGCTGGGGGTCGTTGTCTTAGGGATCTGGGGCGATCGACTCCACCATAAACCGCTGCCCCTATTTGGATTTTTGACGATCGCTTTTGTGCTAGCCATCTATCCCTTTATCCAAAATTTGCAGCTAGGGTTGGCCTTGAGCATTGGTTTAGGATTTGGGGCCGCCTTTATTGCGGTGCCCATGCAAACTCTGATTCAGCAACAAACTCCAGAAGCAATGCGGGGTAAGGTATTTGGCTTTCAGAACAATGCGGTTAATATTGCCCTTACTCTGCCTCTGTTGATTGCAATCATTTTGGTGGAAAAAATTGGGCTGCGTTGGACGTTGCTCGGCATGAGTATCGGTGTTGGCGTGATTGGGGTTTGGACGTGGCGCACGACGAAGCAAGCGTTGGAAGACCAGATTTAGCCTAATCGAACTGATAATTCTGTGAAAAATAACTGCTTCTGTAGCTTCGATCGCAAATCCCCTAAAAATAGCTCGACAGAGATCGATTTCTCGTCTTAGACTGAGATTTATGTATCAATGCATCATGGGATACAAAACTATTTCCATACAGTTACAAAATATACAATCTCAGAGAGGGATTTCCTGTGCAACTACAGAGTGTCGCGATCAAACGTGCGTCCGGTGCCTTTGCCTTGATCGATAGCCTGAAACGCCACGGTGTCAAGCACATCTTTGGCTATCCCGGTGGAGCCATTCTGCCGATTTACGACGAACTGTTTCGGGCAGAAGCAGAAGGCGGCATTCAGCACATTTTGGTGCGACACGAGCAAGGAGCCGCCCACGCCGCCGATGGCTACGCCCGGGCCACGGGTCAAGTGGGGGTGTGCTTTGGCACCTCTGGCCCCGGAGCCACGAATCTGGTGACGGGGATCGCCACGGCTCACATGGACTCGGTGCCCATGGTGATCATCACCGGGCAGGTGGGACGAGCGTCGATCGGGAGCGATGCCTTCCAGGAAACCGATATCTACGGCATTACTCTGCCGATCGTGAAGCATTCCTACGTCGTGCGAGATGTGCGAGAAATGTCGCGGATTGTGGCTGAGGCGTTTTACATTGCCAGTAGTGGTCGCCCCGGGCCCGTCTTAATTGATGTACCGAAGGATGTGGGACTGGAAGTTTTTGATTACCTGCCTGTGGCACCGGGAGACGTGCGCTTGCCGGGGTATCGCCCCACAGTGAAAGGCAACCCGCGCCAAATTGTCCAGGCGTTGCGGTTAATCCATCAGGCACAACGGCCGTTGTTGTATGTGGGTGGCGGGGCGATCGCTGCCAATGCCCATGTGGAAGTGCGGGAACTGGCAGAACGCTTCCACATTCCTGTCACCACGACGTTGATGGGCAAAGGTACATTTGATGAAGCCCATCCCTTGGCGTTAGGTATGTTGGGAATGCATGGCACTGCCTACGCTAACTTTGCGGTGAGTGAGTGCGATTTGCTGATTGCTGTCGGGGCCAGATTCGACGATCGCGTGGCGGGTAAGTTGGATGAATTTGCCTCTTACGCCAAGGTGATTCACATTGACATTGACCCCGCCGAGGTGGGTAAGAATCGCGTGCCAGAAGTGCCGATCGTGGGCGATGTGCGCCAGGTGTTGCTCGATTTGTTGCGCCGGAGTACGGAGGACGGTGACCCCGATCGTATGGACGCTGGCCGTACCCAAATCTGGCTAGAGCAAATTGACCTGTGGCGAGAAGATTATCCCCTGGTTGTGCCCCAGCATACCGATAGCATTCCGCCCCAAGCGGTGATCGTGGAGCTAGCCCGTCAAGCACCCAAGGCTTACTACACCACTGATGTGGGACAGCATCAAATGTGGGCGGCTCAATTTCTGAAAAATGGCCCGCGTCGCTGGATTTCCAGCGCTGGCTTGGGCACGATGGGCTTTGGTCTGCCTGCGGCCATGGGCGCTAAGGTAGCCCTGCCTGACGAAGACGTGATCTGTATCAGCGGTGATGCCAGTTTCCAAATGAACCTGCAAGAACTGGGAACCCTGAGCCAGTTTGGTATCAATGTCAAAACCGTGATCATCAACAATGGATGGCAGGGCATGGTGCGGCAGTGGCAACAAGCTTTCTATGGGGAGCGCTATTCCTCTTCCAATATGGATGTGAGTATGCCAGATTTTGTCAAGCTGGCTGAGGCCTATGGCATTAAGGGAATGCTGGTGCGCGATCGAGACTCCCTAGCTGAGGCAATTGCTGAAATGCTGTCCCACCCCGGCCCCGTCTTGATGGATGTCCGGGTGACGAAGGATGAAAACTGCTATCCCATGGTCGCCCCTGGCAAGAGCAATCACCAAATGCTGGGATTGCCAGAACCAAAGCGCGATCGTAAGCCCCAGGATTGAGTCTGGGATTTAAAAACTGGCTCCCTGGATTCTCGAAGAATCCAGGGAGTTGGCTAGAAATTTGGTTTGAGAATCCAGAGAACTCCCCCTAATTACACTAAGAAGCATCTGCGATCGTAGATAGGATGATATAGCGACTCATGGATTTTGTATGGAATCCGAACTAGACAGCTATCGATCCCAAGAAGGTAACAAGTTAGTTATTTCCAAAGGAGCAATCCAGATTGCACTAGGGTTGCTTGCCTTACTATGGTTTCTATTGTTCAGAACTATATCTACAGATTTAACCTGTGTTCGCTCATTGTCAGGTTTAGTTGAATGTAGCCTAGTACGCACTATTCCCCTTGTACAACTAGGTGCAGTTGAAATCCTCCAACGAGTAGCAGTAGATGTAGTTGAACATCATGGTAATAAAATACCTCATTCTTATAGAACCTGTTTGCAGTT
>JARCMD010000389.1 GCA_030248885.1 Leptolyngbyaceae cyanobacterium MP9P1.79 | reverse complement strand
GAAGGGCTTTCAGACATTTCCGGTTCCCTCTCCTTGGGGAGAGGGCTAGGGTGAGGGCAGGATTGGCGAGTGTTTCAGGAAAGTTGCACATCACCTATCTCTAGGGTTTGAGTCAACGCTCACCAATGTCACCCGATCGATATTTGAGGCATGATTGAACCATGGGCGATCGTAAACGCAACAAATTCAGGCAGGGTAAACAGAAGTCCCTTCGACAGTGGCTGATTGGAGATTTTTCAGTAAAACGGCTTGTGAGTTCCTTTCTTTTGCTTTATGCTTGTTTAATCCTGTATGGGATATTTTTCACTGATGGGATGATCTTTCGACCATCGCCATCTGCCTATGCAGACACGGCTGACATCATTAAACTGACCGTCAAAAATGGTCGTCGAATCTCGGCGCGGTATTTTCCCAATCCAACCGCCACCTACACCCTGCTTTACAGCCACGGTAATGCAGGAGATTTGGCAGACTACCTGGAGACCTATCAAAAACTGCAAAAAATGGGATTTGCGGTCTTCGCCTATGACTACCAAGGGTATGGCACCAGTGAAGGCAGCGCATCTGAATCCAATACCTATCAAGACATTGATGCCGCCTATGATTACGTGACCACGAAGCTGAACGTGCCACCGCAACGCATCATTGCCTATGGGCATTCTGTAGGCGGCGGCCCGACGATCGACCTAGCCTCTCGCAGACCCGTCGCCGCTGTAGTGGTTCAAGGCACCTTCATCACGGCTTTTCGGGTGCGAACTGTGGTGCCAATCGTACCCGTGGATAAGTTTGACAACTTAGGCAAAATCAAAAAAATTCGCCATCCTGTCCTGATCATTCATGGCGTTGAGGATGAAGTCATTCCGTTTTGGCATGGACAGGCGTTGTTTAAAGCCGCGAATGAACCCAAGCGCTTCTTCGGGCCAGAACGTGCAATGCACAACGACCTGATGGATGTGGCAGGGGATAGTTACACCAAGACATTGCAAAGCTTTGTGCAGGAAGTGGTTACCCCAACAGTGCCCAAATCTCCCTGATTTCCCCCGATCGGAACCCTATTGTACCGAACCCGTAATGGCTTCCTTTAGCTGACTCGCCGTGAACGATCGCATCAAACTGAAGGTCAGGGGAGACTGAGTAATGCTCTTTGCATATGCAGCACTCAAGTACGGACGATAGTCTGGGCGATTTGCAACATAGGTCTCGCAAAAAGCGACGCTGAGGGCCACCAAGTAGCGACGGGCAAGCGCTGGGTTAGGGCCAATGACCTGAAGCGGTAGCGCCACTGGCGCACTGCCTGACGGTGCCTCCGCTAATGTTGAAAAATGGGTGGCTCCCTCAATGAGGGCAAAATATCTGTTGGGCGTGGTTAACCAGGTAAAGGGTTGGATTTGCTCTGGCAACGCTGGGGCGATCGTATCAGCACTCCCCGCCCCAATTAATACCGGAATCTTGATCTGACTCAAGCTCTCTTGCCCTAAGATACCGCTGATGGGAGGATTCAGTGCAATCACTGCTTTCACGCGTGGATCGTGCAGGCTAGACCGGGGCGGAACCAGTTCCAGGGCCCGGCACTGGAGCAGCAGGGAAATATTAAACGTTTCGTTGTTATAATTGCAGCTTTTTTGCAAATGTTGAAAATCGATCGGGGCCCCTGCCAACGCCAGAGCCGTATAAGCCCCAAAGGATTGCCCAATGACCCCCACTTGCTCCAGATTTAACTTCCCCTGAAACATGGGATCATCCTGGGCACTCGCTAAATAATCCAGCAGATATTTCACATCCAGGGGGCGATCGATGAATTCTGACGGTTCCGCCACTTCATTAGCCTTGCCATTTAACAACGCCGTTAGCTGCTTAGCATTACTGCCCGGATGTTCCGGAACGGCAACCATAAACCCATAGGAAGCCAGATGCTCCGCCAAATACGCAAACGTGGAACGATCTGAGCCGACACCGTGGGAAATTACGATGATGGGATAGCGCTGTGAGCCGCCCTGGGGAAGGTATAGGTCAACGGGGAAGATACGATTGCGGCTGCGATCGGTCAAAGCCACCGCCTGCTTCTTCCAAGTCAACCGCCCTCGTTTTCGCAAATCAGGTAGCTGCGTAAAGTCAACCTGGGGATCGCTTGTAGCCTCCGCTGCGGCTTGGCGATCGACAGCGGCGATCGTCTTTTGTGTCTGCGTCACCAGCGCTTCCAGCACTCGGGCCAACTCCAGCGATCGGCTCACATCAATCCGAATACTGCGGGTGGGAAATTTTCGTAACACATTCAACAGCGTCAACCCTTCTGGTTGGTCTGCCCCCAAAATCAAGGCGGCTCGTAGCGCATAGAAGCCAGGTTGTCGCGCCTCTGTTTGAATCACCTGCCCCAAGCGGTCTAGGACTGCCTCGCCTTGGGAGGTGTAGAGAAATTGCGAGACTGCCACATGCGACAGCGGAATCCGTGCCATGAGAACCGTCCGCAGTTGCGCCAACTGTTCCGCATCGGCGTACTGAGCATAATCTGCTAAATCCCGATCGATTTTACCGTTTTTGGCATAATTCTCTAGAGAACTAATGGGGATCGAGCGTTCTAAAGCGCCATAGGCAAAGTAAATCCGATCGGCTGCAAACGCTGGACGGGCAGTGAACATTGGAGCCAGCAGGAAAAGTCCCAGCGATTTAATGCCCAAAGATTTAAACGCTTGCCTAACCCAGTGCCGCCGATTTTGTGAGCCTGAATCTGTAGAACTATGCATTTAATGTGCAGCTTAAAGGTGCTGATTAAAGGGGATCGATCGGGGAAGCATCCCCATTGGGGGGGGTATATCTCACTTTTGCAGATCTCCGATCCGCCCACCCTTCGGGAAGCAAGCTACATCCCCAACCCTTCTCCCTAGGGAGAAGGG
>JARCMD010000388.1 GCA_030248885.1 Leptolyngbyaceae cyanobacterium MP9P1.79 | reverse complement strand
CCCTTCTCCCTAGGGAGAAGGGTTGGGGATGTAGCTTGCTTCCCGAAGGGTGGGCGGATCGGAGATCTGCAAAAGTGAGATGCACTCATAGAAATAGGGGCAAATTGTCAGCAAGTGCGTAGTACAGCAGAGCATCGATCGCATTCCACACCACTACATTGATACTCCCTACCCCGCACCCTTGACTCTAAGGTAGTGTTGATAAAGAGATAGTTTGGCAGAGGTATGTATGTTTGGTTTGGGATGGCCTGAATTTGCCGTGATTGCTGCGATCGCTCTAGTGATCTTTGGCCCTAAGAAGATTCCTGAACTCGGTAGTGCTTTTGGGAAAACTCTACGCAACCTTCGAGAAGGGCTACAGGAAACTGATGCCGAGAAAAAACCGGCGGACGAAGATCCAGATTAGATCTCACTTATTTTTCACTAAGGAATCAGAATTAAATAACCTGCAATTTGGAGGTTGGGTTGAGCCTTGCCCAATTTGCAGCTTATTAAATCCCCGATCCTTAGTGGATTAGCGACTCAGAAGGGGCAGATTCTGGCTGCGTAATCGGTGCCGGTGCGGGAATGGCAGCAGTGGGAACAAGTGGGGTGGGGACGATCGCCTCACTCTCAGTTTCACCCAGGGTAGGGTCAGGGATTGGAGCGGGAACCTTGGCCGTGACCCCTGCTTCGATCGGTTTACGGGTTTCGATCAGTTGCAAAGCCCGACTGACATTTTCTGGCAGAATCACGACCAGACTGCCTACTGGTGCTTGATCTAAACCAGTATTGATCGCTGTGGTTTCATCCAGCAGGACTTCGTAGGCGCAACCGGGTTTAGCTTGCTCAATGCCTTTGCTAATGAGGGCAGCCACTTCGCCCGGAGCGCGATCCCGCCGATCGTAGTCTTCCTTCACGAGAATGCGATCGAAAATGCGGGCAGAGAGTGCGCCCAACAGAATCAGGTCTTCATCGCGTCGATCGCCCGGGCCACCCACGATCCCAATCCGCTCTCCTGACCAGTTGCGAATAAAGCTACCCAAAGCCTCATAGCTAGCCGCATTGTGCGCATAGTCAATGAGAGCATGGAAATTGCCTAGCTTAAACAAATTCATCCGGCCTGGGGTTTGCTCTACCGAAGCCTCGAAACTGAGCAAAGCAGCTCGGATGTCTTCAATTCTGACTCCGTGGGCAAAGGCGGCTAAACTGGCGGCCAATGCGTTGGCAATCATGAAGGGGGCCCGTCCATCCATCGTCAGCGGCATATGGACAGCCTGCTCAATCCGTAGCATCCAATCGCCCTTCAGAATTGAGAGATAGCCATCTTTGTAAATCGCCGCCAAACCGCCCCGGCGGGTGTGATCCCGCACGATCGGATTGTCAGGGTTCATAGCAAAGTAGGCAATCTGGGCACTGGTGCGCGCAGCCATTTCTACCACCAGGGGATCATCGGCATTCAGCACCACGTAACCACTGAGCATCACTGCCTCTGCCAGGACGCTCTTCAGGTGGGACAGTTGTTCGATCGTATCAATGTCGCCAATGCCCAAGTGGTCAGCCGCCACATTTAACACGACCCCAATATCGCAGGCATCAAACCCCAGCCCCGATCGCAGCAGACCACCTCTAGCTGTTTCCAGCACCGCCACTTCCACCGTAGGGTCACGAAAAATGATCTGGGCACTCTGGGGGCCCGTTGTATCACCCTTTTCAACTAAGTAGTCGCCGATGTAAATTCCATCCGTGGTCGTGTAGCCAATTACTCGCTTCGTTTGTTTGAAGATGTGGGCAATCAGGCGAGTTGTGGTGGTTTTGCCATTGGTGCCCGTGATGGCGATGATGGGAATCTGGCTCGGCGCGCCTGGTGGAAACAGCATATCTAGCACTGGCTCTGCCACATTCCGGGGGATGCCCTGGCTAGGAGAGACGTGCATTCTAAATCCAGGAGCAGCGTTTACCTCGACAATCACGCCGCCCACGTCCCGCAATGGTTTGGAGATATCAGAGGTCACCACGTCGATCCCGGCAATATCCAGCCCAATGATTTTGGCGACGCGCTGGGCCAGCCAAATATTTTCTGGGTGAATATCGTCGGTGCGATCGACGGCAATTCCGCCAGTGCTGAGGTTGGCTGTGGCCCGGAGATAGCAGATTTGCCCCAAGGGAAGAATGGTTTCGAGGGTGTAGCCTTCCCGTTCTAGGAGTTGCCAGGTGGTGCGATCGACTTCGATGCGAGTCAAGATATTCGTGTGGCCCTCACCCCGATTGGGGTCTTGGTTGGTCTGTTCCACCAGTTCTGCGATCGTCGATTTGCCATCCCCAATCACATGGGCTGGCACCCGCTCTGCCACGGCCACCAGTTTGCCATCCACCACTAAAATGCGGTGATCCCGTCCCGTGTAGTAGCGCTCCACAATGACTGATTTCGAGACTTCCTTGGCTGCGTCGTAGGCCGCTTCGGCCATTGTCCAGGTATCAATATCCAAGGTAATGCCCCGACCGTGGTTGCCATCAGACGGTTTGATCACAATGGGATAGCCGCCGACCTCTTGAATCGCCGCTTCCAGTTCATCCAAATAGCTAATCACCGTTCCCTTGGGCACCGGCACTCCAGCTTCTCCTAGCACACGTTTGGTTCCCTCCTTGTCGCTGGCCAGTTCTACGGCTAGAATGCCAGTTCGATCACTGAGAGTGGCCTGAATCCGCTTTTGGTGAACGCCGTAGCCCAACTGAATCAGCGATCGGGCACTGATGGGCAACCAGGGAATGCCCCGCGCCTGCGCTTCCTTGACGATCGTCTCAGTGCTGGGCCCCAAAGCAGACTCCGCCGTCAGGTCTTTCAAGTCCTGGATGTCTTGCGCTAATTCTTCTTGGGCATAGCTGCCTGTTTCAACAATGCTTTGGCAGAGACGCACTGCCGCCCTGGCCGCGTAACGCCCTGCTTGCTCATCCCCATACTCAATCACAACTTGGTAGGTGCCTTCAGTTGAGGTTTCGCGAGTCCGACCAAATCCCACCTCCGTGCCTGCCAGCATCTGAAGTTCCAGCGCCACATGCTCAACGATATGACCCATCATGGTGCCTTCATGGACGCGGCTCAGAAACCCGCCCCGGCAGCCCGGAGAGCAAAAATGTTCGACAAGACTCGGCAAAATCTGGGTTAAACCCGCATAGAAGCCAGGAATGCGATGGGATGGGCGGTCTGCCAAATCTTCCAAGTCTAGACGCATCACTATCAGTTGCTTGTGTCGGATGCTCCAATAGTTCGGCCCTCGTAAAGTCTGGATTTTCAGTATTTTCATAGCAGTGTGGGGATCAGCGTGGGGGGATTCAGATGCACAAAAGAATTTAGAATTTAGGTACTACTAAAATTTGAGGTTGCTTGCATTAGTCTAGGGCTGCAAGACTCCAACGTAATTCCATCTAGGCGCTGTCCAACTTAAATTCCCTGATGTCTGAACCCCCACTGGTAGAAAGAGAAATCTGACACAATCTTTGTCCCTGTCTCGCTTTGGGAGGGGTTAGGATGCATCTTGCTTCCCGATGGGCGGGCAGTTTGGGAAAGTTGTACGTTGCTAACAAGAACTTAGTAATGCTAATGATGCCAATTTCTGGATGGCTGACTTTAAAGAATAGATAGAAAAAACTTTTTAGGGGCTATCTTAGCTGATACTTTAGATGACGGTAATGTCTAAAAATGGTTTAGAGGACTGGATTTAGCAATTAATTTTGGTAAAACTAATTGCCAGAGTGGACTCTGCCCACAAACAGCTAATTGCTTCTATTAAGCCTACCCTAGTCTGTCAAAGATAAACTTATATTATTTTTTACGTCCGCAGATAAAAAATTTATCTTTTTGAGAAGAAGCAGTAAGACTTACCCTGGTGCTACAGAAAAGTGTTGCAGAAAATAGTCGCACTAGCAGCAGACTGGCAGTAGTTGACTACCGAGAAAGTAGCCGATCGGGGGGAATGGTTTCCCGCTTGCTCAAGTTATAACGATCGCCCTCACAGAGGATATGCACCCGCAGATCGTGCAGGCTGAGAGGGGCTGACCCTTCAATGTGGGGATAGTTGGTGTAGGACAAATCTCTGGGATCAATGATAGTGATTGTGCCCCGCCCTAGCACTTGAAGCAGTCCATCTCCCTCAAAGAGGGCGCAGGTGTCTTCGTCAATCCCGATCCCCAGCTTGTCGGGGTGGGCGGCAATGGCTCCCATCAGGCGGGCCATGCGATTTCGATTGTGAAAGTGTTGATCCACAATGATTTCAGGAATGATGCCCAATCCCACAGACAAATCCACTAAAGAACGACTGGGATGCTCGCCACTACCGCCGCCAGCAATCATATGGTGTCCCATCACGGCTGCGCCAGCACTGGTGCCGGCGATCGTGATTTGGCGAGTTTGCGATCGTTGACGTAGCTTATCCATCAAGGGAGTCCCCCCCAATAGGTCACACAATCGCACCTGGTCACCGCCCGTCAAAAATACGCCTGTGCAACCCTCCAGGTATTCCTGCCATTCCACATTCTCACACTGGTCGCGTTCCCGAATATCTAGAACCGCCACGGTTTTGGCACCCATCTCGTTAAAGATGCCGTTGTATCGTTCTCCTAAGATTGCTGGTTCACGAGAGGCACAGGGAAGAATGGCAATTTGCGCTTCTGCACTTCCAGCGCGCTCAAAAAAAGTGTGAAGGATTTCCTTCCCATGAACTTTATCCTCTGCGCCACCAATAACCATCACAGCAGTTTTAGTTGGTTGAGGCATCGGTTGGATAGAAGTTTGAGAGTCTAATTGCAGCATAGGATTACTTTTAGGCACGAGATGTAATCGTTCCAGTAGCCTACTAACGGAGATCGGAATGCTGCTCTTTTTCACGCTGACCAAGGTTCCGTTTAGTATTGTGTGGGTTGTGATGGGAGGTGTAAATTGTCTTGGCCCCCTTAAATGAAAATTAAACTGCTCCGAAGAGCGCTCTCATGATAAGCGGAGGAAGACAAAATTACAGGTCATTTTCTGCACAACTAGGCTGCTGTTTCTGTAGTTAAACCAACCGAACAGCTTATCTATTTTTCACTCTCAAACATACCTGAAACATCACCACTAATTAATAGTAGATATAACAACACTTCGGACATTTTCGCGATAGCTAGCTCTTATCCCCCAACCCCTTCTCCCATTCTGGGAGAAGGGGAGCCAGATTGAAGTCCCTCTCCCCTTTTGGGAGAGGGATTTAGGGTGAGGGTCTATACTGGCTGTACAACAGGGTTCCCAGCACCTCCACAAAAATGTCCGAACTATTGATATAAGGAACTAATCATTAATGTCTGATTATTTAAGCACGATCGAGCAGACTTAAGCTTGCTTTTTTTGAGTTAGATGTGGAAAAACACCGAGGCTGGGGACAGAACGTGCGATTTGATATTGTGACACTATTTCCTGATTTTTTCGCCTCACCACTGCTGTCAGGGCTGCTGGGCAAAGCCTTGGCAAGAAAAATTGCTCAAGTGCATTTCGTCAACCCCCGTGACTTCACAACCGATCGGCACCACAAAGTTGACGATGAGCCTTACGGCGGTGGTGTGGGGATGTTGATGAAGCCAGAGCCAATTTTTGCGGCGGTGGAATCGCTACCCATCCTGAACAAACGCGAGGTGCTGCTGATGACTCCCCAGGGACAGCCTATGTGCCAGAAAATGTTTCAAGAGTTGATCACCTACGATCAGTTGGTGCTGATTTGTGGTCATTACGAAGGGGTGGATGAACGGGTGCTGAATGTGGTGACCCGTGAAGTTTCATTGGGGGATTTTGTGTTGACCTGTGGAGAAATTCCGGCGCTGGCGTTGCTCAATGGCACCATTCGCCTGTTGCCTGGGACGGTGGGTAAGGCGGAATCCCTGAAGGCTGAAAGTTTTGAGGCGGGACTTTTGGACTACCCGCAGTACACCCGTCCCGCCAAGTTTCGAGAGTGGACGGTGCCTGATGTGCTGCTGTCGGGAAACCATGGGGAGATCGATCGCTGGCGACAGGAGCAGCAAATTCAGCGAACGATCGATCGTCGCCCTGATCTCTATGCGAAATGGTTGGAGCAATCCCCCGAAACAGACCCAGAGACCAGATGCTAGTAAATTGGCTCATTCGCATAGGGTGCATCTCAACTTTGCAACCACCCGATCCACCCTCACCCTAAATCCCTCTCCCTAGGGAGAGGGACTTTGAATTCCGGCTCCCTTCTCCCTAGGGG
>JARCMD010000387.1 GCA_030248885.1 Leptolyngbyaceae cyanobacterium MP9P1.79 | reverse complement strand
CTAGAAAAGTTTATACCAGGCACCGGAAGGGCGAAGCATCCGGGCAATGACCTTCTGGTCGATTCAAGGCTCTGTCTGCCGGATGCTTCGCCCCTACAGGGGTAACATCTTTCTCAGAAATCTCCTCAAAAGGTGGGCAGGGGCAGTTCTGGCAACAATTCGCACCTTTTCAGACATCCTCTAAGCTCTTTCTAGGCAACCTGACTGGGAATGGTGTCAGACCATCCTCTTGAAAACCCTTCTCTCCAATTTAGCGATAACTCTTCAATTTGTTAGCGCAGCGTGGACAGTCTGCGCTTACCGAGCAGACCATTAGAAAGTATTTGTAAATTAGCGTGTAGTTTTGCACTCGCCCCCTTTTCATGTATGCCTGAAAGGCTTTAAGGCCCCAATTCTGGGGGACTTTGACCTCAGAACCCCCCAGAATTGGGGGCTGGGGGGCGGTTCGGGCAACAATTTGTATCTTCTAAAACAACCTCTTAGTCACTCATTATCAATAAGTGATGGCTTTTGAGAACAGAATCAAACTTTGGAAGCCCGATCGTGTCAGCTTTGCAAGAGATGTGGGTAATGACAAGTTTACCGAGCGGGGGTGATGGGAATAAAGCTGGGGAAAATATCGTTGGGGCGATCGAGGGCATCGATACAGGTAGACAACGCCCTCGTTGGCTCTAGGTCAGTGATTTTTTGGCGTAACCCCACCACACACTCTGAAAACCGCACCGGCAGCAAGCTCCGACGGCAGGTTTCTAGCACGTCTGGAGGAACAGTGCTTTGAGTGTTTTTGTCAATGTCCACAACGCAGGTTGCCATGTCGATGGGTCGTCGAACTTGGACGCAAGCCCCCAACGCATCCAGGGCAGCGATCGGGGTTTGATTTTTGATGCGAACGACGCAGGTCGAGAGTTCCGTCGGGTAGAGAACTTTGGCACAGTTGGCAGCCGTCACATCAGGCGCGATCCCCACTCCCAGCAATGCTCCGGCACAATTCGCATAATCATCTGAGTAAGGAACAGAATAGTTGGCTGCCCGAACAGGAGGAAGCGCCAATACCAATAATCCAACAACTCCTCCCGGTAGAGCGAGGGCACGCAGAGCCTTAAAAAACATGGGTTTGTAGGTCGTCATAAAGGTTAAGGATTGAGAGGGCTAGATGAGGGAAAATTGATTAACCATTAGTAACTACTCAGCCTACCCTCACCCTAAATCCCTCTCCCCAGGGAGAGGGACTTCAATCCGGCTCCCCTTCTACCAGTGGGAGAAGAGGCTGGGGGATGAGGGCGGCTCGACATTGAGTTAACAGCCTGAGTAGTTACAACCATTAACATAGTCTCTCAAAGTGTAAATCTCTGTTGACACCCTGAATTCCTCACAGCGATCTATTACAGTGTAAAGGCAGTCTATCAATGCTCTAAAGGGCATCCAGGTATGCATTTGAGTGAAATTACCCATCCGAACGAGTTGCACGGTCTGACGATTCATCAACTCCAGCAGGTGGCCAGGCAGATCCGAGACAAGCATTTGGAAACCGTTGCAGCGAGTGGTGGGCACTTAGGCCCAGGTTTGGGTGTCGTGGAATTGACCC
Source organism: Leptolyngbyaceae cyanobacterium MP9P1.79 (assembly GCA_030248885.1). Taxonomy (GTDB): domain Bacteria; phylum Cyanobacteriota; class Cyanobacteriia; order JARCMD01; family JARCMD01; genus JARCMD01. The sequence goes on along the minus strand of JARCMD010000387.1, from coordinate 2,043 downwards.
TAGCCCTGTACCAGACCTTAGACCTCGATCGCGACAAGGTTGTATGGGATGTAGGACACCAAGCCTATCCCCACAAACTGATCACAGGTCGTTACAGCCAATTCAGTACCCTGCGCCAAAAAGCGGGGATCGCGGGCTATCTCAAGCGCTGTGAGAGTAAATTTGACCATTTTGGGGCAGGCCACGCCTCCACCAGTATTTCGGCGGCGCTGGGCATGGCCCTAGCACGGGATCTGCGGGGGGATACCTTCAAGACTGTAGCCGTAATTGGCGATGGGGCCTTGACGGGGGGCATGGCGCTGGAGGCGATCAACCATGCGGGACATTTGCCCAAAACCAATTTGCTGGTGGTGTTGAATGATAACGAAATGTCAATTTCGCCCAATGTTGGAGCTTTATCCCGCCACCTGAACAAAATGCGGCTCAGCCCGCCAGTACAATTTATCTCAGACAATATTAAAGAGCAGGTGAAGAATTTACCCTTCGTGGGGGAGTCGCTGTCGCCGGAACTGGGGCGCATTCGGGAAGGAATGAAGCGGTTGGCGGTGCCCAAGGTGGGAGCCGTGTTTGAAGAATTGGGGTTCACCTACATTGGCCCCGTGGATGGTCACAATCTTGAGGAGTTGATTTCCACCTTCCAGCAAGCCCATGCTCATGGCGGCCCGGTGCTGGTGCATGTAGCCACGGTGAAGGGCAAGGGCTATGCGATCGCCGAAAAAGATCAGGTCGGCTACCATGCTCAACCCGCCTTCAACCTGCTAACTGGGAAGGCGATTCCCTCCAGCAAACCCAAGCCCCCCGGTTACTCCAAGGTGTTTGGGGAAACCCTTTTGAAACTGGCAGAGAATGATCCCAGAATTGTGGGGATCACCGCAGCTATGGCCACTGGCACGGGGTTGGATATCCTTCAGACTCGGCTACCTAAGCAATATATGGATGTGGGGATCGCAGAACAACACGCAGTAACAATGGCTGCGGGGTTGGCTTGCGAAGGAATGCGTCCTGTGGTGGCGGTTTATTCAACCTTTTTGCAACGCGCCTACGACCAAATTATTCACGATGTCTGTATTCAAAACCTACCCGTCTTTTTCTGCTTGGATAGAGCCGGGATCGTGGGGGCTGACGGGCCAACACACCAAGGGATGTATGACATTTCCTACCTGCGCTGCATTCCCAACATGGTGCTGATGGCTCCCAAGGACGAAGCAGAATTGCAGCGGATGATTGTGACGGGCGTGGAGTATACCGAAGGTCCGATCGCCATGCGCTATCCCAGGGGCAATGGGTATGGGGTGCCGTTGATGGAGGAGGGCTGGGAACCTTTGCCGATCGGCAAAGGGGAGATTCTGCGGCACGGCGATGATGTGTTGCTCCTAGGCTACGGCTCCATGGTGTATCCAGCAATGCAAGTGGCAGAAATCCTCAGCGAACATGGCGTAGAAGCCACAGTGATTAACGCCCGCTTTGTGAAACCCCTCGATCTAGACTTGATTTTGCCACTAGCAAAACAAATTGGTCAGGTGGTTACCTTGGAAGAGGGTTGTCTCATGGGTGGTTTTGGGTCTGCCGTAGCCGAGGCACTGTTGGATCACGGGATCGTTGTGCCCATCACGCGCTTGGGAGTGCCCGATGAACTGGTTGACCACGCCTCTCCAGAGGAATCGAAGGTGTCGCTGGGGCTAACCAGTTCCCAGATGGCAGAGCGAGTGTTGCAGCTTTGCCGCCCCGTAGCTAGTAGTCTGTCAATCATTAATTGACGGGTAGCTGAAAGCTGGGAGGTTAGTTGGAGTTAAATCTTGAGGGTCTTCGACCCCTCAAGATTTTCTTGACAGAACACTAGAGCGATCGTTGGATAGGTCATACTAATTTGATTTAGGCTTGAGCAGAAGCAATTCATGTCAAACAAGGTGCTTAAGCCTCTTGTTCCCTGCAAGGTTTATCAAGTTAGGGATCTGCGGGTTAATAGTGTCCCACTCAGACGGGTTTCGACTACTTCGACGGCGCTCAGCACAAGTGCGCTCAACCCTCAACCGTCGAGAGTTG
>JARCMD010000386.1 GCA_030248885.1 Leptolyngbyaceae cyanobacterium MP9P1.79 | reverse complement strand
TAGATGGGAACGTAAACTCGATGCGGCGCTCCTCTCCGGTAGCAAAGATTTCTTCAGCCTTTGTGTGGAGTAGGGTGGTTAAATCTGGTGGAAAGCTTAGCTCTTGAGCCGTTTTGCCCAAGAAATGGGCGGGGGGGAGGTCTCCGACTTTCTGGATGGCAGGGCTGATGTAGAGGTAGCGATGGTGGCGATCGACCCTGGTAATGATATCTGGGGAGTTTTCCGCGAGGGTACGGAATTGTTGCTCCCGTTGGCGAATTTCTGTCTCAGCTTGTTTGCGCTCACCTTCCCTGGCTTTACTTTCACTCACGTCTAGGACAAAGCTCACGCCCCGATCGATATACCCTTCCAGCAGGACACCGCCCAAGATTACGGGCATCCGGCTCCCGTCTTTGCGGATATATTCTTTTTCTATCGGGTGTGCGGCACCCGTGATTTGCATCTGACCGATCGCCTGATGGCTCAAATAAAGCTGTTCGGGGGGAGTCATGGCTCTCCAGTTCAGTGTTCCTGCCTCCAAGTCGGCGCGGGTGTAGCCCACCATGCTCAAAAAGGCATCATTGGCATCGGTAATGCCGCCCTCCTGAGTCCAAAATATACAGCCAATGATGTTGGATTCGACGAGGCGCTTAAACCGGGACTCGCTCTCTTGCAACGATCGTTCAGCTAGGACGCGATCGGTGATGTCCAACACTCGCGACTGAATTGAGATCAACGTTCCTGCTTCGTCCGCTAGTACGGAACTATACCACTCGCAGTAAATCACCGAGCCATCTTTGCGATAGTTGCGGTTGGTGCCTTGGCTCTGGCGGGTGCCGCTCTCCAGAAGCTGGTTTAGCCCAGTTCTGACTTGCTCTAGATCTTCGTCGTAGATAAACGCCCATTCGGTGATCTGCAATCCCAGGACTTCTGCCGCAGTCCAGCCAAAAATTTTCTCTGCTTGGTTTGACCAACGGGAGATCCGAAAGTCCCGATCCCACTCCAAGACGGCGAGGGGAGAGTTGTCGATGTGGAAGGTCAATTCCTGGAGCGCTCGGTGCAGGTCGTTCTCTGCCTGTTGGCGATCGGACTTGGCTTTGGCTTCTCGCAACGCCCGCTTCACCGAAGGCACCAAACGTCTTAGCCCCTGTTTCAAAACGTAGTCTGTGGCTCCTTTTTTGAGGGCTTCGATCGCCAATTCTTCGCCCAAGGTCGCTGAGACAAAAATAAAGGGAATATCGGGGCGCAACTCGTGGGCAATGTCTAGGGCAGAGATGCCATCAAACGAGGGCAGGACATAGTCTGCCAAAATCAAGTCAAAGGCAGTAGTCTGTAGCGCCGTGATGAAGTCATCCCGTGTTTCCACTCGCACCAGATCGCAGTCGAGCTCTCCCTCTGCCAAGCTAGCTTGGGCAAGTTCGGCATCAAGTAGGCTGTCTTCAAGCAGCAGGATACGCAACGGATTCATTTAGATCTAGCGCGGTGATTTGACCTTTAACGGATAGATAGCACTAATTGGTGTCATATTATAAAGTGGTCATAAATTTTGATAAACCCGTCCCCACAGATGTTTTCGCTTTCTATATCAATTCTCGTAAGCCCATCCCTTTGAACCGTTGCTCTAGTGCAGGCTAGTAGAAATAACTGAGCAGCACTCAAAACTCAAAACTCAAAACTATCCCCCTAACTGGTCAGAAACTTCTGCCAAGCTGAACTAGCGGGCACTACTGCGGGCGGGAGCCAGCAAATTGGGGGGTGGTTGATTAATGACTGCCCAAAACAATCCTAACCCCTTGATGGCGGACACAAATTCGTAAAAATCCACCGGTTTGACTACGTAAGCATTACTCCCCAGGTCGTAACATCGCCTTAAGTCGGGTTCCTCACGGGATGACGTAAGCACCACGACGGGCACCGTTTTTAGGGCAGGATCGGATTTGAGTTGGGCTAAAACTTCCAATCCATCTATTTTAGGTAATTTCAGATCGAGCATGATCACGACTGGATTTCCTTCCATTCGCATTCTAAAGACTCCTCGACGATAGAGGTAGTCTAGGGCTTCCTCTCCGTCTCGCACCACGATCACCTCGTTCGCTAGGTGGTTTTCAGCCAGGGCAGTCAATACCAGTTCGGCATCGTTGGCGCTGTCTTCAACCAGCAGAATTCGTTTCAACTCCGTCATTCCTCTTCCTTTACTAATGATGCATAGAGGTGCCATTTTCAGGTGATGTGTAACTTTCCCGAACTGCCTTCACCGTTCGGCTGAGCGCTCACGTCGAAGCCCCAACCCCTCTCCCAAAAGGGGAGAGGGCTAAGATTTGGATCGGCTCCCCTTCTCCTACTGGGAGAAGGGGCTGGGGGATGAGGGCAGACTTTAAGTTGCACATCGCCTATTTTCTGTGAATAAATGGCTTAATTGGTAAGGTCTGGGCATCCCCCAGAATCATACTTGACCCAGGATCATCCTGGACTTTGGGAATCCTTTGGTTTTGGTAGAGAGACATAAAACGTAGCTCCCCGATCGACCTCAGCCTCTGCCCATACCCGGCCGCCATGACGACGAATAATCCGCTGAACATTGGCTAAGCCGATGCCTGTCCCTTCAAATTCGTCGGCTCGGTGCAGGCGCTGAAAGACCCCAAAGAGTTTGTGGACATAGCGCATATCGAAGCCCACGCCATTGTCGCGAATCCAAAAGATGGTTTCGTGGGTTTGAGACGTGCTGCCGATCGCAATCTCTGGGTCAGAGCGGGGTTGGGTATATTTGAGGGCGTTTTCCACCAAGTTGTAGAAAACCGATCGCAACAGGGCGGGATCGCCTTGAATGGTGGGGAGCGGCTCAACTTGCCACTGGATTGTGCGCCCAGCGATCTCTGGTTCCAAAGCGCGGCGCACCTCTGCAATGAGCTGATTCATATCTGTGGTTTTGAAGCGCATTTCTGTCCGTCCCATGCGCGAGAAGGACAACAAATTGTCGATCAGCACACCCGCCTGTTTGCTGGTGTCGGCGATCGTCTGCATGTAGTGCTGGCTGGTTTCGTCCAGCTCATTGGGTTGCAGCCGCCGTTGCAGCAAGTCCACAAATCCGCTGATGTGCCGGAGGGGAGCGCGGAGATCGTGGGACACGGAGTAGGAGAAGGATTCCAGTTCTTGATTGGCAATTTCTAGCTGGGCAGTGCGGTCTTTCACCCGTTGCTCTAGGGTGGCGGTGAGTTGCAGCACGTTGGCTTCCGCTTGTTTGCGATCGTCAATGTCGATACAAGAGCCAATGTATCCAAGGAATTCACCTTCCGTAGTAAATCGAGGGACTCCGTGGTCAAACATCCAGCGGTATTGGCCATCGAAACGCCGGAGCCGACATTCCATCTTGAATTCCTGTCGCGCATCAAAGGCGGTGTTGTAGGTTTCCAAGAGTTGGGCTAGGTCGTCCCCATAGACTCCTGTGGCCCAGCCTTCGCCTATTTCCTCGGTGAGCGATCGGCCAGTAAAGTCGAGCCAGGATTGGTTGAAGTAGGTGCAGAGCTTATCGGTGCCGGACATCCAAATCAGGACGGGGGCTGTATCTGCCAAGTGGCGAAACCGCGCTTCACTTTCTCGCAGGGCGGCATCCGATCGCTTCCGTTCGGTAATGTCCATGATAAAGGCGATGGACTCCTCCCGCTGTTCCCCCGATAGCACATAGCCCACCAGCACCGCCACCCGTGTGCCATCCTTGCGGATATATTCCTTTTCGTAGGGTGTGCAGGCTCCTGTGGCTTGAGCTTCGGCAATGCCAATGTCATCCAACGGCAGGTACTCAGCCGGAGTCAGGGTATCCCAGCCAATTTTTCCCAGTTCAAACTCGTGACGAGCATACCCAACGATTCGCAGAAATGCGTCATTGACGTAGCTGAGGCTGCCATAAACATCGCCAAACAGGATGCCAATCAGATCCGAGTTGGCAAATCGCTGTAAGCGCTCTTCGCTTTGCTGGAGGGCGGCGGCGGTTTGCTGGCGTTCTAGCTCGTAGCGTTTTGCCTCGGTGATGTCTTGGAAAAATACCGAAAGCCCATTACTGGAAGGGTAGGCGTAGACGTGGGCCCAGATGTTGAGGGATGGCACATACGCTTCTAGGCTGACTTTTACTTGCTCTGCCACGGCCCGCCGAAACTCGCGATCGAAATCAGACTCTGGTAAATCAGGAAAGGCTTCTGCGATCGTCTTGCCCAGCACTTCTGCTGGCTGCTTCAACAAAATTTTCTGGGCAGCACTGTTGATGTAGGTATACCGCCCCGCTGTATCGAAGGCAACAAATCCATCAGTAATGCGCTCCAGAATGCTGCTGATCATTTCATTAGATTGGCGGAGCGACGCTTCCATCTGTTTTCGATCGCTCAAGTCGGTAATCATGCCCAGCGTCCCTAAATATTGCCCCGTTTCACTCAAAATAGGATTTGTGACAACCAGCGTCCACAGATCTGAGCCATCTTTACGGCGAAAGCGAAAATCATGCTGCTCAGCAATCCCCTGCTGTCGCCGCTTGAGATTTTGCGTTGCCTCTTGGCGGGCAATGTCATCCATGAAATCCAGTATGGGGCGGTGTTCCATTTCCGCCAGAGTGTAGCCCAGCATTTCGGACATCCGCTGGTTAACGTAGTCGGTGTTACCCTCCACATCCAGAACCCAAATTCCTTCATAGGCGGTTTCCACCAGCCGCCGATAGCGCTCCTCACTGGTTTGAAGCGATCGGATTGCCTTCTCAACCTGTTGCTTCGTGCGTTTGGACTGGGCACTCAGCAGAGTCATGAACAGACCCACCCCCAAAAATAGGCCCAGTCGCCCAGCTTGAACAATATTACTATCTGTTGATAGATAAATAGGGGTGAGGAAGAGGAGGATGACCAGTCCCGACAGCCCTGTCGCCAGCAGCCCTGGTTTGAGTCCACCGTGCCAAGCACTGATAGCTACAGCGATATAAAAGAGGGGAAACGTGGTTTGAGGTAGCCCTAGCCTGAGCCAAAAAGTCAGCGCTAAAGCTAAGGTAACGGCTAGTACAACAATGCTGTATTGCTGCACCGGAGAGCCTTTGACTCGCAACATGAAGTTTGATACCTAGACGATCGCGACATACTGAGTTGTTATTCAATCCACCTTAAGGTAGACCCAGGCTTTTTGGCACTTACCTTAGACGTATTTACTAAGATAGTGTCAAACTGCTTCTTCTCGGTCAGTGACTCGATTTCTGCAAGGTTGAATTACCCAATAGTTCGGACATTTTTGCGATAGCTAGTGCAGCGTCACAACTGAGAATTAGGGTTGGCAATTTCTGGAAGCCTTAAACCACAGAGTTCTTTTCAGATGCGTCTACCCCAAAATTAAGCGTTGACTCTGCACTAGCCCTCATCCCCCAACCCCTTCTCCCGCTCTGGGAGAAGGGGAGCCGGATTGAAGTCCCTCTCCCCTCTTGGGAGAGGGATTTAGGGTGAGGGTCTATACTGGCTATACAAAAGGGTTCCCAGCACCTCCACAAAAATCCGAAGTATTGATTACCATGACTCTCCAGCCCTTGACTTTCCAAAGCAATCCGCCACGCTCTCCCCGCGAAACGTTGCCCACTATGTATGATTTGCCGAGTGAAAATCTGGAGGAGCCTGGTTTGCCCGATGAGTTTCATGATTTGCAGCCGCAGTTGTTGAACCGCACCTTTCGATCGCCCCGCCATGATCCCCAACAGGTGTTTACAGGGTCAGACCTCAATCTGTATTACGATGTGCGGCATCCCCAGTGGTATAAGCGTCCAGACTGGTTTCTGGTGGTGGGTGTGCCTCGGTTCTACGATGGCGTTGACCTGCGATCGAGCTACGTGATCTGGCAAGAAGGGATCAGCCCGTTTATGGTGGTTGAGTTGCTGTCGCCAGGGACAGAGAAAGAGGATTTGGGGGATTATGCAGAAGTTGGGGAGGTTCCGGCTGAAGCTGAAACGTTAGTGGCTGAAGCGTTAGCGGCTGAAATCCCTCTGTCTGAACCGGACATCACGAATGGAAAATCTGCAAAAGAAAAACCACCCGGAAAATGGCAAGTTTACGAGCAAATCCTGCGCGTTCCCTACTATCTGGTCTTTAGCCGCCACACCGATCGGCTGCGCTTTTTTCAACTCGTCGGCGCACATTACCAGGAACAACCCGTTGATCCGCATAATCCCCGCATCTGGATTCCTGAATTAGAGTTGGGAATTGGGGTCTGGGAGGGCAGGTTTGACCAATTCGATCGCCCGTGGTTGCGTTGGTATAACGATCGCGGCAATTGGGTGCCCACAGACACTGAGTACGAGCAGCAGCGGGCAGAGCGAGAGCAGCGACGAGCAAACCAAGAGCAACAGCGGGCAGAACAGGAACGACAACGAGCAGAACAGGAGCGGCAACGGGCAGACCAAGCAGAGCTACAGTTACGACAGGTTGCTTGTGGTTTGTTGCAAACAGGAATGTCGATCGCCCAGGTAGCAAGCCTCACTAATTTATCTGAGGAGCAGGTTCAGAGCCTCACTAACACTTAGGATCAGGAATCTCCTTAGACTAACGCCTAGCGATGTTGGGTTTAATTCTTCAACCCAACCTATGCATGTTGTTTAGGAGATTTCTAGAAAAGTTTATACCAGGCACCGGAAGGGCGAAGCATCCGGGCAATGACTTTCTGGTCGATTCAAGGACTTGTCTGCCGGATGCTTCGCCCCTACAGGGGTAACATCTTTCTCAGAAATCTCCTCAGAACTATTAAGTCACTTACAGTCTACTTAATCCATTCGCCCAAAAATACATCCTTGACGTGGCGGTATCTCTAGAGTGAGTTGCTCTGCGTCTCTCCAGGTAGTCGTTCCAAATCCGTACAGGCACCAACTGGGCTTGGATTGCAACGGACAATTGAAGCTCACGGTTGCTGGGGCGGTGCCCGTGTTGACGGCGACGAGGATTTCTTCGGCATCCAAAATTCGAGCGAAGACGTAGACAGTGTTTTCAGCGAACAGGATGCGGTACTCTCCAGTTCGTAGGGCGGGATGGGCGTGGCGCAGGGCAATCAGTCGCCGATGGTAGCTGAGGATGTCTAACTTCCATTGAGATGAAGGTGGAAAGCCGCGCCGGGAGTCGGGATCGAGGGCACCCGTTAAGCCAACTTCATCGCCGTAGTAAATGCTGGGGGCACCAGGAAAGGTTAGGAGCAGCAGGGTTGCTAGTTCGACGCTGGGCAGGTCGTTGTTGGCGATCGTGACCAATCTTGCAGTGTCGTGGCTGGCGAGTAAATTCAACTGGGTGAGTTGGATCTCCCAGGGATAAAGTTGCAGCAGTGCTTGGATTTTTTGGGCATAATCGGGTGCTAATAGGGCTGGATAGGGATAGTAGCTGCGGTCTTGCACTTGCTCAAGCACGACCCGATCGCCTGCGGTGAACGCGATCGTGGGAGCGGTGAATAAATAATTCATCACGCCATCAAATTGCGTCCCGTCTAGCCATTGCCGAGAGTCGTCCCACACTTCCCCAACGATGTAGGCTTCTGGGTTAATCGCTTTGACCCGATCGCGGAACTCTTGCCAAAAGCCGGGCACGGTGATTTCAAAGGGCACATCCAAGCGCCATCCATCAACGCCAAATTCAATCCAATGCTCAGCGATGTCCATGATGTACTCTCGCACTTCGGGGTTGTCGTGGTTGAACACGGGCAAGGCGCGATTGCCGCCCCAACCCAGGTAGTTGGCGGGTTTGGCTCCATCGTAGGCAGAGAGGGGCCAGCCTTCGATCGTGAACCAGTTCAGCCAAGGTGAATAGGGCCCGTTCTCTAAAATGTCGTGAAAGAAGAAGAATCCCCGACTGGCATGGTTGAACACCCCATCCAACACGACTTTGATATTTCTCTTGTGGGCTGCTTCAAGTAATTGCTTGAAGGCTAAATTCCCGCCCAGCAATGGGTCAACTTGATAGTAGTCGTGGGTGTGATACCGATGGTTGCTGGCAGATTGAAAAATAGGGGTGAAATAAATGGCGTTGATGCCCAAGTCTTGCAGGTAATCTAATTGCTCCAAAACTCCCCATAGGGTGCCGCCTTTGTAGCCTTGCAGGGTCGGCATATCGTCCCAAGTTTCCCAATCGGGACTTTTGAGCAAATGCTTGCGAGTCTGCTGTCCTTGGGCAAAGCGATCGGGAAAAATCTGATAAAAAACGGCGTGTTTGACCCAATCCGGCGTACTGATTTGCATCGATTAAATCCCTCAATATCCACTTCTAAAGATAGAAGGAGTGCAGGATTTTCGGGTCTATCTCAAGAGGGTAGAAATCTGGAGGCAGGTAATTGGGAACGATCAATTGCTTAAGAGATTTCTGAGAAAGATGTTACCGCTGTAGGGGCGAAGCATCCGGCGAATAAGCCCTTGAATCGACCACAAGATCATTGCCCGGATGCTTCGCCCTTCCGGTGCCTGGCATAACCTTTTATAGAAATCTCAACTCGAAGAAATGATGTAACTACTCAGCCTACCCTCACCCTAAATCCCTCTCCCCAGGGAGAGGGACTTCAATCCGGCTCCCCTTCTCCCACTGGGAGAAGGGGCTGGGGGATG
>JARCMD010000057.1 GCA_030248885.1 Leptolyngbyaceae cyanobacterium MP9P1.79 | reverse complement strand
TCGACTGAGGCGATCGATCTTCTCCGCAATCACCACTTCTCCGGGCTGGAGGTCGGCAATCATCCATTGCAACTCCGGTCGATCAAGACGCGCACCCGAAGCCTTTTCACGATACACCCCCGCAATGTAGTAGCCTGCGCTTCGCGTGCTTTGTTCAATCTGGGCTTGGCGAGTGAGATCCTGCTCGTTGGTACTGACGCGCAGGTAGAGGCGGGCAATCTTCATCGGGAGGTGGTCAAAATGGCTATACCCTAAGGCACCCATCCTAGCAGCGTTAGTCAAGAGCAATAAAGCCGATGTCAATTGGCTGTAGCCAATTTGGCTATGTAAAAGAGCCACTTAACCCGGTTTTTCGTTCCACTGCACCTCAAACCCCTGTTTACAACTGAAGATTTAGCTCACCGCGAAGAAGCACGCTCTATAACTACAAGGCATGTGTCTATAGACAGCTTGAATAAGTGGCGAGAAACTTTGAGACAGCGTTTACTTACTAGCAGTTAGCGCAGCCCAACACTTCACGGCAGCGGACGGACGAAAGCCGCTGATGCTGAGTTCGAGGCTATCTGCCGCCGCTGCGTTTTGCCGTTAGGCTGACTGTTGCGCTCCATAATCTGACACCCACGGATTGAGTTTAAATTCAGTTGTGAGGTATTCGATAAAACAACGCACTTTTGCAGGGACAAACCGTCCCCGTCGATAGACGGCATAAATTGGCAACGGTAAGGGTTGATAATTTTTGAGAACCACTTTGAGGCTACTAGAGTGGAGCAATTCACCAAACAGCCAAACTGGGCAAACTGCAATCCCTACGCCCGACATTACAGCCTCCCGAATGGCTGTAGAATTATCGACTTGGAGATTGCCTTTGACAGTGACCTGAGTTGTGCCGCCAGTAGGGCATTGAAAGTGCCACTCGTTGACCGTTGCTAGGCGAGTATAGACAATACAGTTGTGATCAACCAATGCCGCTGGTGTTTGCGGTTCATCGCGGCGCGTTCCTGACGAGGCATTGGAGAAATAAGATGTTGCTGCAATCGCGACACGACGAGTCATGCCGATGCGGTGGGCGATTAGGGTTGGATCGTTGACCTGCCCAATCCGAATTGCCAAATCCGTTCCGTCTTCCACCAAGTCCGTAAAGCGATCGCTCAGGGTCAGGTCTAACTTAACATCCGCATAGTGCTCCAGAAAGCCCTTCACGTAGGACATCACCTGATGCTGCCCAAACGCCACAGGGCAGCTTACCCGCAGGGTGCCGACGGGGTTTTGGCGTTGCCCAACACTGGCTTCAGCCTCAGCGGCAGCATCCAACACCCCCTGGCAATGCTCAAAAAATCGTTCCCCTGCTGGCGTTAACTGGAGCTTACGGGTGGAGCGGGTCAGCAGTTGCGCATCCAAGTAGTCTTCTAGAGCCGCAATTTGCTTGCTGATGGTGGGTTGGGTGGTGCTGAGTTCGCGGGCGACAGCAGAAAAGCTGCCAGTCTCGACGACCCGAACAAAACTTTGCATACAGTCGAGGCGATCCATAACTTTAATTATTCCAAATATGAATAAATCATATTCCATTTTCCCAGCTTCTCAAACAGATTGAAATCAATCAAGATAAAAGACATGGAAAGCAAAGCCGCCCACACCAAACGGCATTAAGCTTTCCACGAAAGTTTTCAATATTAACCCAGGAGATGGCTATGAACATTCAAGAATCCGTTGCTTTCGTCTCAGGTGCAAATCGCGGCATTGGCAAAGCCTATGTCGAAGCCCTAGTGCAAGCAGGTGCTCGCCGCATTTATGCTGCTGCTCGTAGCGTTGACACCCTCAATGATTTGGTAGCGATCGCCCCTGATCGGATTATCCCCATCGCGTTGGATGTAACCAATCCCGACCAAGTCAATGCGGCGGCTCAACAAGCCCAAGATGTCACCCTCTTGATTAACAATGCGGGTGTGTTGGGTGCTGGCGGGTTATTCATCGCCAACAGTGTGGACACCGCTCAGTGGGAAATGAATACCAACTACTTCGGGACGCTCTCGATGGTGCGTGCCTTTGCTCCGATTTTGCAACGCCATGGTGGTGGGGCGATCGTCAACCTACTGTCGGTTGTCTCTGTCGCAAATGCACCTGTGTTTAGCTCCTACAGTGCTTCTAAGGCCGCTCTCAATTCCTTGACCCAAGGCATCCGGGCTGAATTGGCAGCGCAGGGAACCCAAGTGGTTGGTGTCTTTCCTGGGCCAGTGGATACGGCAATGGCTGACGGGGTTCCTGGGGATAAAGCTGCTCCAAGTGAAGTGGCTAAGTTAACCTTGCAAGCGATTGAGAAAGGGATCGATGATGTTTATCCCGATCCAGTTTCTCAGAGTGTGTTTGCGGCGATCGGCGATCCTTTGAAAGCCGTTGAAAAACAATTCGCAGGTTGGATGCGTCAGTAAGTCGGTCATTGATTGCTTTTCCTGCGGTTACATCATGACTAAATTGAGGGAAATTACACTCCCTCAATCCTACCCATCAATTCAGTGAATTAATCCCATGACACTTAAAGCCGCTCTCGATGGATTTCGCGCGGAATTTTTAACCAAGGTTCCCGCCGACATTGCGGCAACGATGCAGCAGGCTACCCTGCAACTCGCCCAAGACTACGCCGCAAAACCGCTGCTGCAAGTCGGCGATCGCGCCCCCGATTTTGCCTTACCCAATGCCTTGGGAAAACCGATTAAACTCAGCGATCGTGTGGCCCAAGGTTATGTAGTTCTCACCTTTTATCGAGGCGGTTGGTGCCCCTACTGTAATCTGGCGCTCCGCGCCTACCAGCAACTTCTGCCACAGATTCAAGCGATGGGCGCGAGTTTAATGGCAATTTCGCCGCAGACTCCCGAGCGATCGCTAACCACCGTCGAGAACAATCAATTAAGCTTTGACGTATTGAGCGGTCGTGGTTCCGCCATCGCACAGGCTTACAACATTGCCTATACGCTACCTGACAAACTGAAGGAAATTTATACCCAATTCGATCATGCGTTGCCGGATATGAATGGTAGTCCCGACTGGCAACTGCCGATTCCAGCGACTTTTGTGATCGCCCCGACTGGCAAGATTCTGCTCGCCCATGTCGATGCTGATGATCACAATCGCTTAGAACCTGAGGCCGCATTAGCGATCATCACCCGCGCCCAAGCAATGAATCAAGGAGTACAGGTATGAACGCGAGCAAACTGCGGACTGCGGTTGTAGCTGGTGCAACGGGAATCATCGGCAGAGCCATTGTTGCCAAACTGGCAGAACTGGGTGAGTGGCGAACGATCGCCGTTTCGCGCTCTGGCAGCACAGTGCCCGGAGCGGATGAGGCGATCGCCATCGATTTGCTGGGCAGCGTCGATGTTGGTCGTAAGCTCAAATCGGCGAGTGCCGCGGGTCATCTCTTTTTCGCCGCCTACTTGCCGCAACCGAGTTGGATTGCCGAAGTCCAACCCAATCGTGCCTTGTTGGTGAATGCGAGCGAGGGACTGGAGGCAGTTGGAGCACCCTTGCATCATGTCACGCTGATCACTGGTGCCAAATACTATGGCGTTCATCTAGGGATTTCGGCAGCACCTGCCCTAGAGACAGAGCCCAGGCATTTGGGCGCAAACTTCTACTATACCCAGGAAGATTATCTGCGATCGCGAACAGAGAACAGCACTTGGCAATGGACAAATCTGATTTCGACCCATCTAACGGGTTTCGCTCTGGCAACGCCATGAACTTAGCACTCGCAATTGCGGTGTATGCTTCGATTGCCCGCGAGATCGGACTTCGCCTGGATTTTCTGGGAAGACTTGGATGACAACTGTCTTTAAGCCATTCTTTTTGTACGACAAGTTGCTTAGGATATAAAACCTCTGCTACTATCCCCAAATAACCTGAAGCATGGTAGAAATCAAGGATCTGTTCTTCTGTATGTGGGCTTAAGAATTTCCAGTTTGACTCTGCTCCATCAGCCATACTTACATATGTTGCACTAGGATATCTCGCTTTTGTTTGTTGGATCTCTCTTTCTAAGCGTTCTAAAAATCGCTGCTTTCCGTATTCTGGTGTCGCTCCTAGATATATCGTTTGCTGGCGTTCTCCTTCACCATCGCATACGGTAACTTAGATCTTGGAAATCGCCTTAGTTTTAGGTTTATTACGCTAAAGCATTAGTAACTAACTAGTATTTAAAATTATGAAAAATCTATTTGTAACATTGGCTATGATGATCTGCTTGGGAGTAATGGCATCCTGCTCGGAATTATCGCAATCCATCTCCCCCACGATGGCATTATCTCAACCAGTTAACCCGAATGCAAATCAGGTTACCAAGAAAGTGTATGAGTATTTGTGGGGCTTAAGCTATGGCAGTACACCAGGTGTAATCGTGGGGCAAAATGCCGGACATGGAAACGACTATTTAGGTTCTCCAGGTTTTCCTGGTTCTTATGATATTGAAATAGAATCGCTATTCAAAAAGAGCGGTAAATATCCCGGAATTTTAGGAGTTGATTATGAATTTAGGGAAATAAACAGCCTTGATACCTTACAAAGGGTAAATACTTCACTGGAGGCATACTGGAAGGCAGGTGGTCTTATTACCATAAACTATTCACCACGTAATATTTTGACAGATAATATTTTGTGCGAGACTGCTCATGCTCAGGACAGTCGATCGGATATTAGGAGTGTCGGACAAATGAACAAATTTTTGCCTGGTGGAAGTCTAAGAAGTGCCTGACTTGCTCGTTTGGATGTAATTGCCTCTGCTCTTCAGGACTTACAAAATAAGGGAGTTACAGTTCTTTGGCGTCCTATCCAGGAAGGTAATGGTGATATGTTTTGGTATGCAACCTCCGGATCTGGCAAACCTGCCGGACAATCTGCTGCCGACTATATTGCGGTTTGGCAGGATATGTACAACTATTTTACAAATACAAAAGGGCTAAACAATTTGTTATGGGTATTTGCCCCAACTGGCGACCTTTCTGAGTGGACACCTCCATATCCAGGAAATACTTATGTTGATATTGTTGCCCCAACATATTATTCGGATGAGCTTAGTGCATGGCAGGACGATGCACTCACTTATGGAAAAATTATAGGTATGTCTGAAATGGGACCTGGCGGAGATGATAAAGTTGATAATATGCAGTACCTTACAACTATGAGCAAAAACCCTAAGTTTGCTTACTTTGTTGCTTGGCATGATAATTGGAGTATTTCATCTAATAATAATGCTTCTACAATGATGAACGATTCTCGGTCAATTACCCGTGATAAAGTTCCTAGTTTTTCCCATTCGATCGCTTTCCCTAGCGAGTAGGGAGTTGCTGCCCCCTTTAATTAAGCCAGATAGAGAACGCCTGATTTTCACAATCTACTGATTTTTGCAGCCTGTTGAGGTGAAATGGTCACCCATTCCATGTTCATAAACACACTATCAGATTGTTGAGCTTTAATATCTTTAGAGTAAACAGAACTGGGTTAACCCGAAAACGGTTGGGTAAGCAACCCGATCGCCTGAGTTGAAAAGCGAAATAAATCTCCTGCAAAAAAGCCCTGTTTAATTTCTTGCTGGCTCAGCCCAACAGATGCCGAAGTGATATATAAGTCTGTCAGATTAGAGCCGCCAAAAGTAACACAAGTTGGGCGCTGAACCGGCACTTTGACTCGCGAAATTTCCTGACCGTCGGGGTTGAAGCAAGCAATGCACCAGACATTCCACAGTGCAGACCAGATATTGCCCTGGCGGTCGATCGCCAAATTATTGTTGAGAAGCACTGTACAATTAAAGTGAATTCTTCACTGGGACAAGGCACAGAGTTTATACTTAAAATTCTTGTAGAAACGGTCTAACAATCCCGTTGCACACCGACCATATAAGAATGGTTGGTTGAGACCAAGAAGTTACTGGCGGCGGGTGAACGGGGTCGTTGCACTACTTGAACGAGCCGTAGTATGGTCAGAACTCATGGTTAAGTCGCCAAGATCTGAGGGAATCCTAAAAGATGCGATCGTATCCGCTTCCTCAGCCACCCCAGACCTATGAACATTCAAACAAGCACCACCTCTGATTTATTTCCCGAAATTGTTGGCTATGACATTGTTGAACAACTCTATGCTGGGTCTCGCACAGCCGTGTATCGAGCCATGCAGACGGCGCAGCAGCGTCCGGTGGTAATGAAGGTGCTGCGGCGCAAGTATCCGAGTTTTGACGAGTTGGTGCAGTTTCGCAACTAGCATACGATAATGCGATGCCTAGCTGACGCGAACGCCAAAAATCTCCCCATTCCTGGCATTGTCAAACCCTTGAGCCTGGAACCGCTGGGAAGTGGCTATGCTCTGGTGATGGAGGATTGGGGTGCAGTTTCCTTAGGCACGTATATCCAGCACCAGTTGTTGGATCTGGTGGATGTGTTGGCGATCGCCCTCCAAATCGCCGATATTCTCCATGCTCTATGCCAGCATCAGGTGGTGCATAAAGACATCAAACCCGCCAATATTCTGATTTATCCAGAATCGAAACAAGTCAAACTAATTGACTTCAGCATCTCCTCCTTGCTGCCCAAGGAAACCCAGGAAATCCCAAGTCCCAACGTTTTGGAAGGCACCCTGGCCTATCTGGCACCAGAACAAACGGGACGGATGAATCGGGGGATTGATTACCGGGCTGATTTCTATGCTTTCGGCGTGACGCTCTATCAATTGTTGAGTGGCACCTTACCGTTTGCAGCGGACGATCTGCTAGAACTGGTGCATTGCCATATTGCCAAGCTGCCCACGCCTGTGAATCAGGTGAATGCGGCTGTACCGGCGATGGTGGCGGCGATCGTAGCCAAACTGATGGCAAAAAATGCCGAAGATCGCTATCAAAGCGCCCTTGGACTGAAGCATGATTTGCAACAATGTTTGACGCAATGGCAAGCAACGGGGGCGATTTCAGCCTTTGAATTGGGGCAACGGGACTTGAGCGATCGCCTCCTGATTCCCGAAAAACTCTACGGGCGCGAAGCCGAAGTGCAAGCATTACTGGATGCATTTGAGCGCGTTGCCGAGGGCAGTTCTGAACTGATGCTGGTGGCGGGATTCTCGGGGATTGGCAAAACGGCGATCATCAATGAAGTCCACAAACCCATCACCCGGCAAAACGGCTATTTTATCAAAGGCAAGTTTGACCAATTCAATCGCAATATTCCCTTCTCGGCCTTTGTGCAAGCCTTTCGCGGCTTAATGGCGCAGTTGTTGAGTGAAAGCGATGCCCACTTGCAACTCTGGAAAGGTCAGATTCTTACCGCCGTGGGGGATAGCGGGCAAGTCATTGTTGAAGTGATTCCAGAACTCGAACGGATCATTGGTTCGCAACCGCCTGCGACTGAATTGTCAGGAACTGCCGCCCAGAATCGCTTTAATCTCCTGTTCCAAAAGTTCATTCAAGTCTTCACCACCCCAGAGCATCCCTTGGTGATGTTTCTGGATGATTTGCAGTGGGCGGATTCGGCTTCGCTGCACTTGATCCAAGTCTTGATGGCAGAATCGACCACGGGGTATCTGCTGCTGCTTGGAGCCTATCGAGATAATGAAGTATTTGCGGCTCATCCGTTGATGTTAACCCTGGATACGGTCAGCAAAGTAGGAGTAAGGGTGAATACGATCGCCCTCCAACCCCTAAGCCAGAGTAGTTTAAATCAGTTGATTGCCGATACCCTCCACTGTGAGAGGCGGTTGGCACAGCCATTGACTGATCTGGTGATGCAAAAAACTCAGGGCAATCCCTTCTTTGCCACTCAGTTTCTCAAAGCACTCCATCAAGAAAAGCTGATTACTTTTGAACAGTAAGTAGGACACTGGCAATGCAATATTGAACGGGTGCGCGCGGCGGCGTTAACAGACGATGTGGTGACGTTTATGACCGTGCAGTTGCAAAAACTGCCGGAAGCTACACAAACAATGCTCAAACTTGCCGCTTGTGTTGGCAATCAGTTTGATTTAGCAACGCTGGCGATCGTCTCTGAGCAGACTCAAGCAGACACGGCAACTATGCTGTGGAAGGCGTTACAGGAAGGGTTGATTCTGCCCACGAGTGAAACCTACAAGTTTTTTCAAGCGCCTGAATTAGTTGAGGCACAGAACGATTGCATGATGACAGCTAGCTATAAGTTTTTGCACGATCGCGTTCAACAAGCCGCTTACTCTCTAATTCCTGAAGAACAAAAGCAAACAATCCATTTGCAAATCGGGCGACTGTTGCGCCATAAAATCCCTCAAGAAAAATGGGAAGAACAAATTTTTGAAATTGTTAACCCCTTGAATCTCGCCATCGATCTCATCACTACAGTCGATGAACAAATAGACTTAGCGCGGTTGAACTTACTGGCTGGGCGAAAAGCTAAGGAGGCAACAGCTTATGAGGCAGCTCTAAAATATTTTACTTTGGGACGATCGCTCTTATCTCCAGAGTGTTGGACAGCCCAGTATGAACTGATGCTAGGACTGCATATTAAGGCAACCGAAGCTGCTTATCTTAGTAAAGACTTTGACCAAATGGAACAGCTTGCTGAGATTGTGCTGCAACAGGCTCAAACCCTTCTAGATGGTCTGCAAATTTACGACATCAAAATTCAAGCCTATCAAGACCAAGGTAATCTTTTGGCGGGCGTAGCAACAGCACTTAATTTGCTGGTGTCTCTAAAGGTTCACCTACCCCATCAGCCAACTCATTGGCATGTATGGCGCAAAAAAAAGCAAATGCAGTGGGTATTAGCCCGTAAACCCGTCCATCGTTTGCTCGATCTGCCGACGATGCAAGACCCAAATAGCCTTGCTGCGATGCAGATTTTGGCAACCGTGATGCCACTCGTGGTGTTTGCCAACCCTGCACTTGGGCAGTTGGTCGTCTTGCAACTCTTAAGTTTGTCCCTCAAAGCTGGCAATACGGCAATCTCAGCAGAGGGCTACACCGCTTATGCTGGATTCCTCTGTGATAAAGCGGGTGGAATTGATTTAGCCTACCAGTTTGGTCAGCTAGCGCTCACGTTCTTATCCCGTTGTGATCATCGCCAGAGCACCAAAGCCACGCTACTCTTTCAGTTCAATATACTGATTCGGCACTGGAAAGAACATTGGAGAGCCACGTTGTCACCCATGCTAGAAACGTATCAAACGGGTCTGGATGCAGGAAATTTTGGGCTTGCAGCAAATTCAGTGCGGATTTACTGCGTTCGCTCATATTTTGTGGGGAAAGAACTTTCAGAGTTGAGCCATGAAATGGCAATCCATCTAGAAATCATGACCCAACTCAAGCAAGTTCGCGCTCTAACTTGGCATCGCATCTATTGGCAAGCGATCGCCAATCTGAGGGGTGAAACCGACAACCCAGGTCAGCTCATTGGTGAATATTTTAATGAGGCTGAGATGCCATTGTCCACTCTAACAGACGATCGCATGGCAACCTTTACGCTCTGTTGCAATAAGCTGATTCTAAACTACTTATTAGCAGACTATCAGACCGCACAAGCGCAGGCAGAACTCGCCAAACGTTATCTTTCCCGATCGTTTATGTCGGTCGATTTAATCCTGTTTGATTTCTACGACTGCCTCACGCAATTGCAGCTAAGTTTAGCGTTACCAAAATCTCAGCGACAACAAATCTCTCAGATTGATACATTCCAAGCTCAACTACAGCAATGGGCCGTGCCGGGACCGATGAATTTTCAGCACAAGCTTGACTTACTTGCCGCTGAACAAGCCCACGTCAAAGATTGCCCTCTGCAAGCGTTGGAGTTATACGATCGCGCCATTGCCGGAGCCAAAGCAAATGACTATATCCAAGAAGAAGCCTTAGCGAACGAACTCGCCGCCAAATTCTATCTAGACTGGGGCAAAGAAAAAGTCGCCGCAGGCTATACGCAAGGAGCCTACTACTGCTATGCCCGCTGGGGAGCCAAAGCCAAAACCGACGATCTAGAAACCCGCTATCCCCATTTATTGCACCCCATTCTCCAAGCTGCCGCCCAACCTATCAATGTCTTTGAACCCTTGGCAAGCATTGCTGCCCCCCATCTTTCGCTCCACACCTCTACGAATTCCAGCCGTTCTTCTAGCACCAGCATCAATACGGCGCTTGACTTTGCCGCCATCCTCAAAGCCTTCCAAAGCCTTGCCGGAACGATTCAACTTGATGAGTTAATACATCAACTTACCTAAATTATTTTGCAAAACTCAGGCGGCGATCGCTGTGCCTTGATCCTCCCCAATCTGAATGGAGAATGGTCGGTTGAAGCCATTGCTACACCCGAAGCAACAGAACTGTGTACAGAACCGCTGGAGGACAATGCCAAATTGCCCGTTAAGTTGATTCAGTATGTCAAAAACACCCGAGACATCGTGATCATCAACGATGGCAAAACCGATTTGCCCGTAATTGGCCCATATTTAAGTCAGCAACAACCAAAAAGTGTGTTGTGCTTACCAATTCTGAATCAAGCCCAGTTGATAGGGATCTTGTATTTGGAGAATCGAGCCACCAGTGGAGTATTTACCAGCGATCGCCTCCTCGTCCTCAACTTCCTCTGCACCCAAGCGGCGATTTCCTTAGAAAATGCCCGACTCTATCAACAAGCTCAAACCTATGCCCATCAGTTGGAGCACTCCCAACTCCAGATTGTCCAGAATGAAAAAATGGCATCGCTGGGTAACTTGGTCGCCGGAATTGCCCATGAAATCAACAACCCGATCGGGTTTCTCAATGGCAGCATCAACAACGCTAAAGACTATGTGCAAGACCTGCTTAGTCATCTGGCTCTCTATCAGCAACATCATCCCAATGCGGCTTCACCTGTGCAAGATCATGCCGAAGATATCGATCTAGAATTCTTGTGCGAAGACTTCCCCAAACTATTGAACTCGATGAAAGGAGCAACCGATCGCATCAAAGGCATCAGCACCAGCCTCCGCACCTTCTCGCGTGCGGATACAGAATACAAAGTCAGTGCCAATCTGCATGAAGGGATTGACAGCACCCTACTGATTCTCAAATATCGCCTCAAAGCCAACGAACATCGCCCTGAAATCCAAGTACTGCAACACTATGGGGCGTTGCCCGAAATCACATGCTTCCCTGGTCAATTAAACCAAGTGTTTATGAACATTCTGGCTAATGCGATCGATATGTTTGATGAAGCCGCCCAACAGTCTACCTTTACTGACCTGCAAGCCAATCCTCAAACCATCACGATTCAAACCGCACTACCTGACCCCAATACCGTCGAAATCCGCATCCATGACAATGGCAAAGGGATACCTGAGGACGTAAGAGCTAGGATCTTTGACCATTTGTTTACCACCAAAAGCGTGGGCAAAGGAACGGGATTGGGATTGGCGATCGCCCGTCAAATTGTGGTCGAAAAACATCATGGCAGCTTGGAGGTGCAGTCTGAGTTGGGTCAAGGCACCGCATTCGGCATCCGCTTACCGATTCACGCTGAGTAGCGTAGGCGGTATTAAGCGTACGCGGTATCAAAGGTGAGAGGCAGACACCTGTTGCGTCGCAGTACAACCACCGTGTTGCCGCGGACGGAACAGAGGTTGTTGGTGAGATGCGAAAGCGACTAGCCGCCGCTGAATACGATCGTTATACCGAACCGATAAGTCCGTTCAAATTGTCTGTCTGCCTTTCCTATATTGATTTTTAGCTTATTTTATCTACCGTTTATTCTACTTGTCTTTGGGGATAATTGCCCAAAACCCTTGTTACGTATACTTCGGTTTTTAGAGGTTCCCTCAAATCCTGATGTAGAATATGCCTTAATGGTGAATCACTACTTATTCGCATGTATCGAAAACTCATCTCTCACCCCCAAAAAAGTGAAATAGAGTATGAAAATTAATTTATCTGTACTGACGTGTGCGCTTGGTTTGGTTTTAGCGCAAAGTGCCCAAGCCAACAGTGCTCTGACGGAAGTGGGGGCAGCTTTCAAAAAACTTGACACGCTCAAAGGATATCGGGTCACCATGACCACGGAATCTCAGTTAATGGATGAAAAAACGGCAGAAATGGCAAAGAAGAATCCAGAGATGTTAGCGATGCTGAAAGCGCCCACTATCACTGAGTATGCCAACCCCGGTTCAATCAGTCGTTTCATTACAACCCAACCGAGACTGACAGGCGGACAATATCCATTTCCAGCTCTTAAGACAACCACAATCACCGCAGGTAAGGTCACAGCGACAATGCGGGAATACGCAAGCGAGGAGGACAGACTGCTCGGAGAAAAAATTAAGCAGGATAATTTGAAAGCACAATCAGGTTCAATTTCTGTCGGGAGTTTAGGAGGATTACTTGCAGACCCTTTAGCAGGATTAGGTGGCATTTTGTCCGATGGATTGGCTTCCCAGCTTGCTCAACAGCTTCAAGGACAAAATCCACTCAATCAGGTTGGAAAATGGACTTGTAGCGCTAGCCAAGAGAGAGAAAATCTTACTCCTGCTGAAGCAAGTAAGTTATTTTCAGCCGCTCGCAAATTGGGAAATAGCACGGTCAAGAATGAGCCAACCGTGCAATACGAAACGAAGTCTATGAAAAGTTCTATGGAAGTCACCCAAGTTATCGATATCTCATTGCGCTCCGGACTGCCGCTTCGCGCGGTTGTTAATTTCGGCTCGAAAGAGATGGGTCAAGGCAAAACCACCTTAGATTATTACGACTTTGACTCTCCCATAAAAATTGAAATGCCAACCTGTTCCTAGGATCAAGTTCTGTTAAGCCATACGGAAAGGTAATTGATGCCAATCTGCAAGGGTACGAACCATTAAGGATTTCTCAAACTCCCATTGCGATCGCAAAAGTTAATAATTGAGAAGCGATCGAGGTGTCACAAAGCATTGGAGCGGACGGATATGATCTTTTGGTTTTGAGTTTTAGGCGCTCTTTAGCCGCTCAATGCAGTCGTTAATGTCATTTTTATCTTTCTTCTAACGTAGTGCCAGGAGTTCAGTAG
>JARCMD010000385.1 GCA_030248885.1 Leptolyngbyaceae cyanobacterium MP9P1.79 | reverse complement strand
TCCCCCAGAATTGGGGCCTTAAAGCCTTTCAGGCATACATGAAAAGAGGGCAAGTGCAAGATCTAAAGCATTTATCAGACACTCTCTAAGCTTTTTAATAGATGTTGGTAATGACAAGCAAAAGAGGAGAGGGGCTAAGATTTGGATCGGCTCCCCTTCTCCCACTGGGAGAAGGGACTGGGGGATGAGGGCAGACTTTAAGTTGCACATCACCTATAACTCTGCCCGAATGGTGAAAGAGTAATCGCCGCCCGCTTCAAGCTGGTAGTCGCATTTTTCGAGAAACCGGCCAAGCGGTTCCTGAATGAGGGCGCGCCCTAAGGATGGCTCCACTGAGAGACAACCCTGGGTGAAACACCACCGGAACTGCCATTCAAATTGATTTGCCCTGACCTCGCCCTCAAGTCTTCCCTGTTGCCAGGACTGGCGGGTAATTCTTACATGGGCAATAGTTTCAGGGAGACGGCGAGACCCCACGATACCTCTCTACTTGGTTAAAGGTTTACTAGCTAAATAAGCATCAGTTTCGAGTACCCACAGGATTAATCCTTTGGGAGTGCTAGTCCACACAACTGAGTTGCCTTTTGCCATTAAGCGTGTCGCTGCTCGGTGAGCCGCTTCTAAGTCACGAAAGACCTTGACGTAACTATAGAATTGTTCTTTGTAGACGATCGCACTGATGGGGTGGGGAGTGTCTGGCAAACAAATATGACAACTTTTAATGGCAGCCTTTTCTAAAATGGGCGCTGTTACAGACGCATTCGCTGAAGACGAGTCAGGACTAGTTGACATGGAAAACTCTCTGCAAAGGTAATCAGAATTTATTTGGTCTGGTCAGTGTCTAACTTGGTGTCTAAGACAGAACGACCGTTATAAAGACTCATCGCTTTTTCCACTCCCTGCCTACAGCTTAGTTCCACTGCGTCCCGCAGGAGAGGCAAAACTGACACAATAATTTGATTTTCTGAAGCAGAAAATCTGCCTAGAACGTGGGAAATGGTATCTTTATCGCTTCCAGGGAAATCTTTGGGGCTATTAATGCCGATGCGGAGCCGAGGAAAATTCTGAGTGCCTAGGTGGGCGATCGTCGATTTCATGCCATTGTGTCCGCCATCGGAACCAGAAAGCCGCAGCCGAATTTTGCCCATCGGCAAATCCATATCATCGTAAATAACCAATACCGATTCAGGGGCTAGTTTGAACCAATCCGTCATCGCTCGAATGGCTTGACCAGAGAGATTCATGAAGGTGAGGGGCTTCAGGAGATAAATTTTATCTGCCTGGGGGCCACGCCCTTCACCAAAGAGAGCTTGGAATTTACGATTTTCACTCAGAGGAATTTGCCAGGACTTTGCTAGAGCATCGATCGCAGCAAACCCGATGTTGTGGCGAGTCTGATCATACTTTGCCCCAGGATTCCCTAAGCCAACGATCGCCCGGGGAATGACCAAGGGCTTGCTCTCTACAGTCTGTTGCTTCTCACCCATTGCCCCTAATCATCCCCACTTTCAGAGTGCCCATCTAAATAGAGGCACGCGCAGCCGATCGCCCTTCTCTAACTGCTAACCACTTCCTCACCAACGACTTCTGGAATTGCTACTTCAGGTTGAGAGAGGGGTTCAGAAACCGTTTCAGGAACGGCAGGAGCTAGGGCTTGCGTGGTGGGCGGCTCCAAGGAAGCCTGCATGGGTGGCGAGGGAATTTGCTCCAAGCGTTCTGCCTCTCGCTTGAATTCGCTCTCAAATTCCTTGGAGGCATCTTGGAAACTCCGAATTGTCTTGCCCAAACTACGACCAATTTCTGGTAGTTTTTTAGGGCCAAAAACCAACAGGGCTAAGACGAAAATGACGGCCATCTCTGGCAAGCCAATTCCAAAAATGTTCATACTTTTCCTCGTGTGGATGCGTGAGCTGTAAAGTTTGGTCTCCTGAAACTATTGTAGAAGTCTCAGACTGGAGATTAACTTTCTAAATGTAGAAAACCAATAAAAAACCCGGTCGAGCCGGGGTTCTTCAAATTTAATAACTTCGAGAATCGTTATTTCTGCCAGGGCGCTAGTACAGAGACTGGCAAAAATAACTATCCAGCCATCAACTTAAAACTCAAAATAAGCATCCTGGCTGGTCGGAAACTTCTGCGAAGCTACACTAGTTGCCTAGGCTTTTCCAATCGACATCGATGTCATTGAGAAGCAGCGAAGAGTTGTAGATTTGAAGAATAATCAACAAGAAGACGAAGAATAACAGCATAAAAACGGCCATTAGGGGAGTTGTTCCCCAACCCGGGGCAACTTTACCGTATTCAGAGTTCAAAGGTTTGAGGATATCTCCTAACCAAGTTCGTTGTGCCATGAGTCACCTGTTAATGATCGACAGAATTTTTTAATACTTCGTCATATTATAAGGGTATCCACTCATAATTTTTTCAGCTTATGGAACCTGCAACAGTTCTTAGCATCACGATCGGTGCTGTCGTCCTTGCGATTACGGGCGTATCGATCTACACAGCCTTTGGCCCGCCTTCTAAGGAACTGGGCGATCCGTTTGAAGATCACGAAGATTAGTTTTTGGGGAGGAATAGCTGAGTGATGGGGATACGCTATTGGGGACACGATGTAGGTCTGAGTTCCGAGCCATCCGACCCTTGGGGGTGATCCCCCAAACCCCCTTCTGGGGGAAGCGTCTCGTCCCCCAGACCCCCTCCGACGGGCTTGATTATGGGAGGAATAAAGCGCTTCACTTTGCTGGGGATGCAAGGGTCGTAACGCTTGGAAGTCGATCGCACCCACTTTAAAGCTTCGTATAGAAATAACTGAGCCGCTATTAACTTAGCCATGAAAACTCAAGCTAAGTAGTCCAATGGGTCGGAAGCGTTTGGCAACTCTTCTAGTTTGAAGGTGGCGATCGTCCAAGGTGGGATTTCTCTGATATCTGGTTGATGAGATGAATTTTGAGATCGTTCCAGTAGGTCAAGGCGATCGGTGATTTTGAGATTGAGGTCGCTGCGAAGGTTCAAGGTGGCTGGCTGTCCGTGGCACTCGTAGCAGCGCAGAATCCATTGGTGAGACTCGGCTTCTGCCTGCTTCAACGCCATCAGAATTAAATTCTCTGCTTGTAAGTCCAAGAGCTGTCCTATAGGCGGAAGGCTGGGCTGAGCGGGATTCGAGCCGTAAAGGAATTTGGCGTGCAGGGGTTGATTGAGTTCGTAGCCCTGGCGAACGGTGTGGGCAGATTGCCAGGTGCCTGTGTGGGGATAGAGGGCGTAGGTGAATTCGTGGACGTGATTGTCGGCTTTGGGGTGGGGCCAGTTGGGGCTACGCAGCAGCGTGAGGCGGAGTTGGCTGGGTTGGGCATCGTAGCCATACTTGCAGTCGTTGAGCAAGCTCACACCGTAGTCAGGGTTGCCCAAATCTGCCCACTGGAGAGCCGGGACTTCCCATTTTGCCTGGTCTGTGGGAGTTTGGGGATCAGTCGATCGCTCGATCGCCCCACAGGGAATTTCGTAGGTGGCGTAATTTGCGGTCAGGTTCAGTGGAAACGCGACTTTCAGCAAGGTGTGCTGGGCTTGCCAATCCACCGTGGTGTGAATTTTGAGCAACGCAGATTGTTTTTGCAGGATGTAGGTTTGCTCAACGCGAGACTGAGCCAGTTCTTGCAGGACGCGAATTCGGGTTTCTAGGGGCCCTGATGACTCAGGATAAATCTCCACTAATTTTGCTGCGGCTAGGGGATGTTGGGCATAGTGGGGATCAATGTTCCAGGCATCCCAATATTGCCCACTGTCTTGAAAGGTTTGAAGCTGATTGCCGTTGCCGCTAAGGACTTCGCGCTGTTGGATTTTGTCGAATACGCTAGCAAGTTCGCCGGTGGTGGGGTCGAGGGTGACGCGCAACCGTTCGTTTTCGAGGATGAAATCTGGGGCAAGACTCTGGGCATCGGGGGCTGGGGTTGGGGGAGCGCTGGGACATAGCCAAAAGAGGCGATATCCGATCGCCGGAATGCTTGGGGCAAAAAATAACAATCGGTCTGGCTCTCGTTGCACCTCCACTGGTGTGCCTGATTCATTCGATATGCGCCAATTAAGATTAAATAATCCATCGTCCTCAGAGAGATTTATAGCTACCACCTCCGATCGCTCCCAATTCAGCGAGTTGAAGACAACTAGGGCGCGGGCATCGGGGTGGGGGGGAGTTAGGATAATTTGAGCCGCGATCGTCTCCAAGGCAGCATCCAAAATGGCTGTCCCAG
This sequence comes from Leptolyngbyaceae cyanobacterium MP9P1.79, assembly GCA_030248885.1. GTDB lineage: Bacteria > Cyanobacteriota > Cyanobacteriia > JARCMD01 > JARCMD01 > JARCMD01. The sequence goes on along the minus strand of JARCMD010000385.1, from coordinate 10,120 downwards.
TGGCTGTGATTGCCTGCCAGTCGCGATCGGCATCGGCAAATACTTCGGGGATCGCTGTTCCCGGCAAAATATCGTGAAACTGGTTAAACAGCATTTTTTTCCACGCTAATTCTAATTCGGCGTGGGGATAGGGCACGCCAGCGCTCAGGGTCGCCAGGGAGGCAAACAGTTCTGCCTGATAGAGCAACGCCTCACTGCGCCGATTGGCCCGTTTTTGGTCGGCGTGGGTGGTGTAGCAGCCGCGATGGAATTCTAGGTAGAGTTCATCGTGCCAAATCGGGATCGCTTTCCCTTCGTCACTTGCCTCAAGTTGGTGGAGGTAATCGATCGCCCTCGTGAATGCCATTTGGGGAAAGAAGGGGGATTGTTGCCAGCGTTGGGCGACTTCCAGCATGTCGCGGGTGGGGCCACCGCCGTGATCCCCAACACCAGGAAGCCACAGTGCTGACTGGATGCCAGCTTTGGCGCTGAGGTTGCAGGCGTAGGCGATCATTTTTTGGGGATCAATGCCTTCGCCAATGGGGGCAGACATGAGGCTAAAGATGCGGCTGCCATCCAACCCTTGCCACCAAAAGACCTCGTGGGGAAAGGGGTTGGTGTCATTCCAGCGCATTTTCTGGGTCACAAAGTAGTCAATTCCCCCTTGGCACAGGATTTGAGGCAATTGCCAGGAAAAGCCGAAGCTGTCGGGGAGCCAGGCGATCGGATTCACCTGTCCAAATTTCTCCAGACAGTAGCGTTGTCCATACAGGACTTGACGCACGATCGATTCTCCATTCACCAGATTTAATTCGGGTTCCACCCACATCGCACCCACCACTTCCCATTTCCCGGCGGCTATTTGCTCTTGGATAGCAGCAAACAGGGCAGGACGATGGACTTCCACCCAGGCATAGAGGGCGGGGGTGGAATGGCAAAAGGTGAGGGCGGGGAAGTCTTGCTGAAGCTGCAAAACAGATTTGAAAGTGCGCTCAGCAGCATCCCACGTTTCGCTGACGGGCCACAGCCACGCCATATCTAGGTGAGCGTGACCGAGGAGGAGAATTTGCTGCTTTTGCAAATCAGATGCGAGGGGAAGCAGGGTTTGCCGGAGATGGCGCAGCGATCGATCAAAGGCAGGGCGATCGGTGACCTGAGTCCAATCCAATTGGGCGAGGGCGGTTGCCATTGGCTCCAGCCTGTCTGGGGCAAAGGTGGTCAGAACGTGCTGCAACACTGCCAGTTCATCAGCCACGAAGCTGGGTTCTACAGGAAATGCGATCAGGTCATCCTGTAAGTCGCTCACCGGACTGACCTCATACAAGCAGAGCGATCGAACCAGCGCACCGGGATCATGTCCTGGACTCACTAAACGCAGGGCAAGGTCAAATTCATCCCCCGCATGCACCGCTAGACTGAGGAGAATGCGGGTGAAGCAGTCGAACAAATCGCCTTCCTGCACCAATTGCCCATCCACGAAAACTTGAGCCGCGTCTGCCCACCACCCCAAGGAGAGCCGCAACGCTAAGCCAGCTAAGGGATAGCCCTGCAACTGGGCAGGCACGACCACCCGCTGACTCAGCCATAGAATTTGCTGTCCGGCGGCCCAAGCGATGTAATCCCGTGCATTGAGGTCGGCGATCGGCCACTGCTGCCACGCTTCAGGCTGGGTTGCTTGGGCGATGGGTAGGTCGGGGTGGTATCGCCATTGGGCTTGGATATTAGTTTGGGTAAGGTGGCGCAGGCGATCGATCGCCCCAGAGAGATTTGCAGCAACTGTTAACAGGTCAACCATCTTTCGCTAGGATCAGGGCACTGGTGCAAGACTCCACTACTTTACCGCAACGGGATTATTCCCATGGCTCCCCCCGCTTCCGGACTTTATCAAAGTCGCCTCCTCAATTTTGTTTCCCGCCAAACGCGCCGCTGGACGGAGCAGGGCGCACGCACTTTGCGTCACCTGAAAGTGGCGGCAACTTGGGCTGCACAGGTGCTGATTTACCCAGTTTATGCGGTGGTTCAGGCAACGCGGCTGGCGGGTCGCCAACTACACCAAGTCGTTGAAACAGTCTTGCCCCGCTTGAACCAGGAGCAGCGGCAAGAGAAGACGGCTCCTGCCCCAGACCGATCGCTCAAGCAGGTGATGCCGATCGCTCAAAAGTTTACCCAGCAATTTTTGAGAGAGCCGGGGAGATTGACGAGGCAAGAGAGCTTTATCTTGACTAACAATTCTCTGGACATTGCTAATCCTGAAATCGTCGAGTCCTTATCTTCTCTGTCCCATGAAATGTTTCACGGGATCGCTGGGGAGATTTTCCTTCAAGGAATCGCCACCCTGTTGGAGACCCGATCGCTGGTGTTGGTGACCTCGGAAAATTTGCTCCTCGACATCCTCAATCCTGAGCAACAATGGCAACTTCGCCAATGGATCATCTGGGAAATTGCCGATTATTGGAGTGATCTGCGATCGTCTCTGGCTTCTGCCAAGCGCTTTAGGGGATTTCTACCCTTGCCAGCCGATCGGCCCCAGTTGCTCCCTCCAGTCAGAGTATTCTGGCGGATGGTGCGGTGGATGCAAACTAGTCCCCTAGCCCTAGCCCTCGATTTGTTCCAAGAATCAGCCCTAGTGAGGCACTACGGACAGGAGGACATGGCTCAATTCGGTGAGGCCACGTTTATTTCCACGAGTGCCACGTTTTGGTTGACGATGGAGGATTTATTTGAGTCGCGGCAGTTAGGTGCAGTGCAGTCGTGGCACCTGCCTACCTCTGAAGTCAATGCTGGCAGAGCAATTGCTGCTTCTCCCCGCCAGGAGGCGTTACCCGCTGCATCACCCAATGTCGCCGAGTCGGTTCCGATGGACAGGAAGGCGATCGGCCAGTCTGACTCCCCTCCGCAAGGTTTACCGTTTTTACTTAAGGCACGTCGTTATTTCAAGCTGCTGCCCCTAAAACAGGCGCTCACGGCCCCACCTGTGCCTGCTGTTGTGCCAGTCCTGGACACCACTAAGGCTCTGCCAGAGGCGCAGTCGGGTTCTTCCCTACTACCAGTTTCCTCTTCTCCAACGATCGCCTCTGATTGGATAGAGGCGGTCGTTGTGCCAGTGGGCTACGTGAAACATCCCTTGGAACGGGTGTTGGAGTGGGTAGACCGCTTAATGTTTTGGCTAGAGGAGGCAACGATCGCCACAGGACGCTGGCTCAAGCGACACTGGTAGACTCTTTGTTCTCCAGTGGCCTTATTCTCCAGGAGGATTAGGCAGCAATAGCGCTAAGGGAGGAAAGGCGACCGTCTTCCATGTTGAGGATACGATCGGCTACATCAAGAATGCGGTTGTCGTGGGTAACCAGGAGAATGGTAGAGCCTTGTTGCTTGGCTAAGGTTTGCATAATTTCCACCACATCGCGCCCCGATTTTTTATCTAATGCTGCTGTGGGTTCGTCGGCTAGGACAATTTTGGGCTGGCTGACTAGGGCGCGGGCGATCGCCACCCGTTGCTTCTGTCCCCCCGACAATTCATGGGGGTAATAGCTGGCGTGAGTTGCCAAGCCCACTGCGTCCAACATTTCCTCCGCCTGCTTTTGGGCTGCTTTTTCAGATACTTCCTCGTGCAAATCCAAGGACATCTGCACATTCTGCCGAGCGGTGAGGGAATTGAGGAGGTTGTGTGCTTGAAAGATATAACCAATGTTGCGCCGCACTTGGACGAGCAAATCACTGGGGGCGTGATTTAATTCCTGGTTCAACACTCTGAGGCTGCCTTCCTGAGCCGATCTCAACGCTCCAATGAGCGTCAAAAGCGTTGTTTTCCCAGAGCCGGAGGGGCCCGTCATAATTACGACTTCCCCTGCCAAAATTTCAGCCGAGATTTCATATAGCACCTGCTTCCGCAGTTGCCCAGTCCCAAAATAATGGTTAACCCGATCGATGGAAATAACAGGTTCTGGAGGCATAGATGACACGTAATAAATAAGGTATGTCTATCTAGAAAATATCGGCGGGGTCAGCAGACTGGGCTTTGCGAACAGCGATGGCAGCGGAAACGCAACACATGATAATCGTCAACGTAAAGACAGTAATAGCGCGATCGATCGTCATCACCACGGGCAACGAGGTGGCATCCTGGGTCAGTTTGTAAAGCACCAAACATAGCCCAAATCCAGGAATGTAGCCTAAACCCGATAGAATCAAGGCCTCTTGAAACACGACTGAAAACAGATAGAAATTTTTATAGCCCATTGCCTTGAGCGTGGCATATTCTGGCAAATGGTCGGAGACATCGGTGTAGAGAATTTGGTAGACAATGACTGTGCCAACGATGAACCCCATCGCTGTACCCAAGCTGAAGATGAAGCCGATCGCCGTGCCGCTCTTCCAGTAATCTTGCTCACAAGCGATAAACTCACGTCTTGAAAGAATTAAGACATCCCCTGGTAACGTCTTTCCGCCTTGCTTTTCTAGGGTCTTAATGTAATTTTCCTTAGGACATAGCTCAGACTCAGCAATTTCAGAGCCGCGTAAGTTTTCCACCAGTGCTTTCACATCCACACCAGGTTTGACCTTGATTAACCCCACATCAATTAATCCCGCTTGTCTACCCTGGTTGCCAGCACTCCCAAAAATGCGGATGAAATTCAGGTCACTGGTGATGATGTTTCCATCTGCACCGAAGGAGGCTCCCATCGTGAACAAGCCCTCAACGGTAACTGCACGACCCCCAACTTCTGTAGTGACGGGCGGCCCTTTGCCAGCTTTGTAGGCTTCGTATAACTGAGTAATATTGCCAAATTCTTCCCTGGAGCTTTGGTCAAACAGCACCACATCTGCCCTCTTGATGCGATCGAGATCCTGAGCCTCATCTTGGAGTAAATCAGCATTCAGTTTGTTTTTTCTAGCTTGAGCCAGCAAATCGTCATCAAAAATTCTGACATCAAAAATTTTGGCGGCGGGGTCAATGCCAATGATCAGAATGCCACGAGTTCGACGGGTTTCAGGATTTTTCCACAGGCGAATCTCTAAGTAGATGGGACTCACGGATTCAACGCCCTCGAAGCCCCGCGCCTGCTGCAACCGCCGATCGGAGAAGCTCCGCATCCCAATCAGCGCCGTAGACTGGGGACTCACCAGGAAAATATCGCCCTGCAAACTTTTGTGAAAGACAACTGAGCTATCAAACAGGGCATCCCGAAAGCCAAGTTGCATGAACATGAGAATCACCGCAAAAGCGATCCCTGCTAAGGCGACTAGCAAGCGAATCTTCTCGCGGGTAAGTTGCAACCAAGCTAGAGGAATAGCAAACATGGATTCAGCGATCGGTAATACAGTGAATATCTCGTAACTGGGAGATGACTATTAATCCTTCTCCTGAATTAATTAGCCGCTAGAAATTAAGGTTCGATCGTGACATTCACCTGTAAATTCGTCAGCCCAGCGATTTTGCTACTATCGTCAAGCTTGATTTTAACTTCCACTACTCTGGAATCAGTTGTGGCAGCGGGGTCAACGTTTAGCACATCTTTTTTGCGAATTTGCAGACCGATATAGTCCACGGTTCCAGAGATATCGCCGGGGAAAGCGGTGCTGTTGATCGTGGCTTTTTGCCCCAATCGCACTCTATTCACATCCGTTTCATAGACCTCTGCAACCACGAACATTTGTTTGGTATTGCCTAATTCCACAATGCCATCGTTGCCCACTACTTCTCCAGGGTAAGCACTGATTTTCAGTACTTGACCCGCGATCGGCGCTTTGACAATGGACGTTTCCAAGTCAGCCTTAGCGCTCTCCAATCGGGCCTTGGCCACCTCCACCTCTGCTTGGGCTTGGGTAATATCTGTAGGCCGCACCTCTGCCACGCTACTGACGTTCTGCCTCGCTTCTTCCACCTGTTTCGCGGTTGTTTGCACCGTTAGCAGCCGCCGATCGCGATCGATCGCCGAAATTGCCCCAGCCCGATAGAGGCGATTATATCGATTATACTCCGATCGAGCATTTAACAACTCTGCCTCTAACCGCGACACGGTTGCCTGGGCCGCCCGGATTTCCCCGCCCTTAGCCCCGGCTCTCACTTGCTCCACGCGGGTTTGGGCTTCTTTCACTTGGGCCTGGGCTTGGAGGGCTACTGCGTAAAGACGAGCGGAATTATCTAAAACAGCGATCGTCTGACCAGAGCGGACAAAGCTGCCCTCTTTGACCAATAGCCGGGAAACCCGCACGCTGCCTCCCAAAGACGAAGGAGCAGACACCTTAATGACTGTGCCCTCTGGCTCTAAACGTCCCCAGGCTGTCACTCTAGAGACGATTTGGGTGGATGGTGTTGGTGAGGCGGGGTTTGGCTTGGAGGATGATGCGTTTAGGGTTGACCAAGTGTAGAAGCTGAGAGCAGCAGTGCCCAAAGCCGCTACGATCGCAAGTGGAACAATCCATTTTCCGGGTGACTTCATCAAGGGCTAGCGACTCCTTGGTAGCTGATGCAAGACATTGACACAAAATATTGGCAGTTATGGACTATAGCTTAACAGCCTCTAGAGATTGTCTAAATTCTTCTAGCTTAGAGATTTTATTGGGTATCAGGAGTCAGGGTTTTAGGGTGGACAGAGCCAAATCCATTCTCCCTGCACTTCTGCCACTTCACCTCCAGGGAATGGGTCTGTGCGCGATCGGTTCGGTGAGGTGATCAGCAGAAGTGCTTTTTCGATTTCTGCAAAATTAGCTGGATGGGAGAGGACTTGCTCTAGGAATTGGCGCATCACCCGCCGTTGCAGGGCTAGGGGAGCCTGTTGGAGCAACCGCCGATTCACTTGAGGCAGGGTGGGATGTTGGGCGTGTTGGCGCAGGGTAGTTGCCGTTGTCTCCAAATAGTCCACATCTGCCTGGAGTAATTCGGCGGTGCGCGCGAGGGCGCTTTCAACTTGGGGGTTAAAGTGGGTTTGCAAGTAGGGCAGCAGTTCCTGACGGATGCGGTTCCGGGCATATTTCAGGTCATGATTGGTGGCATCGTCCCACACGCAGAGGTGAAGGTGCTGACAAAAGGCAGCGGTTTCGACGCGGGTCACTTCTAGGAAGGGACGCACCAAGGAAACCCCAGGCACCAACTCTCGTTGCCAGCCTAGAGCCTGTAACCCATCCATGCCGCTCCCGCGCATCAGGTTATGGAGTAGGGTCTCGGCCCGATCGCTGGCCGTATGTCCCGTAACGACAGCGGTGTAGCTGTGTGATTGGGCGATCGTTGCCAAAGCCTCATAACGCCAGTGCCGTGCTTCGGCTTCACTGGTGCTAATTTGGGACGCAGTTTGACAGTAAAACGGTAAGTTCCAACTTTGTGCCAGTTGATGCACAGCCTCAGCATTGGCTGCGGAATCGTCTCGCCAGCGATGGTCGCAGTGTCCGATCGCCAACTGCCATCCCCACTTCGGCTGCAAATCTAGCAACAATTTGATTAGACAGAGAGAATCCTGTCCTCCCGACACGGCCACCAGTAGCCGCTGATTCTGGGGCAACAGGCGGCGCGATCGGAGGGTGATGTGAATTTGAGCGTGGAGGGCAGTCCAGAGGGAACGTTCAGCCATGGAATGGGCCTGGACAGTTTAGGAGATTGCCGAGCGAAATTTTATCCCGACGTGTCCTGCTAGAGTCTTCTCTGAAAATCTCAGTTTCTTCAGGCAATAGTCCGAACATTTTTGCGATAGCTAGCCCTCATCCCCCAACCCCTTCTCCCGTTCTGGGAGAAGGGGAGCCGGGTTGAAGTCCCTCTCCCCTCTTGGGAGAGGGATTTAGGGTGAGGGTCTATACTGTCCGTGCAACAGGGTTTCCAGCACCTCCACAAAAACAGTCCGAAGTATTATTCCAGAGATGAATTAAAGAAACCAGCCGTAGGAGTGGAGTCCTTTTCCCAACACATTGACCCCCAGGTAGCAAATCCACACCACCGCAAATCCCACGCCTGCTAGGATTGCGGGACGGCGACCCTGCCAGCCGCGCGTAATGCGGGTATGGAGATAGGCGGCGAAGACTAGCCAAGTAATCAACGCCCATGTCTCCTTGGGGTCCCAACTCCAATATGATCCCCAGGCTTCATTGGCCCACACCGCTCCGGCAATGATGCCGATCGTCAGCAAGGGGAATCCTAGCCCGATCATGCGGTAGCTGATGTTATCGAAGGTTTCAGCTAGGGTCAGGCGCTGGGGGGAAAGTGGTATCGCTTGAGTTGCAGCAGGCATGACAGACTCCAAAACAGCCACACTGCCATTGCTGTTTGTAAAATTGGGGCTAATGGGGGACGCGATCGATCGGTCAATGGATTGGTCAGACGCAGTTCCAGCCCGTCGTAGGGTGTAGCGGCTGTCCCGGTATCCCCCTGTGCCGACAGAACTGCCCCGTAGCTCAATGGGTTGCCCACGGGTGATGATGAGAAATGCCACAGCCAACAAGGCCCCAACCATCAGGGCTGAGTAACTGAGCAGCATAACGCTGACATGCATCATCAACCAATTGGATTTCAAGGCAGGGACGAGTGGCTCTGCATGTTGCATTCCGGGGGGCAGGGAAAAGGTGGCAAAGGCAGCGATCGTCATCGCCACTGGAGCCGTGGCCACACCCACCAAGCGACTCCGACTCATGTTTTCTGCCACCAGATGGATCGCGGTGATGCCCCACGCCAGGAAAAATAGCGATTCATAAAGATTACTGAGGGGAAAGTATCCCGCCTCCAACCACCGCGCTCCTAGAAGCGCCGCTATGCAGAGATTGGCTGAGGTCATGCCAGCAGTTCCCAGCGCTGACAGGTAGGGAATTTGGGGGAAGGTGGCTCCGCTCCAGTACACCAACATCGTGGTGAACAGAACGGCAAAGGAAGCGTTGTCTAACCAGGTTTGCAGGGTAACTAAGTTCATGTAACCACTCTTTGATGAATCCCGGAATTTGGTTCTTAGAACTCATTTTATCCTACGGACTTCACCCGTGCCGTACAGTTTCAGCCCTCCTAAATAAGGGCATTTTGGACAGAGCGATCGGCTACAAAATTGCTCCCTTCTTAACATAGGGCGTTAGGAGCGTTCGCCATGCCTTAGCCGACTGACCATACTCTCGCTCACATTTCTGCAATCGTTGGGCTGAAACGCCTTCCTTTTTAACGAGTGAAGTGTATTGCTTTGGATTGCTCCCGTAGAGGAGGCAAACGATGCTGTAGAAGCGCTGCATATCAAGGGAATGCTCGCCCCAATACCGTATTGGCTTCGGCACGGCCGACTCCAACTTAAACCACGTTGCACCCGCTAGAGCCGATTCTTCTGCAACGCCTCCTGCCTTCTCTAAAAACAGGGTGGAAAACTGATCAGCCGCATCTTCGCCCTTGCCTGTAATCGGCAACTCCAATTCCCCCGCTAGCATGTGCCCAATTTCATGGAAGAACACAAAAACTGCTGCCCTACCAGCGTTGACTTGGGCTTCACGTTTTGACTTAAAGACATTGGAACTTCCGAATAGGGTGGAGAAATGCTCGACTAGGTCGTAGCACATGACAACCCGATGGTTGGTGGGATCGTAAAAGGCATTGATTTGATTGCATGTGCCAAAAACTACTGGTATATCTCGCGGGAGCGAGATAGTTTGACTAATCACTCCAGCTAGCCGTTCAAACGCTTTACTCTTTTTAGCTACTTTCTCTAAGTCTCTGTGAAAGGGCTTGGTTACGGGGGCATATACGACGGTGAGTTTTCCTGAGCCTGCGGCAGCGATCGTCTTATCCACAGTGGGTAAGGAAGCCTGAAGATCAGTCAAACCTGCCAAGTCTTGGCTCAAGCTGAAGTCAGTGAAACCCAGGAACAAGCCGATCGCCAGCACGATGGAAGCAACTATGCCTGTCAGTGCCATATAACCTAGCTTGCGGCGCTTATGGGAAAATTTAATTAGAGAGAGACTACGAAGATTTCTCAGCAAACGTATGGACATTCTTGTCCAAGTTTTATGCATATAGCTCCACGTCAGCTAGAGAAGTCCTGGGTAGTGATTCAAACTATGCTCAATAGGGTTTAAAACTGAAATTGTAATTGCTCAACCTAGAAGAATCAGGGGTTACAGACCTTTTATCTACTACTTTTGATGACTTTTGACCAGAAAAAGCACGAATTTTCGTCTTTTAAGT
>JARCMD010000384.1 GCA_030248885.1 Leptolyngbyaceae cyanobacterium MP9P1.79 | reverse complement strand
GGGCGGTTCGGGCGACAATTTGGGACTTCTAAGAGGTTTAGAATTCACATTTTTGAGAAATCTTCGATTTCTCAAAAATGTTGGTAATGACAAGCCCAGGAGGGGAGAGGGACTTCAATCTGGCTCCCCTGCTCCCGTTCTGGGAGAAGGGGATGAGGGCTAGCGATCGCAAAAATGTCCGGGCTATTGATTCTAACAACCCCAATCCCTAACGGTACAATGGGCCTTAGACTTTGAAAGCCGACTGCAACACGTATCCTATGTTTGACGCACTCTCCGATCGCCTAGAATCTGCCTGGAAGAAGCTTCGAGGTCAGGATAAAATCTCTGAATCCAATGTGCAAGATGCCTTGAGGGAAGTGCGTCGTGCCTTACTGGAAGCCGATGTTAGCCTGCAAGTTGTCAAGGATTTTGTCGCGGAGATTCAGACCAAAGCGTTGGGTGCAGAGGTGGTCTCTGGAGTGCGCCCCGACCAGCAGTTCATCAAAATTGTGCATGACGAACTGGTGCAGGTGATGGGCGACACGAATGTGCCCCTTGCCCAAGCAGATACTGCACCGACAGTGGTTTTGATGGCGGGGCTACAGGGGACGGGGAAAACCACAGCCACCGCAAAACTTGCGCTCCATCTCAGGAAGCTCGATCGCAGCACCCTTCTGGTGGCAACCGACGTGTATCGCCCAGCCGCGATCGACCAACTCGTGACCTTGGGTAAGCAAATTGGGATTCCTGTCTTTGAACTGGGTAAGGATGCCGATCCGGTGGAGATTGCCCGCCAGGGAGTCGCCCACGCCAAAGCCGAAGGGATTAACACCGTCATCATCGACACAGCGGGGCGGTTGCAAATCGACCAAAACATGATGGGGGAACTCGCCCGCATCAAGGAAACTGTGCAGCCCCACGAAACCTTGCTGGTGGTGGATGCCATGACGGGACAGGAGGCAGCCAACCTAACCCGCACCTTCCATGAACAGATTGGCATCACAGGGGCCATTCTCACCAAGATGGATGGTGACACCAGGGGCGGTGCGGCGCTCTCAGTGCGGCGCATTTCCGGTCAACCCATCAAATTTATTGGGGTAGGCGAAAAAGTCGATGCCCTCCAACCCTTTTACCCCGATCGCATGGCCTCCCGCATTCTGGGCATGGGCGATGTGCTGACCTTGGTGGAAAGAGCGCAGGAATCGGTGGACTTGGCAGATGCCGAGAAAATGCAAGAAAAGATTCTGTCTGCCAAGTTTGACTTCACTGATTTTCTCAAACAAACCCGCTTGTTAAAAAACATGGGGTCGCTGGGCAGCTTGATGAAGCTGATTCCTGGTATGAACAAAATCAGCGATGAACAACTCCAGCAGGGAGAAGCCAAGCTGAAGCAATCCGAATCACTGATAAACTCCATGACCTTAGAAGAGCGACGCGACCCGGATCTATTGGCCAGTTCTCCCAGTCGCCGCCGCCGCATTGCCAAAGGATCTGGATATAGAGAAGGTGATGTCAGTATGTTGGTGAGTGAGTTCCAGAAGATGCGATCGATGATGCAGCAAATGGGGCGAGGACAGTTTCCTGGAATGCCCGGAATACCTGGAATGGCTCCCACGTCTCCCCGGAGTGCTGGCGGCAACCAACCCGGCTGGCGGGGTAACTCTGGTGGCGCTGCCAAGAAGAAGAAAGACAAGAAAAAGAAAGGTTTCGGCACTCTATAGACTTTTTCCAGCCATCAACCTTCTGGATACATATCCCTTAGTCAGGATCTTGCTTGTGTCGCCTAGGACTAGCGCGATCGGCTGGGTTTGCCTGGGCAACATACCAACGCTGCCATTCCTGCACACTACGGATAGCCAGCCACAGAAGCAGTAGCGCAATAATTCCCCCCTGTCTTGGGGCATTGAAGGCAAATAACACGAGCAGCATACACAAGCCATCTAGCCCAAACACTGCCCAGGTAGGTAAGCCACGCAACCGATAAAACCACCCCATTTGCACCAGTTGCAACACTAGAGCCAGTAAGCCGCCCACCAAGCCCAATAGCCTTAGGTTCCAGCCCGTGAGAGCCGTCAACTTTACGGCGATCGCCATCGCCATAATCGCTCCTACAGCAGGACTAAAGATCAGTTGCACAATTTGTAAGGCTCTTTGTCCTAGCAGTTTCTTAGAGGCAAACGCCTCAAACAAAGACCAACTCACCAGCACCCCAATTACCACGGGCGGCTGAATATGTTTCAAAACTGGCACACCATTCCAGAGGTCGCTGCCCTGAAGCAGACCAATCAAAAGCAGAGGAAGCGCGATCCGCATTCCCGCTGCGGCAGAGGCAGAGAGGGCAGCTAATAGAACAATCATGGGGACAACGATTTAGACTGAACATTCCCAACCCATTTCAGAGCCAAGAAAATTCAGGAATTTGTAGAGGCGACCTGTTATTCAGTCTTACATTTCTTCAATGAGTTGTGGAATACATCTAATACGAACTAACTACCCAGACAAATTTCGTGTTTTTATCTCAGCAGTAAAACTTTGCGATGTGTCCTCCTGCAACGATTTTAGATGCTTCACTTCATTGTATTTGTTGGGAATGGCAGACTTAAAATAGCTGTGTATAGCCCAATTAATGAATCACAAATGTGGACGTTAGCCTATGACGATCGGAATCTGGGTGTTGGGCGATCAACTTTCAGCGCAACAAGCCGCCCTACAAAGTGTTGCAGACCAAAAAGCACCGGTTTCAGTCATTCTGATTGAGTCCCTAAATCATATTCGAGAACGCTGGTACCATCGGCAAAAACTGGTGCTGGTGTGGTCAGCCATGCGGCATTTTGCCAAGGAACTACGCCAGGCAAGGTGGTCAGTGACCTACACCGAAGCTGAGGACTTTGAACCAGCGTTGCAGACTTGGTGCCAAGCTGAGGGGATTACTGAACTGCGGATTATGCAGCCCAACGATCGCCCCTTTGCCCACATGATCCAAACGCTGCGTCTTCCCTGCCCCCTAACCTTAGTGCAGAACAATCATTTCCTATGGAGTGAAACAGACTTTCAAGCCTGGGCTAAAACTCGCAAACGCTTGCTCATGGAAGACTTCTATCGAGAAGGACGCAGGCGATTTCAAGTCTTGATGGAGGGCACCAAGCCTGTTGGGGGAGCCTGGAACTTTGATGCAGAAAATCGCAAACCCCCCAAAGCTGGATTAAATCCGCCCCCGCCCCTCTGGTTTGCCCCTGATGCGCTCACCCAGGCAGTGATCGACAAAGTAGAATCCCTTGACATGGAACTCTACGGCGAAGCTAAACCCTTTCGCTGGGGAGTGACCCGGCAACACGCGCTTCAGGTTTTGGAGGAGTTTATCCGCGATCGTCTGCCCACCTTTGGCCCCTACGAAGATGCCATGTTAACTGCCCACAAGACCCTATGGCATGGGTTGCTGTCTCCTTACTTAAACTTGGGCTTGCTGCAACCGTTAGAAGTGGTGGAAGCAGCGGAAAAGGCCTATCACGATCGCCATTTAGACCTCAATAGTGTCGAGGGCTTCATCCGACAGGTCATGGGGTGGCGAGAGTACATGCGAGGCATTTATGTTTCGATGGAAGATGACTATCCAACTCGCAATTGGTTTAACCACACTCAGCCTCTACCCGCCTTCTACTGGAACGCAGAGACAACGATGAACTGTCTGCATCAAGTGCTAACTCAGGTGCAAGAGATGGGGTACGCCCACCATATTCAGCGGCTGATGGTGTTAAATAACTTCGCCCTGATTGCTGGCATCTCGCCCCAGGCGATCGAGAACTGGTTTCACGCTGCGTTCATCGACGGCTACGACTGGGTGATGCAACCCAATGTGATCGGCATGGGGCAATTTGCCGATGGGGGAATTGTGGCATCCAAGCCCTACGCTGCCTCTGCCAACTACATCAATCGCATGAGCGACTATTGCCAAGGCTGCGCTTACGATCCCCGAAAACGCACAGGCGATCGAGCCTGTCCCTTCAACTTTTTCTACTGGGATTTTCTCGCCCGCCATCGAGATAAATTGAAATCCCAGGGACGGATTAATTTAGTTCTCGCCAACTTGGACAAAATGCTGACCGAGGAACTCCAGCAAATTCGTCAGCACGCGATCGACTGGCATCGGGAGCAGGGAAGCGGGGAGTCTACATCTTGAACAATTGGCTCAAGCTTCTTTCCTGTAAGAGTTGTAGCGGGTTAACGATCGCCCCAAGTCACCCCAATTGACCCTGAACCTAGCCAAAGCATTTGACTCAACTCATCCTCAAATCCTGACTTTTACGACTTTTTTTAATTCTTATCATTCACCCTACTTTTCCCCAACTATTCCACAGGCTTTCCACAGATAGCCTCATGTTTTTCCACAGATTTTAGAGGGTTCTCCACAGGATTTAACGAAGCCATTAGCCCTCGCCTCACTATTGGGGATTTCCCTCGTAAACCCGGTGATTTATGAGAGGAGTCAGTTTTGAGTGAAGAAACGTAACGAAAATTGACCTCAAACCCTTGTTTCCTCGTTGGCTCAGTTTTCTGCCTGAGAGCATTCCCCAATTGAGAAGCATTGACAACCCTCCCCCCCCATACCGCACAATGATGCGACGACATCGACGGAACCTCTTGTAAAACCTATCCCCGTTAAGCCAGAGAAACTCCGCAAGCGCCCTGAATTGAACAGGTTTAGCCGTTTACGCCTGCTCCGCAAGCGTGGCTACTGGCTGTTCTAGCCAAGGGTTGCCACTTTGGGCTGTTTTCCACAGCTTCAATCGAAAATTTCCGCTATAGTTTCATTCAATTCCGAGGAGTTAGCTTCCCATGAACGTAACCGTCAGCATCCTGGCAGAAATCCCTGAATCTCTCTACGAATCTTTTAAAAGTTACTTAGAAACTCATCCTGACTGGGATCAAGACCGTGTTTTCTCCGCCGCTCTCTCACTGTTTTTGCTGCAAAATGGAGACAGCGATCGGCGGGCATCACGGGTTTACCTAGACACACTCTTTAAATACCCCGCTGCCTAGAAAAATATCCTGTCTAGCTGCAAAACAGTGCGCGGGCTTGCGATCGGCTCCAACCTTTTCCCGTTTCTCGTTTTCCACCTTACTATGGCTTGTCAATGATGGCTTATCAGTGGTTCAAGGCGTTTCACCTCGTTGGGATTGTCGTTTGGTTTGCAGGCTTGTTTTATCTCGTGCGGCTCTTCATCTACCATGTCGAAGCCAAGGAGCAACCTGAACCCGCTCAGACAATTTTGCAGCAGCAGTACCAGCTTATGGAGAAGCGCCTGTACAACCTGATTACAACTCCAGGGATGGTTTTGACGGTGGCCATGGCGATCGGGCTGCTGACTACTGAACCCGCCATCTTCAAGGAAAGGTGGCTACACATTAAACTCGCCTTTGTGGTTGCCCTGATTGCCTACCACGTCTACTGCGGCTACTTAATGCGTCAATTAGCCGCTGGGCAATGCACCTGGAGCAGTCAAAAGCTGCGGGCGCTCAATGAGGTGCCCACAGTGTTTCTGGTGGCGATCGTGCTATTAGCTGTATTCAAAAATAATTTGCCCACCGGCATCGCCACTTGGGGAATTGTGGGCATGATCATTCTGATGGCTATAACCATTCAGCTTTATGCCAGAAAACGTAGGTTAGAAAAGGAAAAAGCCCAATCTCCAGACATTCAACCCTTGCATCCAGCCACCCAATCCATTGAGGCGACATCAACCACAGAGCTTGGGGTCTAAATTGGGTTTCAACTGTCACAAACTGGCATAAAGTTAAATTGGGTATAGTGTAAACAAACGTACACAATTCCTGGGGTGACTATGTTCGCCAACCTTGTTCAGGCTCCTTCTAAGTTAATGGCCCAAAATGCGTTTGCCCTGAAGCGAGTTTTTCAAGAGACCACGGCTGGAAGTTGTCCGCGTGACTACAACTTTCACATGCACACTATCTATTCAGATGGGCAATTGCAGCCCGAAGCCTTAGTGGAACAAGCAATTGCCATAGGGCTGAAGGGATTTGCCATTACCGATCACCACACGACCAATGGATATTTAATTGCTCAAAAATATTTGGACGATCGTCAAAACAGTAGCGATCGAACCGACTCTATCCCGCATCTATGGACAGGCTTTGAAGTCACCGCAGAGTTATTGGATATAGAAGTTCACATTCTTGGCTTTGCCTTCAATCCAGAGCATTCTGCCCTTCAACCCTACCTGAAACGGGAGGCTCCCATAGGCAGTGAAGCCTACGCAGGTGAAGTGATTGCGGCAATTCACCAGGCTGGAGGTCTGGCAATTCTGGCCCATCCAGCGCGCTACAAACGATCGCACATAGAGCTAGTTCCAGAAGCGGTCCGCCTAGGCATTGACGGCGTAGAAACCTACTATGCCTACAATAATCCCAACCCGTGGAAGCCTAGCCCATCTCAAACCCAAGATGTGCAAGAACTCAGTGAAACCTATCAGCTTCTTAATTCCTGCGGCACAGACACCCATGGGCTAAGTCTTTTACAGAGACTTTGAGAGGATAATTAAAAAGTGGTTAGGTGTCATTTTAGGCACCTACTGAATCTCTCGGTAGAAACGTGAGATAATTTGACGTTTCTACCCTGCACCTTCGATCGATTCAAATTCACTTGAAATCTTATGTCTTGGGGAATACTTTTACAGCCTGACTTAATCCTGGAGAGTAATATTCTCAGTCTGAGTCCTGCAACGTTGCAGCAATATGGCATCAAAGGTCTGGTGCTGGATGTGGACGAAACCCTTGTGCCGCTCAAAACTGTGTCGGCTTCAGCAGAATTAGTGGCATGGGTAGAAGAAGTGAGGCAGGTTGCGTCTGTATGGTTAGTCAGCAATAATTTGAGCGAAGTGCGGATCAGCCGGATTGCCCAATCGCTTAACTTGCCCTATATCTTTGGAGCCATCAAACCCTCCCGGCGCAAGTTGCGCCAAGCTGTAGTGGAAATGAATCTGCCGGTGGAGCAAGTGGCAATGGTGGGCGATCGGCTATTCACCGATGTTCTGGCTGGCAATCGTTTGGGAATGTTTACGATTCTAGTGGAGCCGATCGTTGATCCCACTGAAGCAGTGCAGCACTCTCCCGTCCGTTCCTTTGAAGTTTGGCTCTCCCAACTATTGGGGGCGACATTGCCTGCAAAGCAACAAAACGCGACAAATCTAGATAAACCGTGACTAAAGCAGACGTGACGTTAAGAAAATTGAAGTGAATTGCATCTCTTCTCATAATCTGTCATTCTGAATACAGATTAAATGGGGTCAGCTCGCATAAAGACCCTAAATATAGATCCTGTGAATAAATAACGTAAAGCGCTGAACCTCATCCATAGAGTGTTTGGCGCTTTACACTTTATAAAGTCACAGGAGTCAACATGCGAATCTTTACTCATAAATGTGCCAGCGGTAATGCTTTTACTGAGTTTCTCACCCTTTCCCTCACCTCCGAGGAGCGTACCCGCAGTCGCCACCGATACATCAGCGATGAGGGCACAGAGCTATATTTGCAATTGCCACGGGGCACTATTTTGCAGCATGGCGAATGTCTGAGCAGTGAGCAGACCCCAACTCTTGTGAGAATTGTGGCAAAACTAGAACCCGTCCTCACCGTGCGAGGACAAGCCGGGATAGACCTGCTGCGGGCTGCTTACCACCTGGGCAATCGCCATGTGCCGCTGGAGATTACCGTTGATTACCTGCGCCTCTCCCCCGATCGCGTGCTTCAGCATTTGCTAGAACATTTGGGACTATCTGTGCTCCAAGAGATTGCGCCCTTCCATCCAGAAGCAGGAGCGTACAGTCATACTCACCATGACAGCCAGACCCACCATGATAGCCAGACCCATCACGACGAGGTAGCCCACGCCCATGATTGATTCCGAGTTGTCGTTGCTCTCGCTGTTGCAATTAACCAGTCCAGGGTTGCCCGTGGGAGCTTACAGCTACTCTGAAGGGCTGGAAAGCCTGGTTGCTAACGGCGTGGTGACCGATGGAGCGGGGTTAAAAGCCTGGCTCACTCAAGAATTGCAGGGGGGAGCGGCGCGGTTAGATGCTGCTGTCATGGTACGAGCCTATCGATCGAGCCTCCAGGGGGATTTAACCGGACTGCAAGCCTGGAACCACTGGCTCTCGGCTGCACGGGAAACCGAAGAACTGCGCCATCAGAGTTGGCAGATGGGCTATTCTTTGTTGCGGCTCCTCTGGCAGATGATCCCAGCCGATTCAGGAACAGGCAAAACGACTGAACTATTGCGGCACTTAGGAAACCCGATCGCTCCCGATGCACTCCACCAGGATGTGAATTTTGCGATCGTCTTTGGGCTTGCCGCCGCCTACTGGCAAATCGACGAGGGATTAGCTTTGCTGGGTTATCTCCACAGTTGGGCCACAAATTTAGTCGGGGCTGGCGTGAAACTTATCCCCCTAGGGCAAACTGTGGGGCAACAAATCATCCAGGATTTACAAATTCCCATCTACCACGCCAGGCAAACCATTTTAGAATTAACCGATTCTGACTTAGTTAGTTGTACTTGGGGTCTCAGTCTGGCTTCCATGACTCACGAAACCCAATACAGCCGCTTATTTCGCAGCTAAATATTTTGGAGAGAATCTATGAGTGCATTTCGAGTTGGGGTGGCGGGGCCGGTGGGGTCAGGTAAAACAGCGCTGGTCGATGCTCTGTGCAAGCTCATGCGGCACCAACACCAAATTGCGGTGGTCACCAACGATATTTACACTCAGGAAGATGCAGAGTTCTTAGTCCGCAGTCAGGCTCTGGAGCGCGATCGAATTGTGGGGGTGGAAACGGGCGGCTGTCCCCACACGGCGATCCGGGAAGATGCCTCAATGAATTTGGCAGCGATCGACCAGCTAGAGCGTCGCCTCACCGATTTAGATTTGCTGTTTGTCGAAAGCGGCGGCGATAACCTAGCTTCCACCTTCAGCCCTGAACTGGTAGACCTGACGCTTTACGTTATTGATGTTGCAGCCGGAGACAAAATTCCTCGCAAGGGCGGCCCTGGCATTACCCGATCTGATTTGCTCGTCATCAACAAAATTGACTTGGCTCCCTATGTCGGGGCTGACCTCACCGTCATGGAGCGAGATGCACGGAAAATGCGAGATGAGAAACCGTTTGTGTTTACCAACTTGAAGACGCACCACGGCTTGGAGACGATCGCTGAGTTTATCCGCTACCACATGGGACAGTAGGCAACTCCCGCAGCACTCCAGAGTCTTTGTATACACAGCTACAAATCCATCGCTAGACAACGCTCTATTATCACAAACATCTTGAGTTACTGGAATTCGAGCTGAAGGAGGATGACAGAAAGAGTTTGATTGATAACTTTTTTAGCCAGTCCTCTCTAAAGCTAACTCGTAGCTTATCTATTTTGTTTGGTGAGGAGTGAATTAGGAATACGATGGCACAACGATTTAACCGACGGAAGTTTATTCTCTATAGCTCTGCAACCGTGGGAGCTAGCCTATTTTTGAAGGGATGTATTGGTACAACCACCACCACAACGTCTCCCACGGCTGGATCTCCCACGGCTACTCCCACCAGCGGCGGTAAAACAATCAAGGTAGGCATTCTCCATTCTCTGAGCGGCACGATGGCGATTAGTGAAAAGAGTGTGGTAGATGCAGAACAGTTGGCGATCGAAGAGATCAACAAAGCAGGCGGGGTATTGGGCAGCCAAATCGAAGCAGTGGTCGAGGATGGGGCTTCCAACTGGGACACATTCCGCGAAAAAGCCACCAAACTGATCGACCAGGATAAGGTGGTCACCGTCTTCGGTTGCTGGACTTCTGCCAGTCGCAAAAACGTGCTACCCGTGTTTGAGTCCAAAAATCACATGCTGTGGTATCCCGTGCAATACGAAGGGCAGGAATGCTCCAGGAATATCTTCTACACAGGGGCTGCTCCCAACCAGCAGATCGAGCCAGCGGTGGAATGGCTGCTGAAGAACAAGGGCAAGGAATTTTTCCTGGTAGGATCGGATTACGTTTTCCCCCGCACTGCCAATACCATTATTAAGGCGCAACTGGCGGCGTTGGGCGGCAAAACTGCCGGTGAGGACTACCTACCTCTGGGCAACACTGAAGTTACCCCCATCATCACTAAAATCAAAGCGGCTCTACCCAATGGCGGCGTGATTTTCAATAGTTTGAATGGAGACAGCAATACGGCGTTCTTCAAGCAGATGCAGGGCGCAGGTTTGGGCCCAGACAAGTACCCCACGATGTCTGTGAGTATCGCTGAGGAAGAGGTGAAGGCGATCGGCGTGGAGTACTTAAAGGGGCATTACGCCGCATGGAATTACTTCCAAACCGTCAATTCTCCAGCCAGCACGAAGTTTGTGGATGCCTTCAAAGCCAAGTATGGGGCCGATCGGGTCGTCAATGATCCGATGGAAGCCGCCTACATCATGGTTTATTTGTGGAAGCAGTCTGTGGAGAAAGCAGGCACCGCCGATGACCTAGATAAGGTGCGGGCCGCTGCCTTGGGTCAGACCTTTGAGGCTCCTGAAGGCAAGGTGACGATGGAAAACAATCACCATCTCTCGAAGTTCGTGCGCTTAGGTGAAATTCGCGATGATGGTCTGTTCAATATCATTTACGAGTCGAAGGAAGCGGTCAAGCCAGTACCTTGGAACCAGTTTGTGGCTGACACCAAGGGATTTGCCTGTGACTGGTCTGATCCCGCCAAGGGAGGGAAGTACAAGGTGTAGCGACAGCACCCAAACTAGGGATTTAACAATTTAAGGCGATGTGCAACTTAAAATCTGCCCTCATCCCCCAGCCCCTTCTCCCGCTGGGAGAAGGGGAGCCGATCTAAGTCTTAGCCCCTCTCTCCTTTTGGGCTTGTCATTACCAACATTTTTGAAAAATCTTCGATCTTTCAAAAATGTGAATTCTAAACCTCTCAGAAGGCCCAAATTGTCGCCCGAACCGCCCCCCTGCCCCCCAATTCTGGGGGGTTCTGAGATCGAAGTCCC
>JARCMD010000383.1 GCA_030248885.1 Leptolyngbyaceae cyanobacterium MP9P1.79 | reverse complement strand
GAGCTTCTGTTCCAACGACTCGTTACTCTGGGCTTTAGCTGTTTCGACACTGGGCATGGCGGTCTTTCATCTTCTACGATGTATTCAAGGGTAAGCTCTATTGAGTCGATCGGACAAAAACTTCAGCTTGGCTTCAATTGAGCGACCAAGCTATTAGACATTTAACCCTTTAACTATTGAATTCCTCACTATTCAAGTAATGCAGCGATCGTGTGGCACTAAAATACAGCTTTGCTACCTTTACGCCTTCTACAGAACTAGCAGTTTTAGTGTTACCAAGCCCTAACGCTTCATACCAGTTCCGTGGAACGGCTGAGATGAGCCGCCGCAGATAACTTTAGAACATCCAACAAATAACCTCTCGGCGATCGGTGTGCATTGGGGTTGTTATGCCCCCGACTGAGAATCACGACTTCACTTGGTGTTGTCCGGCACTTGCTGGATGCGCCCGAAAACTATGCCCAACAGCAAAAACACAATGGGAGCCACCACACCGTAACCAATGATTCCGATATTCCGGATTTGCATATCTGCAAGGGGCACACCGATCAATCCGGCGAGACCAATCAGTTGAGTTTCATCTTACCTAATAGCCGGTGGGTGTCCATCAATTGTTTTGCCAACGATTTAGCCGCGATCGTCATGACATTACCCTGTGGAACTTGCAGATAGGGAAACGGATACGAAAATTTTGCAACCATTAACATAAGACGATCTTAGGCTCTCTGCACTACTCAACCATTTCTGGACATAATCGCCCCCAAAGTGGAGTTCACCGATGCAAAAGAAACCAATCAATTGGAATTTTCAGGTCGCTGTCAGTATTGGGCTATTGTCAGTTTTGCTGGTCGGGAGTTTGGGCGATCGAGTCTAGCGAGTGCGTATTAGGGCGATCGTTAGCTGTCTGCCTTGATTCGAGGTGTCTGTCACCAAGAGGTCATTTGTAGGTAGCAGAGATTGAGCATACCGAGGTTGAGTGGTGAAGGCGATCGTATGAGTCACAAACGTCCCAGTAGCTTTGGGTGGAGTGACAGAGATTGAGTGTTGAGGGCGATCAGCGGGGTGGTTTGAGGTTCAGAGAGGTTTATGGTGATGGCGATCGCATGAGAAGCGAGAGGTCGAGTTTATCGAGATTGGGTCACGTCAGCCAGCTAATACGTCCAGCTAATACGTCAGTGCAGCGGATTGACCGACGATCTTTCTGCTACATTGAGAGAGCTACAACCACTGACTTGTGCCGATTAGTAGACTCAATCATCGTTAGGATGTGTGAACGAAAGATGATTGGTTTGTAGTGCTTCTTCCTATATAGCAATCTTTACTTCACCGATCGCACAAACATAGCAAAATCAGCGCGCTCGATACTAGAGATTGAGTGCATTGGAGATGTATATCTTAAGGATTTTCCCCTGCTATTACTCCATTACCTGCATTCTAAACTCTCAGAATGAGATGAATTAAACCATCGATCAATCGATCGCGCTCCATGGGTAAGATATCGCCACTGTGCAACATCTCGTGGGTAATGAGACGAAACACGATCGCTCCGAGAAATATGGTGGCAGTGGCGGCGGGATCGGGCAAGTTCAGTCCAGGACAGGCAGATAGGTACTGGGTCAGTGCATCCAACATAGGTTTGTCCATGTGGGCGACAAACGCCCTGCCCAACTCTGGGAAGCGACCTGATTCTCCAAAGACAACTCGGATGAAATTAACTTTTTCAGGGTGATCAATACAGGTGTTGAAAATATCATTTGCCAACTGACGCAACACGGTTTCGGGCGGCTCATCCGATCGCTCCAGCAATTGCTCAGGACATGTCATCCAGTTTATTTTTTTCACCCACTGTTCGATCAGCGCATTGAATAAGCTTTCCTTGTCACAGAAGTGATTGTAGACCGTGGGTTTGGAAACTCCTGCGGCACTGGCAATCCGATCCATAGTTGTCCCAACATAGCCTTGTTCTAGAAAAACCTGGAGTGCGCCATCCAAAATAGCGGCGGTTTTTTCTGGCGATAGCGATCGGCTGGTTGTTGGAGTTTTAGGAACTTCCATAAATTAAATAGACTAAAAATCCAGATTAAGAAATTGGGCTTGACATAAATTAACCAGACCGTTTAGTCTGATATCTAGTTCATCTAACTAAACCGTTTAGTTAATTCTAGTCTATCAGGAGATGTGACATGATGCCTGGTGAAGTAACAAGCCCATCTAAAGAGCAAAATACTAGAGAGCAAAATAGCGGGCGACGATTTTCCTGGCGATCGGTGTTGATTGCGGCGCTGATTCTGGCGGGTGGGCTGGGAGCTTACAACCTATGGCGATCGTATTCCAGCGCTCAAGCGGCGCGATCGGCTGCAACGGTCGTCGCCCCCAAAATCCAAACTGTGACCGCTTTGGGATACTTGGAACCCCAAGGCAAAGTGATCAAACTCTCAGCACCGACTGCTTCCGGGGGCAGCAACCGTGTCGAACAACTCCGGGTGAACCAGGGTGATACGGTCAAAGTGGGACAGGTAATTGCCATTTTGGATAGCCGCGATCGGCTCCAAGCGGATTTGATGGCCGCCGAAGAAGGGGTGAAGGTTGCTCAATCTAACTTGTCCGTGGTGAGAGCGGGGGCAAAGCGGGGCGAAGTCAATGCCCAGCAAGCCGAAATTCTGCGCTTAGCGGCCCAGCGGCAGGGGGATGCTCAAGTGCAAGTGGCAACCGTTGCCCGGCTCCAGGCAGACTTGCAAAACGCCCAAGCAGAGGCGCGGCGCTACGAAACACTGTATCAACAAGGTGCAGTTTCTGCCTCGCTGCGGGATACCAAAGTTTTAACCTTATCCAGTGCCCAACGCAGTGTGCAAGAAGCTCAGGCAGCGCTGAGCCGGATTCAATCCACCCGATCGCCGGAACTGACCGCCGCCACCGCCACCCTCGATCGCATTGCCGAAGTGCGCCCTGTGGATGTGGAAGCCGCCCAAGCCCAGGTCGATCGCTCGATCGCTACCGTGCAACAAGCCAAAGCGCAACTCAGCCTGGCCTATGTCCGCGCCCCTCAAAACGGCGTGGTGTTGGACATTCACACCCGTCCTGGGGAATTAGTTTCCAACGAAGGCATTGTGGAACTGGGACGCACCAATCAAATGACAGCAGTTCTGGAAGTTTATGAGAGCGATATTGCCAGGGTCAAGCTGGGGCAAAAGGTCAAACTTTTTGCGGACAGCCGCCCTGAGGCGCTCTTTGGCGAAGTCACAGAAATTGGGGTCAAGGTGCAGCGACAGAATGTGGTGAATTCTGACACATCTGGCAACATCGATGCCCGCATTGTCGAAGTGCGCGTGCGCCTCGACCCAACCTCCGCCCAAAACGTCATCGGACTCACCAACTTACAAGTGACTGGAGAGATTCAACAATGACCCTAACGTTACCGAAACCGCAGCAGCACGAAGCTCCTAAGCCAAAGCTGGGATTTTGGCAGAGCCTGCAACAACGCACGCCCCTGGGTTGGCTGCAATTGAAGAAGAATAAAGGTCGATTGCTGGTGGCCGTGGCAGGGATTGGGTTCGCCGACTTGCTGATGTTTGCCCAGTTGGGCATCCAGGCAGCTTTGTTTGATAGCAATACCTTACTGCTGCGATCGATCGATGCCGATATTGTGATTCGGAGTGCCCAGTATCGAGATTTGAGCTTGGCGAACACAGTGCCGCGCCGCCGTCTCTATCAAGTACAAGATGTCCCCGGTGTAAAATCCGCAGAGCCGCTCTATGTTTCCACGGTGGTCTGGAAGAATCCCCAAACCCGCCTTAAAACTCAATTGACGCTGGTGGGTCAGAGTGTGAAAACCCCCGCGTTTAATTTTCCTGAAGTGAATCAGAATCTAGACAAACTGAAGCAAGCGGACACCTTTCTGTTCGATCGCCAAGCCAGGGGCAGTTATGCCGAAGTTATTGCCCAGGCTGAGCAAGGCAAGCCGATCAAAACGGAAATCGATCGCCGCAGCGTCCAAGTGGTGGGATTATTTTCTCTAGGAGCTTCATTTGCTACCGATGGGACGCTGATCACCAGCCAGGAAAATTTTCTGCGCTTCTTCCCGGAACGGAGTCCAGGACAGATCACGTTGGGTTTGATCAAGGTTCAGCCTGGGGCTGATCCCCAGCAGGTGCTGGACCAAATCAAATCAATTTTGCCCCAGGATACGATCGTCTCCACCCATAAAGACTTTGTGGCTTTCGAGCAAGCCTACTGGGAAGAAACAACCCCGATCGGCATTGTCTTCACCTTTGGCACCGTCATGGCCTTTGTCGTCGGCACGGTGATTGTGTTTCAAATCCTCTCCACTGATGTAAATGATCACATGGGAGAGTATGCCACGTTCAAAGCGATGGGCTACCGCGATCGGTATTTGCTGATGATTGTGTTTGAGGAAGCCGTGATCCTGGCAGTGTTGGGATTTTTCCCCGGATTGGGCTTGGCTTTGGGACAATATGCCCTGATTCGGAATGTGGCAGCGCTACCCATTAGCATGACGGCTTCCCGGTTGACCCTTGTGTTTTTCCTCACCATTGCCATGTGCGTCATCTCCGGGCTGATTGCCACGCGCAAGTTACAGTCTGCCGATCCTGCCGATATTTTTGGTTAATATTTTTTGGGAGAGACAATGACTACCGCTCTATCGGAAACCAAACCTGCTATGTCCTTTGAATCTACGGCTGCGATCGTTGTGCAAAACCTCGACCATTTTTTTGGCACGGGTGAACTCCGCAAACAAGTCTTATTTGAGATCAATCTCACCATCGGTCGCGGGGAAATTGTCATTCTCACCGGACCCTCTGGCTCTGGTAAAACAACCTTACTTTCCCTGATGGGAGGACTCCGATCGCCCCAATCAGGTAGCCTGTGCATCTTGAACACAGAACTGGTGGGGGCTACAAAAAATACCGCTGTGGAGTCGCGGCGTTCCTGTGGCTATATCTTTCAGGCGCACAACCTCCACAGCAGCCTCACGGCCCAGGAGAACGTGATGATGGGGCTGGAAGTTCACGGCACTTATTCCCGTCCTGAGCGGCGCGATCGGGCCCTAGAACTTTTGGAATTGGTCGGCTTGGCGCAACGGAGCCAATATTACCCAGAAAGTCTCTCTGGGGGACAAAAACAACGGGTGGCGATCGCCCGCGCCCTGGTCAGTCACCCCAAAATTGTGCTGGCAGATGAACCCACAGCGGCGTTGGATAAGCAATCGGGGCGGGATGTGGTCACCTTGATGCAAAAACTCGCTCAGGAGCAGGGTTGCACGATTTTGATGGTGACCCACGACAACCGCATCCTGGATGTGGCCGATCGCATTGTCTACATGGAGGATGGCAGGCTAGTTAAGGCTCCCGTTCTCGCAGGAACTGGGGAGTAGCCAGGGATGGCAAATCCTGCGGATTACCCTGAAATTACAAGCGGATCGATCGTTGCAGTCGATGCCTGTCGTTTTTTGCAAAAAGCAGGGCGTTGGATTTGCCAAGGGTCTGCGTAGACTAGTATCCTGCTTTAGGGTGTCTTCAATTTTATGGGTGCAATCCACAAATGCGAGGAACGCTGAAATCGTGTGGAATGCACAGTAGAGGATTGCAGTCACCCACCCTTAGAAGTTTCTTTGGATGATGAATCAAATAAACCTATGAAAACTTCTCATTATTTTGTGGTTGTGAGTGTGAGTGCAGCGATCGTTTTAAGCGGTTCCTGCCGGACAAATGCCCAAACTGATCCAGCCGATCAATTTAGCCTTGGCGACTCCTCAGTTGCTCCTGTTGGGGTGTCCAATATGGCTGCTGTAGAGCCTCATCGCCTACTTAGCCAAGCATCTAGTCAAGCCCAGGAACCCTTACAACCATCGTCCAAAGATTTTGAGACCCCTGCTCAACTGTCTCCAGGTTCTCCCCCTCCTCGAACCGAGCCGATCGTCAAGATTAGGGTGCCCACTGTTCCCACGGTACGAGGGACGGGAATGCCATCTGCGATGCCCCCAAAGGTGGAGAGTGATGGCAGCGTCACCCCGACAGCGACTACCCCTCAACTGCCGATCGCAGCCCAAAATTTTGTCGTTCCAGTGACCGCCGTGCCGATCGCAAACTCATCCACCAATAGACCTGCGGCCAAACCTGCGGCGACTCCATCAACCCGGACTCCCACTAGAGTCCTCCCTACCCTCCCAAAACCCACTCCCAATCGACCTGCGGTGACTCCAGTAACCCAGACTCCTGCCAGAACTACCCCTACTCCCGCTAGACCCACTCCCACTCCATCAACTCCTCCTGTCCCCCCAACTCCCGCCAACGCAACTCCCCCCGTGGCCCCGGCAGAACCGGCTGTCAAGGTGACTGCGCCTCCCTATCTCAACCCTAGCTCCAATCCACTTCAGTTCCCCACAAAGCCTGAAGAAGTTCAACTCCAAGGCATTCAGCCCATCACCTTACAGCAAGCCCTGGAATTAGCCCAGCGCAACAACCGCACGTTGCAAGTCAGTCGCTTGCAGCTAGAAAGCAGTCGGGCAGCATTGCGCGAAGCTCAAGCCGCAGAGTTCCCTACGTTAGGGGTTCAGAGTGGACTGACATTCCAAGACTCTGCCCAAGCTCGGTTTTCCGCTAGCCAGCAGTCTTCAAATAACCAACAGTTTGCTAACCAAAGTGGTTTTTCGGGATCACAGCAGAGCCAAAGCACAACGAGTTTGCCTTTAACAGGGACGGTTTCTCTCAGCTACGATCTGCTGGCACCGGGGCGATCGGCCACCATTCAAGCGTCCGAGAGACAAGTCAGGTTTAACGAGCTAGAAGTCGAGCGCCAGTTTGAAGACCTGCGGCTGAACGTGGCTACGGATTACTACGCCCTGCAACAAGCTGACGAACAAGTTCGGATTAGTAACTCTGCCGTCACTAATGCGCGAGCCAGTTTGCGGGATGCTCAAGCCCGGGAGCAAGCGGGAGTCGGCACCCGATTTGATGTGTTGCAGTTTCAGGTGCAGCTTGCCAATGCCAACCAAGATCTCGTGAATTCCATCAGTCAGCAGCGCATTGCCCGACGGCAACTAGCACAGCGCCTTAGCCTGTCTCAAGTTGTGGATGTATCGGCGGCTGATCCAGTCCAAGCAGCGGGAACCTGGAATTTATCTTTAGAAGATAGCATTATTGCAGCGTTTAAGAATCGAGCCGAGCTAGAGCAACAATTGGTGCAACGAGAAATTAATCAAAGCCGACGGAATGCGGCGCTTGCTGCCCTCAGCCCCAGCCTAAGTCTGGTTGCCAGCTATAACGTATTTACGAACTTAAACGCCACCCCAAATCCAGGGTTAACCACTGGTTACTCGATCGGCGCTAACTTGAATTGGACGCTGTTTGATGGGGGGGCATCTCAGTCCCGCGCCGAGCAACAGGAGGCAAATATTGCGATCGCCGAGACTCGCTTTGCTGATCTGCGTAACCAAGTTCGCTTTGCTGTGGAACAGGCCTATTCCAACTTACAAGCCAATTCACAAAATATTCAAACCTCCTCCCTCGCCTTGACTCAGGCAACGGAGAGTCTGCGGCTAGCGCGGTTGCGTTTTCAAGCGGGGGTAGGAACCCAATTGGAAGTGAGTAATGCTGAAACTGAATTAACCAGGGCTGAGGTTAACCGCCTTCAAGCCATCCTCAACTACAATCGCGCCCTCACCTCTCTGCAACGAGCCATCAGTAATATTCCAGTGACGTGAAAAGTATAGGTAATACCACGATCGTGCGCCCTTGCCGATCGTGGTACTAGTGCAGCTTGGCAGAAGTTTCTGACCAGTCAGGTGGATTGTTTTGAGTTTTGAGTTTTGAGTTTTGAGTTTTGAGT
>JARCMD010000382.1 GCA_030248885.1 Leptolyngbyaceae cyanobacterium MP9P1.79 | reverse complement strand
TCCCTCTCCCCGGGGAGAGGGATTTAGGGTGAGGGTAGGCTGAGTAGTGACAGCGAATCAATGATAAAGCTAATCAGGTTCGCGACAGCAGGAGTTTGTTTGCTTATATTGGTTTGCGTATAAGACTGCTCCAAGTTTCTGCCCATACCTGCACCTTCAACAATAGTTAGCTATATCAGTTAGTTGTATGACACTACTCGATCGATTTAAAGTTGAGTTTTAGCATTAAATTGGGGCGTACATTTGTACGCCCCTATTAAAGCATGACATGCAGAGTCTTGCAGTTTTAAGGGCAAGAACTACGGAAACCGAACCTAGTTAACGTTCTGGTTTACAGTTTGGATCACGCGATCGGCAACGCTACGAGGAATACTGGTGTAGTCCAAGTCATCGTTGATTTTCTGTCCATCCGTCAGAATCCACTGCACCATCTGTTTGATCGCAGCAGCCTTTGCAGGGCTGTCGTACTTTTTGTAGATCATGAGCCAGGTTAAACCAGCAATGGGATAACCTTCTGAAGGATCATTCACAAAGATGCGGAAGTTGGCAGGAAACTGCACCGTTGCCAATGCTTTGTTAGTTTCTTGCAAGGAAGGAGACAGGAATTGTCCTTTCTTGTTCTGCACCTGAGCCGTTTGCAGCTTGTTCTGCTTAGCGTAGGCAAATTCCACGTAACCGATCGCCCCTCTTGTCCGAGCAACTTGCGATGCTACCCCTGGATTTCCCCTGCCCTTGATTGGGTTGGTTGTCCATTTGGGAGCAGTACTCACACCAATCCGACCTTTGAAGTAGGGATTAATAGCACTCAAGTGGTTAACAAAGATAAACGTTGTACCGCTGCCATCAGCCCGGACTACAGTGCGGATTGGCGCATCTGGCAAAGCTACCCCTGGATTGTCTGCGGCGATTTTGGGATCGTTCCATTCTGTGATCTGGCCTGAAAAAATGGCGGGCAGAACTTTACGAGACAATTTGAGATTGGAGATTCCGGGAAGATTGTAGGTAACGGCTACTGCACCACCCGCCGTAGGAACGAGAAGCACACCCCGCTTCACCTTAGCCATATCCGCGTCGGTCATAGCTGCATCGGTGCCGCCAAAGTCAACGGTTCCAGCAATGGTTTGACGAATACCACCGCCACTACCAATACCCTGATAGTTGATTTGAATGTTAGGGTACTTCTTCTTGATTTCACGAGCATAGCGCTCATAAAGAGGAGCGGGAAAGGTTGCTCCTGCTCCGTTGAGGGTCACGACCTGGGCAACTGCACTGAGTGCAGGTAGGAATGTAATTGCAATTGTCGCTACTGAGGCTGCGATAGTACGACGAAAGGTAGTCGTGGAAACAACCATAATATGTCTTGTCCTGGAAACTTAGTTAGGTGACTGTTACTGATCAATTAGTTGTTACTAGTCGATCTGGTTGGCTTTTGGTTATTGCCTTGCAACCATGTTATATGAAACTACAATCAGACCCCTTAAGCAAGGGTAGATAAAGTAACGGGAGATTAAACTTGGTTAAAGCTTTGTTTAAGGATGTTACTAAAATCAAAATCAATTCTTTGGAAAATAATCTTTTGAGTTGCTTCAAACTCTTGCAGGTTATTGTTTCTGCCGATGTACATCTCTTTCGTAAATCTGGTTCAAGTCTAGGAAACAGATATTGGCAGGATCTAGTTATAGTATGATTTGTTGAGATGTGGTTGGGTGGACTTAGATGTTTCTTCT
This sequence comes from Leptolyngbyaceae cyanobacterium MP9P1.79, assembly GCA_030248885.1. GTDB lineage: Bacteria > Cyanobacteriota > Cyanobacteriia > JARCMD01 > JARCMD01 > JARCMD01. The sequence continues at coordinate 14,757 of JARCMD010000382.1, read as the reverse complement.
GGATATTCTGAATATTTTTAATTGGAATTTGATTAAATTTATTTGACTGATATGTTATTTGTTCACCATAAATTCATCACTCTTTCTCACTAAAATCCATAATTACAACAAAGGTTGGAAATAATGCCTGTTACAGATTTTTGTTGAGGATATATCCAGATTTGGTGAGCTTATGCATGGAGCTTGCTAGTAGTGTGTTGTTAGGGTGTGCCATTCTGAAAGCTAAGGTGTTTGAGTGGAACGAGATGTTTGCGGGGCAGAGACCGATATCCCGATCGCTTGTGAAGTTACTTGGTAAACAGCAATATTTATGGCTTGGTCATACCCGATAAATATGAAGGGTTTATCTCTCAGAGGTTTGCCTGGTTTAAAGTCTCAGTCCCGTCCCCTACTTCTGGCATTCCTCTCCTTGGGGCTGCACGGTTTATTTTTGAGTATTCCCCTGTCTGCTCAACTAGCTGAGCAAGGTCTACAGGTAGGTGCGGTTGGAAAAGTCAGCAGCTTGGATTTTGCCACCAGTCAGTTTCCGATCGGGAGTTTTGCCTCGGATTCAGGGGCATTTATCACGGAGTCCTCTACTTCGAGTAACAAAGCAGCCTTGAAGCCAACGGTGATGATGGTTGAACCGGCCAGATCAAGGGTGCGACCGGCCATGGCTGAGGCTATCTCATCTCAAACCACCACGTCACAACCAACTTCAAAGATTCTCCGGGCAAAACCTATACGTCCTAGCACAATTATCGTGCGCCCTCAGCGGGTAGTGCGTCAGCAAACGGTGGTGATTCGGACTGTGACTCAACCACCCGTGTTTATTTCAGTTGACCGATCGCCAGCCTCTCACACCGATCCGACTTCGTTGGCATCCGATCGCAATTTTGGCAGTGACTTAGGGCTAGAACTGGCAAGCAAGCCTGAGTCCTCCCCAAGGAAAGCGGGGGTTGCCAATGCAGCGAATGCAGACTCAGGAAATATTTTGAGCCTAGTAGCCGACCAAACTCCCAGCGAACTATTTAAGGGTTATTTCTGGCCCAATCTCCAGGGCAAAGGCTACGACGTTTCGGCTGCACCGATCGGTGAGTATGCGGGAGGGCCAGTTTACCAAGTGAAACGTGGCGCACTTCTGGGCTATCTGAATCTTGTGCCTACAGGAGATGGGAAGGGAACGTTGGTTGTCATGTGGAGACGATCGCCCTTGACGGGTAAGGGGGTGCCCACTGGTGTTAGGTTGAAAAAGCCTGAGCAGAAAGAAGCTGGGGCAGCACCGATCGCGCCGGGGGATAGCAAAAGTGAAGCTGGTGCTAATTAAGGATCGGGAATTAAATAGGGAGATTTCTAGAAAAGTTTATACCAGGCACCGGAAGGGCGAAGCATCCGGGCAATAAATTTCTGGTCGATTCAAGGACTTGTCTGCCGGATGCTTCGCCCCTACAGGGATAACATCTTTCTCGAAAATCTCCTAAGTGCAAAGCACACGCTACGCGAACGCCCCCTACATTTGCTGGGATAACTTCTTTCGGAAATATCCCAAGTACATCAGAGAGCCATGGGCGAGTTCCTTTCACCGTAAGGATTTGAAGCCCCTTGGGTGACTATCATCCCATGAGAATTACATTGTCGATGACGTGGATTACGCCGTTGTCTGCTTCGATATCGGCTGCAATTACGGTGGCGTTTTTCACTTCAAAGCGATCGGACAGATCAAGCCGAATCGGTGACCCTTCAACTGAGGTCAGGAATTCCAGCTTTTTGATGTCTGCCTGCATCAATTTGCCAGGAACAACGTGGTAGGTCAAAATGCGGGCCAGTTGGGGAATATTCTGTACCAGGGTTTGAATGGTGCCGGGGGGCAACTTGGCAAAGGCATCGTCGTTGGGGGCAAACACCGTAAATGGTCCAGGGCTACGGAGAACATCAACTAAGCCTGCGACTTGAACGGCGGTGACCAAGGTTGTGAATGAACCAGCGCCCACTGCAATGTCAACAATATCAGCCATGAATTATAACCTCTGTTAGAGAAATGATGGGTTAGGCAAGGGGTGGATCATTTGTAAATCGTTGAACTACGCGTGAGCTATATAGCCAAATGATCTAACTTGATACAGGAAGGTTCACCACAGAGACACGGAGACGCAGAGAATAGCCGTAAGTTAGTCTCTGCGTACTCTATAGAAGATGGAGAATGGTATGAGGATTAAATAGAAGCGGAACTGAGTGGATAGACCCTATCGATAGTCTTGGCTTTGGATGTTCCGTAGCCTGGCTTCAGGGCGCTTAAATCGATCAAGTTGACTCTCAAAAAAAGCACGATTAGCTTCTAGGTGCTTGGGGTTGGGGTCATCTAAAGGATAGAGTAGGGCGGCGCGCAGGGCTTGGATAACGGCGGAAGTAACACAGTACATCGATCGCTGGAAGCTAATGCCTAGCTGGATCAGCATATCATCTTCACCTCGGCAGTGTTTGCGGTAATAATCCACTAAATAGGGGGGAAGAAAATGCAACATATCTTGCATCAGAAGTGTGGGGGGAATGCCCGCAGTGCCAACAGGAAATACATCGGCGTAGAGGATGCCGAAGTGAAAGTCTTTCTGTTCATCGGGAACTTCCTTTGCCTGAGCATTATAGGACTTAGTCCCCCGGAATGGAGACGTGCGGTAGAAGACCGCTTCTATATAGGGTAGGGCGGCTTCGTAGAGCCACATGAAGCCCTTCGACTTGGGAATAATCTCATAGCACTCACCACGAATGTAGACATGGTGGTATATGGGGCGGCCAGCAATGGCAAAAATTCCATTGACCAAAAAGTTCATGGCATCTGGGACACTGGCAATTTTTCCCTCGTCGTATAGATCAGACATTTCAAAAAAGACGGGAGCCATGATTTCCCAGAACAGCCCTAGATTTGCGTAGTAGGACATCTGGCGGCACTGCTCCAGAAATAAGTCTGGGAAGAGTTTGTAGAGTCCCAGCATGGGCAGGTTGTTTTTGAAGTAGGCTTTGATGGCGCGATCGGCGTTAGCTTTGTATTCATCGCTGTCGAGGTAGGGGTCGAATTGGCCACCCATTCCTCGGTGCCAGAGCATAGCCCGCATACATTCCTCGGCAAATTCCATGTTGATGCGATCGTGCCAGAGGTGATGAAACAGCTTGGGCATTTTGAAGGTTTCTCCCTTCTCCATAAACGCTAGCAGTTCAGGATGGGCAGTAGCGATACCGCGCCAGATCCGCAGATCCGCATCATCTCCGGCGTAGTGATTGTGCAAATCCAAGTACTCTTTAGGTATGAAGTACTTAAAAGCGGGCAGGGGGTCGAGAAATACCCGTTCGGCAATGTAGAGCAGGTCGCGCCAGTAGAAGTCCATCGGTACTGCATAGGCTTTATACAGTCCGATAATTTGCATCAGGTTCTCTGGGGTGTCAGGCAACATCGCGCCACCTGCTTCTAGGCGATGAATGATATCAGCAAATTCGTGCTGGGAAGGGGGTAGTACAGTTTTTGTGGTGGTTGCAGTCGTCATAGGAGTTCGCAGGGGAAGGGTGAGGTGGGGAGTTTCTAGGGGTGTGATTACTGTTGAACTGGGAGGGAGGGATAGACGATCGCCACCTGCTGTTCCACTTGGTTTTCCATGATGGGCAAAGAAGCCGTCAATGCATTGGTCGTTGACTCACTCCAGCGCAGTAGCCAGGAGGGTTGTACACCCAAGAAGAAAATCAAGGCAGCTAATACCAAGGCAGGAACCTGCTCTCGGCCTGTAACTTTGGGATAATAGGCGGTATCGTTATCAAGCTTGCCAAAGCATGTCCGGTTCATCAGAATCACGAAGTAGACCGCAGTCAGACCGCTGGCCAGGACACACAGAAGCGCAGGAATGGGAAATACGGGGAAACTCCCTTGAAAGACCAGAAATTCAGAGATAAATCCAACTAGACCGGGAATTCCAGCACTGGCCATGCCCCCCACAACGAGCAAGGCACTGGTCAGCGGTAAGCCTCGGATGGGATTAAGCAACCCGTTGAGCTTACTTAAATCGCGGGTGCCGACCTTTGTTTCAATCACACCAACCAGGTAGAACAGCATGGCTAGGATTAATCCATGGCTGACCATTTGACCGACAGCACCCAGAAGGCTGAGTTGAGTTCCTGCGGCAGCGGCAACTAGGACATACCCCATGTGCCCGATCGAGCTATAGGCTACCATGCGCTTGATATCTTGTTGGGAAATCGCAGTTAAGGCTCCATAAAGGACGCTTGCTACTCCAATGACGGCCAAACCTGGGGCTACGACAGACCACGCTTCTGGAAAAAGCTGTAACCCAAACCGCACCAACCCATAGGTACCTAATTTAGCCACAATACCACCCAACAGAATAGCGACGGGGGGTGAGGCTTCGACATAGGCATCAGGGAGCCAGGTATGAAGAGGAACTAGGGGAGTTTTAATCGCAAATCCAATTAATAGGATAGTCAACAGAAGGACTTGAGTGTTTAATGGGAGATTTTGTGAGGAAATTTGAGAGGAAATTGCTGCATAGTCGAAGCTGGATGCACCACTCAACTGAGTTAAGCCCAAAAATCCTGCCAAGATTAATGCCCCTGAGATTGCTGTGTAGATAAGGAACTTCATCGCTGCATAATCACGCCGGGCACTTCCCCAGATAGCAATTAGCAGATAAATCGGAATCAACTCCACTTCGTAGAACAGTACGAAGAGCAATAGATTCTGTGACAGGAAGGCACCGGCGATCCCTCCTCCTACAATCAATACCAAGGCATAGAATAGGCGGGGTCGATCGATCTTCTGGTCGCTGCCATAGATAACAATCCAAATCAACAAACTGTTCAGAGCTTGCAGGGGTAGCGATAACCCATCGACTCCCAAGCGGTAGGTTAGCCCTAGAGAGTCCAGCCAGGGGAGATATTCTGACAATTGCATCCCAGTTTGGCTGAGATCAAATTGGCTGAACAGGAGCAGGGTCAAGAATAGGTTGAGACTGGCGATCGCCAAGGCTGCCCACCGAGAGAGACGAATAGGACAGAAGGCAATGAGAGCAGCCCCGAGCATTGGTAGCCAAATGAGGGTACTAAGCATAGTAAAAAAACGGTAGGGGAATGAAGATTAATGCTATTCGATGGAGGCTGTCTAAAATTGAGGCTATCTACGGATCGCTGTGGGAAGCAGTTTCCCAACCCTGCCCACTTCTGGGTTGATCACAGGGACAAGGAAAATCGATCGCCACCATGACTTATTAGTAGTCTGTTAATCATTAATTGACGGGTAGCTGAAAGCTGGGAGGTTATTTGGAGTTAAATTTTGAGGGTCTTCGACCCCTCAAAATTTTCTTGACAGAACACTAGGGGGAGCGAGTCATCAACCAACCCACGAGGAACATACCAAACACGATCGTTAAAGCATAGGATTGAGCTTGACCAAAGGTGCTGTATTTTAGCCCCTGACCTGCAAGAAGGGTGACGAAACCAAACAAATTCACAATGCCATCGACGATGTAGCGGTCTACCCAATCAATGATGCGAGAAACGATGTTAACCCCGAATACAATGCTTAGGCGATAGAGCTTAGCTGTGTAAAAGTCGTGGGTAAGCAAATCCTGTAATCCTTTTAGTGGGAATTGAACAGGCTTGGGGACTGAGTTTCCTAAGTAGACGATCGCACCAACAACACACCCTGCCAAGCTAGACCAAACTAACAACAGAGCCATTTCTTTGTTCAGATCTGCCCAAGCGGGAAGCAAGTTTAGAGATTGTAGAATCAGCGGCAGGTGCAGAGTGAAGCCAAGTAAGAGGGTCATGGGTACGGCCATCAGCCAGTGGATTTCGGGCGATCGTTGCGCCATGGGCTTCGCTTTACCGCCGAAGACCAGGCTAAATACCCGAGTCAGGCTGAATGCAGTTAATCCATTAACCAGCAACACTAATCCAACGAGCCAAGATTGACTTGTCCACAAGCCATCAGCCAATTTTAGCAAGGCCCAAAAGCTGCCCAAAGGAGGCAGGGAGACCATTCCAGCAATTCCAACTAAAAATGCTAGTCCTGAAATGGGACGACGCGACCACAGTCCGCCCAATTGCGTTACGTCCTGAGAAATAGAATTCCAGATAACAGAGCCTACACTCATCACCAACAAAGCCATAGCCAATGCATGACTCAGAACAAGCAGGAGACCCGCCTCAGTATTTCCTGTGCCCACCGCAATAAACACCAACCCCATATAGGCACTGACGGAGTAGGACAAGGTTCGCTTGATATCAATTTGGGCGATCGCAATGAGGGCACCTCCCACGGACGTGACGGCACCAATTCCTACCAAGGCTGACATCACAACTGGAGACAGGGCCAAAACAGGAGCCAGCTTGAACAACATCCACGCGCCTGAAGCAACGACCACCGAATTTCGCAGAATCGTGCTGGGTAAGGGGCCTTCCATTGCCTCGTCTAGCCACAGATGCAAGGGAAACTGGGCACACTTGCCCATTGGGCCAGCAATTAGAGCGAGTCCAACCAGGGTAATGACAACGGGATCAACGTTGGCCGTTTGGGCCCAAACGGCGAGGTCTCCAAAGTTCCAGGTTCCGGCGAGGGGCAGTAGGGCAATCACGCCCATCAATAGAAACAGGTCTCCGATCCGCTTTGTAAGAAATGCATCACGAGCGCCTGTAACCACCAGAGATTGATTAAACCAAACTCCGACGAGCAGGTAGGTTCCTAGAGTCAAGATTTCCAAGATCATATAGCAGAAGAAGAGCGAGTCGCACAGCACCAATGCACACAGCCCTGCCTCAAATAAAGCCATCAAGGAAAAGAAGCGGGCCCAACCCCAATCCATTTCTAGGTAGCCGATCGCATAAATCTGTCCTAAGAGATTCAACCCTGTGATGACAACCGTAGCGCCTACTGTCAGCGTCGAGATCTGCAAGGGCAACGTTAAATCCAAATTGGCAACGTTTAGCCAGGGAAAGAATAGCTCCTGGGCTGGTTGCCCCCATGTTGCCGACAAAGCAAATAATCCATGCAAAAATGCTAAAAAAGTCATTAATAAATTGACATAACCCGCAGGTCGAGGACCAGTCAAACGGGTAATTGAAGGAAACCACAACGCTGACAGGACAGTGCCTGCTAAAGGATAGCAGGGCACTAGCCAGACACTTTGTAGAAGAATCTGATTCATAGAGTTACCTCTAAATTTTCAAAATACAAATATTTTTAAGAAAATAGCCTTTGATGTCTTTCAGGAATTGCACTCAAGTGATTGCATACCTTACGGGTAGAGGCTTACCGAGAACCTGTAATGATGATAATACGGTACAAGTTCATCATTAAAAATCGATAGTTCTTAGCTTCTCGATAGATTTGGGTCTATGAGTCAAGGTGAGACTGAAGTTATGATTTTGGGGTTTTCAACCTATGAAACAATTCTTAATAGACCACTAAAATATTCCATTGGGACTTAATTCCTCTTTAGCAACCCATACAAATTTAGCAACGCATACAAATTTAACAGATGACATACTTAACCCTAGCTCAGTCCACTTGCTGCAATTCTGAGGGGGTATCTCTGGAAGGGGGATGGGGTGACTTCTCTAGCTGGATTTCTGCCAAGCTGGGTTGCTGTTCGTGCCAGAACTGTTGGTAGATCGCCGTTAGTTCATCAGCAAGACTGGCAAGATGATGCAATTGCCTATTTTGCAGCGCCAGGGAAATGCGAGACGTGAGGAGCGCGATCGTGGCGATCGTAATGCCTGCCACAGTATTGATGAGAGCGTTTCCTGTCCCTTGTAAAATATGCTGCATATTAGCAGTGGTATCGGCGCTAGGTTGCAGTTGCCAGAAGGCCTGCACTAATCCAATGGCAGTGCCCAACAACCCCAGTAGTGGTGAAAACAAGGTGATGGTTTCCAGGAACTTGTTGCTCCGGCGCAGGGGTAGAAATTCCTGATCCTCGGCGGTTTCCAGAGCCAGGCGGAAGGTTTCAGGGTTGGGGTGCTTCAGTTTGAGGGGAGCCAACAGGAATCGCCCGGACACGAGGGACTGAGATTGTTCAGCGATCGTTGCCGCTGCTGCCAGATCGTGGCGGGCTGCTTGTAAGATTTCCTCAGCGACGATCGTTTCTTGACTACTTAATAGTTGCAACCAGAACCAGAGTTGATCGAGAACGCACGTCATCGTGACGATCGACAATCCCAAGAGCAACCAGATCATTGGAGCCGCTTTCAGAATAAGGTCGTAAACTCTGAGCATAATTTCCTAAGTAGACCTTCCGTTAGAATACCTGACTCTGGACGAGTAGGCTGTCAACTCGATCGCTCTGTTCAACCTGACATCCGGGACTTCTCAAACATTCTCTAAGAAGAGTAGAGGCTCGTGCAGCTTGGCAGAAATTTCAGACTAGTGTTCTGTCAAGAAAATTTTGAGGGGTCGAAGACCCTCAAAATTTAACTCCAACTAAATTTAACTCCAACTAACCTCCCGGCTTTCAGCTTCCCGTCAATTAATGATTGACAGACTACTAGTTAGGGGGATTGCTTTGAGTTTTGAGTGCTGCTCAGTTATTTCTACCAGCCTGCACTAGATTAGTTGGGATGCCTTAGTTGTCATGATTAAGACAGGATTTGGTCTTGGAAGAGTGAATCAAATAAGTTCGAGATTGGGTAGGGGCGTTCGCGTAGCGTGTGCTTTGCACTTAGCGTTGAGGCAATAATCTTTGGAGTTGTCCAATATCTTTGACCCAATGCTTACAGCAAGACTGTCACCTGTGATCAAATCTATAATCCTTAATCCTTAGCCTACGAGGTTGCAATGAGTGAAAGCCTTCAGCCAGTTCATAATGCCCCTCAGGAGAGCCAGGCACTCCCTCATGCTGAGTTGGTCAAGCAATTAGATTTGATGATTCGCGCCCACTACCCGTTGTTATACATTGTGACGGTGGAAGAAGAACCCGTGGAAGCCGTGCTGCGGCGGGTAGCAGAACTGCCCCAACCGCAACGGCAATTTTTGCTGTGGGATATAGTGCGGGGTTGGGAAGATAATGGGGCTGATAAAGGGTCAGCAATGGCGGCTTTAGGTCGCATTGCCAAAACTGAACCGCAGACGGCGACTATTTTTGTGCTGCGCGACTTGCATCCCTTGCTAAAGGCAACGAATGGTGACAAGAGTGCGCCCTTGATTCGAGAGTTGAAGAACTTAGTACGGGATTTGAAACGAACTCGGAAGACGATCGTCCTCACCAGTTACACCTTAGAAATTCCCCCAGAATTAGCTGAGGAAGTGACCGTGATTGACTTTCAGCTTCCCAAAGTGCCAGAAATTGAATATTTAATTGACAAGCTGGTGGTGCGAGAGAAACTGCGGCTGGGCGGTTTGGCGCGGGAGCAAATGGTGAAAGCCTGTCAGGGACTGAGCCGATCGCGCATTCAACGGGTTTTGGGAAAAGCGCTAGCTGCCAAACAATTTATCGATGAGTCAGACATTGCCAATATTTTGCAAGAAAAGCAGCAAACGATTCGTCAGACCGAGATTTTGGAATTTGTAACAGTGCAGGACTCCCTGAAGCAGGTGGGAGGGCTGGAGAATCTGAAACAGTGGGTGCAAATGCGGCGGGATACCTTCACCGAAGAAGCCAGGCGCTATGGCATCCCGAATCCCAAGGGAGTTTTGCTCGTGGGCATTCAGGGAACCGGAAAATCACTCTCTGCCAAAACCATTTCCCGTGAATGGCGCTTGCCCATGCTGCGGCTGGATTCAGGGCGCTTGTTCGGGGGCATTGTGGGCGAGAGTGAGAGCCGAGTGAGGCAAATGATTCAAGTCGCAGAGGCGATGGCTCCCTGTGTGCTGTGGATTGATGAAATTGACAAGGCGTTTGGCAACGTGACTGGGGGCAACGATGGCGATTCGGGCACCAGTCGGCGGGTGTTTGGCACATTAATCACCTGGATGCAGGAAAAAAGCAGTGCTGTGTTCATTGTGGCAACAGCAAATAATGTGCGAATTTTGCCAGCGGAACTGCTGCGAAAGGGCCGATTTGATGAGATTTTCTTTCTGAATTTACCGACGGAGTTGGAGCGACAGGATATCTTTCGGGTGCATTTGCAGCGGTGGCGACCGTCGCGGCTGCGGGATTTTGAGTTGCCGTTGTTGGCGAGTCGATCGAAGGAGTTTAGTGGGGCTGAAATTGAGCAGGTGGTTGTGGATGCGATGCACCGAGCGTTTTGTGAGCAAGGAGCGAATGGGCAACGACGCGACTTTACGACCCAGGACATTTTGCGATCGATGGAGGAGACGGTTCCCCTGGCATCGATCGCCCGTGACCAAATTGAAGGGCTGAAGCAATGGGCTGCCGAAGCTGGGGCAAGAACTGCGTCTAACGACACTCGCTTGATCGATGAGCTAAAGCAATACACTGTTCAGCGACGAATCGATTCCTTAGATATCGATTAATGATTTACCTACAGTTAGAATGATCAAGATTATTGCCCCGTTGTGAGTTCTGGAAGCCGAAACGTTTCGAGTAGGATTCAAGCTCATTCATCGGATCGTAGGGACACTAAAATGATATTTAATATGAGATCAGAGGATTGAATTTTAGCAGCTATGATCACTCAAACAATGGTTCAGCCCTCTTCTTGGGTTGAAGTTGGCATTCAGGTTTAGAAAGTGGGGGGACTCAACCTCTTTAAATTCACTAATGATCTCCAAGTTCGCCTTGAAACCCTGATCGATCGCCAAAAATCCAACAGTCTCACCCCAGAAGAAAGCGCAGAACTCGCTGGTATTACTGAACTCGATCGCATCTTCAGTCTCATGAATGCCCGCATCATTGCTGAAACATGACTATCAGCAGTGCGAGTCGTCAACAGTTAAACTGAGATCAAAATCAATGGCGGGGGGATAGTGACGTGTCTCATTTCACAACGATCGCAGTTCAGGTGAAAAATGGCGAAGTGTTGCACCAAGTTTTGCAAGAACTGGGGCATCAGGTGGAACACAACACAACCGTTCGGGGCTATCACGGCGGCTACACCCACGCAGAGTATGTGATTCGGCAAGCGAATGGTTACGATCTAGGGTTTCGGCAAAACGGTGAAACCTACGAATTAGTGGCTGATTTTTGGGGAGCCAAGGTGAATCAGCAGCAATTTGTCAATGAAGTAGCGCAGAAATATGCCTACAGGACTCTGATGAACACGGCTCAGGAGCAGGGTTTCAATGTGGAAGATACAGAAACCTTGCCTGATGGAACCATGCGGGTGGTTGTGGGGCGTTGGGTGTAGGTTGAACGATCGGTCGAACTTACGGATCACTCTATGAAAGCTGGGATTGTGTTTGATTGGCGGGGACAACGCGGGGAGTATTGGGTGCTGGCTCAGGGGCTGTTGCTCTTGGGCTTTGCGTTGTTGCCCGTGCATCGATCGCCGCTCTTGCAACCATCAGCCCTGATCGTCTACTTTATGTGGGCTGTGGCGGCTGGTTTGGGGCTGGGAGCAGCCGTGCTGGTGCTGAAGGGATTGGTTGATTTAGGACGAAATCTCACCCCTTTACCCTACCCTGTGGAATCTGGAGAACTGGTGCGATCGGGTGTCTATGGCATTGTCCGTCATCCCCTGTACAGCGGTTTGGTTTTGGCGGCGCTGGGTTGGGCGATATTTCAGGTAAGCTTGTCCCATTTGCTGGGCGCGATCGTCCTATTTTTATTCTTCGATGCAAAAGCAAACCGGGAAGAGAATTGGCTGGTAGAGAAGTATCCCGATTACGCAGACTACAGGCTACAGGTGAAAAAATTGCTTCCTTGGCTGTACTGAAAATCACATCCATAGGTATTTCTCAAACCTTAAATAAGGCACCGGAAGGGCGAAGCATCCGGGCGATGACCTTCTGGTCGATTCAAGGGATTGTCTGCCGGATGCTAAGTGCAAAGCACACGCTACGCGAACACCCCTACGTTTTGGGTCGGTCATCCATTAAACCGGGGGTGGAGTGCGGACAAGTAGATGATTTTGTGTCAGATTTGATTTGATGTGTTCTGACCTAACCCATGACGACTCGTCCCGATCGTAAACCGCCGACTGTGCCTGTCATCGGACATTGGTGGCGATGGCTGCAAAGCTTACCCCTGCCGGAGTCAGAAAACTCCATTTTGCTACGAGTTTTGGTGCAAGTGCTAGTCGCTGTGGGGATTGTGGCGACGGATATTGCCGCCAGTGATGTGACGGAGTGGTCGGTTACGTCCTATTGGGCAGTGCCATTGAGCATTTTGGGGGCGATGTGGAGTTGGCGACAACGGCGCGATCGAAACATTCCCACGCAATTTTGTTTGGCGATCGGGATGCTGTTAGCCCTGGCTGCCTTCCTGAGCCGCATGACGGCAGGGGGGATTTCTGATACCCGGCTGTCCCTATCCCTGTTGCTGATTCAGCTTCAGGTGTTGCACAGCTTCGACCTGCCACGCCGCAAAGACTTGGGATACTCCATGGTAATTGGGCTAATTTTGCTGGGCGTTGCAGGCACCCTCAGCCAAACCCTAGCCTTTGCGCCAGTGCTACTCGTGTTTATTGCTGTCGCTATGCCCGTGATGGTGTTGGACTATCGATCGCGCCTCGGCTTGGTGATGCGGAGTTTCAAGCGGGCGGGGCGAGATTTGGCCCCGAAGCGTTTGGGAGCCGTGTTGCTGGTCATTTTGGGGCTGGGGTTGACGATTTTTGTTTCCTTACCTCGTTTTTCGGGCTACCAGTTGCGGGCGTTTCCAGTCAGTGCCACGCGGGAAGTGCAGGGCAGATTTGATGGCAGTACGATCGTCAACCCCGGCTATGTGCGCCAGGGCAGAGAGCAGGGGGGAACAGGCAGCACAACGGGACAAGGGCAGGCGAGGGGTCCAGGGAAACTGGATGAAAAGTTTTACTATGGCTTCGATCGCGCGATTAACCAAGATTTGCGGGGACAACTGAAGCCAGAGGTAGTGTTGCGGGTACGATCGCAGGCAGAAGGGTATTGGCGGGTCATGGCCTTCGATCGCTACACGGGGCAAGGCTGGGAGATTTCTCGCAATGACCAGACCACTAAAGCCAACCGCAACTATACCTATCAGTTCAATCTGCCCAGACCCGTCACCTTAAACAAAACTCAAGACGTGGTGCAGACCTACACCGTGGTCACCGAGGAATTGCCCAACGTGATTCCGGCGCTGTCCCAAGCGAAGGAGCTTTACTTCCCTACAGAACAAATTGCGATCGATTCAGAAGGTGGGTTACGATCGCCCCTCGCTCTCAGACAAGGGGATACCTACACTGTCATTTCGGAAGTTCCCTACCGCGATCGGACTCGGTTAGGCAAAGCAGGAGACTCCTATCCTCCCTCCATCCGGCAGTATTATTTACAACTGCCCTCGGACGACAGTACCCCCGGAAATACTACCCCCGGAAATACTACCCCCGGAAATACCGCACAAGTTAGGCAATATACCTTGGATGTTCTCGCCAAGTCTCCAAAGCCGATCGTTACGCCCTACGAGAAAGCGCTGTATTTGGCTCAGCACTTGAAGCAGCGCTACAAGATTATTCAAGACCTGCCATTCTTTGAGTTTAAAACCGATGTGGCGACGGCCTTTTTGTTCGATTACGAAGGGGGATATCCTGACCACTTTTCGACAACCTTGACCGTCATGTTGCGATCGATCGGCATCCCAGCGCGGTTAGCCACCGGATTTGGCCCAGGACAGTTCAACCCCTTCACCGGGCTATATATCGTGCGGAACACCGATGCCTATGCCGTGACAGAAGTCTATTTTCCCAAGTTTGGCTGGTTCAGCTTCGACCCCATCCCCGGTCACGAGCTATTTCCGCCCTCGATCGAGGAAAACCAGACCTTCAGCGTCTTGAAACAATTTTGGCAATGGGTGGCGGGGTGGCTGCCTTCCCCCGTGCGCGGGCTGCTCAGTAGCTTCTTTGGCGCGATTTTCAATGGACTTACCCGGCTCATCACCTGGTTTGTGGGTCTCTTTTCCAGGGGCTGGGTGGGGCTGTTCACCGCTTTGATTGTCACCACGGCTCTAGGGTTTTTGGGTTGGCTCGGTTGGCGGGGTTGGCGGGTGTGGCGCTATCGCTTTTGGCTGGCTCGGTTGCCCGTGATGGAAGGGATTTATCAACAAATGCTGCGGCAATTGGCGAAACAAGGATTCCGTAAGCGATCGGCTCAGACTCCCCTGGAGTATGCGGATCAAGTCCGGGAACACAACCCCACGGAGGCGGAGGCGGTGGATGAAATTTCCCAAGCCTATGTGCGTTGGCGCTATGGGGCGCAAGACCCTGACTTGGCGGTGTTGCGCCGCCGCCTGCGGGAGTTGCAACAGCAGCCAAAGCCCCGCAGCCGGGTGTGATGAGGTGCAGGGGTTTGAGAACCGGGGTTCTGTTGACAGGTCAGGACGATGCCCTCAATTTTTGCAGAACTCCGGTTCCTGGGGGCAGGGCTGGTTTATTCAAAAGATAATAACTCGGAAACCATCATTAACTCGTTAGCTGCCCACAAAAATACACGAAGGTAAGACGAGAGAATGGAGCTTTTAAAATGTTTATACCTCTAACAATAGTTCGGACATTTTTGTGATGGCTAGCCCTCATCCCCCAACCCCTTCTCCCAGAACGGGAGAAGGGGAGCCGGATTGAAGTCCCTCTCCCCTCTTGGGCTTGTCATCACCAACATTTTTGAGAAATCTTCGATTTCTCAAAAATGTGAATTCTAAACCTCTTAGAAGTCCC
>JARCMD010000381.1 GCA_030248885.1 Leptolyngbyaceae cyanobacterium MP9P1.79 | reverse complement strand
GCCTACTATCTCGTTTGGTTTAGATTAGGCATAACGCGAAGTAGAACGAAAGAATGAGGCTTTCGAGCTTTTTCGTTTTTCAATGAATCGCCCCTGCCTCAGAATTGGGGGGTTGGGGGGCAAGTGCAAAACTACATGCTAATTTACAAACACTTTCTAAGGAGATTTTCAGAAAAGTTTATACCAGGCACCGGAAGGGCGAAGCATCCGGGCAATGACCTTCTGTCGATTCAAGAGTTTATTTGCCGGATGCTTCGCCCCTACAGGGGTAACATCTTTCTCGGAAATCTTACTGAATTCTCATTCCTAATAATTAAACGGCACAACTCATGTCTACAACTTTTTGGGTGAAGAGTAGATTTTCGCGGTAGTCCACGGGGCAATCAATGACCGAGGGGACAGTTTGAGCTAGGGCAGTTTTGAGGGTTGGGATCAAGTCAGTCGCTGCCTCAATGCGGTAACCTTTCAAGCCCATGCTCTCTGCCAGCTTCACAAAATCTGGGTTGCCAAATTTAACAAAGGCGGAGTTGCCGAAGTGGTTTTGCTGTTTCCATTCAATCAAGCCGTAGCCCCCATCGTTAAAAATAATGGTGACGAAGGCAGTGCCTACTCGCAGCGCGGTTTCTAGCTCTTGGCAATTCATCATGAAGCCGCCATCGCCGGTAACTGCGACTACTTTGCGATCGGGATGCACCAACTTTGCAGCGAGCGCACCGGGGATCGCAATTCCCATGGCCGCGAAGCCATTGGAAATGAGACAGGTGTTGGGACGATCGCAATGGTAGTGCCGCGCCATCCACATTTTGTGAGCGCCCACATCACAAATCACCACATCCTCTGGCCCCATGACCTGGCGCAAATCGTAGATGATCTTCTGGGGTTTGACAGGGAAGCCATCATCTTGAGCATATTGCTCATAATCGGCCCGGATTTGACCTTGCCAACGCAGCGAATGGGAATCGGGTTTGCCTTGGCGATTCACCCGTTTCATCACTTCTTGTAGAGAATCAGAAATGTCTCCCACCACTTCTGCAACAGGCGTATAGCTGCTATCCACTTCAGCATGGGACTCGGCAACATGGACGATCGCAATTTTGCCATCTGGGTTCCACTTTTTGGGTGAATATTCAATCAAGTCATAGCCAACGGCGATCACCAGATCCGTTTGCTCTAGGGCACAGCTAATGTAGTCCCGTTGTTGGAGTCCGATCGACCACAGCGCCAACGGATGGGTGTAGGGAATCACGCCCTTGCCCATAAAGGTGTTGGCGACGGGAATATTCAGTTGGGTGGCAAAGTCCGTCAACGCCTCACTCGCATCGCCTCGAATTGCGCCATTTCCCACCAACACTAGGGGATTTTTGGCTTGGGAAATGGCGGCGGCTGCCTGTTCAATGCTGTGAAACGAGGCGAAGGTTTTTTCCAACTTGCCCTTGTCCAACGGTTGCCCGGAAACCTCCATGGCGGCAATATTTTCAGGCAGGTCAATGTGAACCGCGCCAGGCTTCTCGGTCTGCGACACTTTAAAGGCTTTTCGCACAATTTCTGGGGTGATGCCAGGGCGGACAATTTGGGCATTCCATTTGGTAATGGGAGCAAATAGGGCAACTAAATCGAGGTATTGATGAGATTCAATGTGCATCCGATCGGTGCCCACCTGCCCCGTAATCGCCACCAACGGCGCACCATCCAAGTTGGCATCGGCCACACCCGTCATCAAATTGGTTGCGCCCGGGCCCAGAGTGGAGAGGCAAACCCCCGCTTTTCCGGTCAACCGCCCGTAGACATCGGCCATAAAGGCCGCCCCTTGCTCATGGCGGGTGGTGATGAACTGAATCGATGAACTGCGGAGGCATTCTAGAATGTTGAGGTTTTCCTCGCCTGGCAGTCCAAAGATATACTCCACGCCTTCATTTTCCAAGCATTGAACCAATAATTCAGCCGTATTCATTGCTGTTCCTTCCTAATCTTGAGTTGAATCATTGAGTCCATTTCTGGCTCGTCCCTTTACTTTCATGGCTAACGATCGGTTTAGCTCATTTCATCCAGACTGTTTTAATGTTGACGAACTCATGGATGCCCTGGATACCCAGTTCTCGCCCATAGCCCGATCGCTTGATGCCCCCAAAAGGCAGGCGAGGATCAGATTTCACCAGACCATTAATGAAGACGGCACCAGCTTGAAGTTCCTCAGTTAGTTGTGCTGCTTCATCAAGGTTGGTGGTCCAGGCACTGGCTCCCAACCCAAAGGAGGTGCTGTTTGCCAGGTGAATCGCGCTAGGTAGATCAGGGACAGAAAATAATAGGGCGACGGGGCCAAAAAATTCTTCCTGGTCAGCCGGGGTGCCTGGGGGAAAGTCCGTGAGAATCGTGGGGGGATAAAAGTTCCCATTTTGCAAGTCTGGGGGAAGTTGAGTCTGGATAACCTTAGGATGCCCACCCATTACGACCCTTGCACCTTGGTGAATGCAAGCTTGCACTTGTTTGTCGAGGTCTTGGAGAATGCCAGGCGTTGCCAAGGGCCCCACATCGGTTTCGGGTTGCAGGGGATCGCCCAGGCGAAGGCTCTGGAACTTGGCGGCCAATTTTTGCTCAAAGGCAGCGGCGATCGGCTCCTGCACAATAAATCGCTTTGCTGCGATACAGGATTGTCCACTGTTCAGCATTCGGGCTGTGGCAGCAGCGGCAACCGCTGCCT
The DNA here is from genome assembly GCA_030248885.1 of Leptolyngbyaceae cyanobacterium MP9P1.79. Lineage (GTDB taxonomy): Bacteria > Cyanobacteriota > Cyanobacteriia > JARCMD01 > JARCMD01 > JARCMD01. Next base: position 9,228 of record JARCMD010000381.1, on the reverse strand, counting down.
CCAAATCTGCACTTTCCAGCACGATAAATGGGTCACTGCCACCCAATTCCAGGACTATTTTCTTCAAATGTTGCCCCGCAGCGGCGGCTAGACTGGCTCCCGCTGCTTCACTGCCCGTCAAGGTGGCCGCTTGGATGCGATCGTCAGCCATCAGCGCTGCCACTTTATCTGACCCAATCAGCAAGGTTTGGAATGCTCCCGCTGGGAATCCCGCCTTGTGGAAGATTTCCTCGATCGCCAAGGCACATTGGGGCACATTGGAGGCGTGTTTCAGCAGTCCCACATTGCCCGCCATCAGCGCTGGAGCCGCGAACCGAAACACCTGCCAAAAGGGGAAATTCCACGGCATAACCGCCAGCACCGCCCCTAGAGGCTGGTAGCGAACGAAGCTGGAACGGGCATCGGTGGCAACGGGAACATCAGCCAGAAACTCAGCCCCACGATCGGCGTAGTAGCGGCAAACCACGACACATTTATCCACTTCTGCCATCGCCGCTGCCAGAGGCTTGCCCATCTCCAAGGTCATGAGCTTGGCAAAATGCTTCCGCCCTTGTTCTAGCACCTGAGCCGCTTGCTGGAGCCAGTCCGATCGCTGGGTCAGGGACGTTTTGCGATACTGCTCAAAGGTGCGCTGGGCCAATTCCAGCTTGGCTTCCAGACCTGCCTCGGTCAATGGTGCAAAGGTTTGCAGCGTGACTCCCGTTGCTGGGTTAATTGTTGCGATCGCCATCCCTTACCTCCCCTCGAAATAAATCTCCAGCCTCTTCAGAATCATGCTTGTCGTTGATTCATTAATCCCCATCTACGGTTCATTAGAACTATTTAGGGAATTACCTCAGCAATTCAAGACATTAGTTCATTTATTGTGACGAATACCCTATAGTTAAATTTGGTAACTGTTTTTGTAGTTATCTTGAACTAGTTTTCTAACCACTAATGACGGATTGAATTGCCTTTCAACAAAGTTAAACCTGAGTACGTTTCTCTCTTCAACCTAACATTTCAGGTTAGCTGCTGTAATTCCATCCCTCATCTGTGCCTGAGTAATTCCCATTCCTAGTACCGAATTGACAGAGCCAAGATTAAGCACTAACCAACTATCTGGCTGTCCGTTATCTAAGCTGTGGCAATTCAAACTATTTTGGTTCTGGATTTGTTGATCTGGCGTGCCTTCTAGACCCTATTAGCCAGTCCGATCGCACCGACATTCGATCGCATCGGCATTCCCCAACACTATCTAAATCTCGGTTGCAGATTGATTGCCGCGCCCAGATTGTGACATTGCTCAGAAGGTCTGCCGCACCAGATACACTTCGTCCACCCCTATCAGCCCCTTACATGGGTCTATTCTTTTGTAGCGTTTCTTTTGTAGCGTTTGGCCTTCCTGAATTTTTATGGACTACAATTTTTCTTCTATTTCCTCTCCTCAGCCTATTGTTTTAACCGTGGATGATAATGAGGACAATTTGTGGCTGAGCGCACACCTAATTGAGCAACTGAACTGTAAGGCGATCGTGGCTCAAGATGGGTTCACGGCTCTAGCAATGGCTCGTCACTACAACCCCGCTCTGTTGCTTCTGGATATCACAATGCCCACTCTCAGTGGCATTGATGTGGTGTTAACCACAAAGCAAGATCCTCAAACCTGCCACATTCCGGTTGTTGCACTGACTGCCATGGCCAGAACTGAGGAGCGCGATCGGATCTTACAGGCTGGCTGTGACCACTATCTCAGCAAGCCCTACGCCATTGAAGAATTGGAAGCCGTCATTCAGCAATACGTGGGTCAGGAAGCCGTCGTGCTGCTGCCTACTGAATAGATTAGGTGATGTGCAACTTTCCCGAACGCCCTCACCCCAACCCCTCTCCCAGCAGGGGCTTGTCATTACCAACATCTCTTAAAAAGCTTGGAGAGTGTCTGATAAATGCCATAGACCTTGCACTCGCCCCCTTTTTATGTATGCCTGAAAGGCTTTAAGGCCCCAATTCTGGGGGACTTCGATCTCAGAACCCCCCAGAATTGGGGGGCAGGGGGGCGGTTCGAGCGACAATTTGGGCCTTCTGAGAGGTTTAGAATTCACATTTTTGAAAAATCGAAGATTTTTCAAAAATGTTGGTAATGACAAGCAGCAGGGGTGAGGGGCTAAGACCTAGATCGGCTCCCCTTCTCCCTGGGGAGAAGGGGCTGGGGGATGAGGGCAGACTTTAAGTTGCACATCGCCTTAGATTATTTTTCCTGCCTATGGATCTGCCCAATTTTTGTAGACAAGTTTATTGTTCACAAACAGGGCTTCAATGTAAGAGCCATTAGGATTTTCCCAGCGGTAGGTGAGGTTGACCGAGTGGTTAACGTTTTGAGGGACTCCCAGAATTTTTTCCACATAACCAAAGGTCATTCCTGTCTGGATGCGATCGTACTCCGTGGGTTCTGAGGCGATCGTCTCTTGGAAACTTTTGTCAAACAGCCTATCATTCCTAAATTTGGCTTCCAGGAAAGAGCCATTAGCTTTTTCCCATCGGCACGTTAAATTTGTAACCCAGTAAATGCCTTCCCCTGGCATTCCCAGCATTGTCGCCACCTGTTCATAGCTTGCCCCAAACCTTAAGTGACTGAAGGTATCTTTGGTAATTTGTGGCTCTGAAGGGGCAATGACTAGGGGGGCGCTCAGTCCTGCAAGCCGACCCACGATCGCCCCAGATTGTCTAGCGGCTTGGTCTTGGGTGTAAGCCAATTTGAGGCGATACTCAGCTAATTTTGACTGCACTAGCTCTTGTTTGGCACTGTTCATGGAATCTATACCGATCGGCACCGATTCCATGTACTTCACCGCTTCCTGCCATTGACTTGCCGCCAATTCCCATTCTGCTGAGGTTCTAGCGACTTGGACTAATCGCGAGGCGACGATCGCTTTATTTTGTGACCACTCAAAGGGCCCTGGCTTGTAGGCACCAGCAGACTGTTCAGGGCGAGAAACTGCCTCCGTTCCAGGAGATGTCGTTCCAGCAATCTTTTTCTGGTCAGGTAGTATGGCTTTTGAAGTCAGGCGAGTGGGAAATCTTTCATAGGCTGCATAGAGTCCGGTCAAGGTTACAGGTAGGAGCAAAAGCAGCAAAACATCCACAGGTTCAATAGTTCGCCACCTTGGGGGCAGGTCTCCATCTGCGGGCTGATTGGGGCTGTCAAAGATGGGGGCAAGGTCGGGATCATCCAGCAAGTCGGGTAAATCAGGTAGCTCGATCGTGTCCAGTGCCAGCACGAGAGCAGGACTGGGGATCACCATGAGTTGAGCCGATCGGCGGCCTTGGGGTGGGGACGTGGGTGGATGCAACTCAATGACCTGAGTCCAGATGGGAAAGGAGTGTCCCATTTGGCAACCATACACGGTGAGCGTCCGCACTGACTGAGTTTGGAGCTGCTTCATGCCCTTGGCAACGATCGCCACCAGTGCTGCCTGTTTAGGAGCGTGGGCAGATTTCAAATTGATGAGCAGATTATCCCCATTCAAACGGGTGCTGACGGTGATTCCCTTGGGCTGTAGCACCCAGTTCATGAGAGTGCCGATCGCTTCCGGGTCACCTTGTTTTGCCCGCTGCAAAATCTCAACCTGGAATGAAGGTTCAACCTGAGACAGCGGGCTGGAATGGGGATCTCTGTCAGAGCGGCTTTCGGGCTTGACGACCAGGGTGACAGACTGGGACATGGGGGAACACAATAGGACTACTGGTGCTGAATACGACCTGTCATCTACGATCGCGCAGTAACCAACTAAATTTGCATCGCTAAGGTGCTTCTAAATACGCCTAGTCTTTCTTTACAGGAAAGTGTTCTTGTATCCGTATAAACTCTGTAAAAAAGTTGAGCGTGGGAGTTATTAGAGGGCGCAGATACGGAGAACAAGGGGCTTCAGATCCTTGTTGTGTAGCGCTTTCATGCCTTTGAGTTGAACTAACGTTGACTTGAGCCACACTACGTTGCAGAACGGAGACGAGTGAAGCCATCCTGCAACGATCGCCCCCTCAACCGCAGATTTGTTGGGATCTGGGGGGTACAGGGAAACGCCGAATTCCAACACTGATCGCCTTTAAGGGGGATATAAATGGTTTGTCGATCGAAGGTTACGGACTGGGTAGGAACACTGGGATAACCCATGGCCGATCGCCAAAACAAGTTTATATCTTCTGAGTAAAACTTGAAGTGCGCCATTGACAGGACAAAACTAGCAACTACGTAGACACTGAGGATAAGTTGTAACATTTGAGGACGCTGGCTTAGAGGGTGCAGTGCTTCTGTAAGCAGGGGCAGCGTTAGCATGATGGCGAAGGAAATGAGCAAGCCATAACCAAATCTCGGATCAGGGGCAGAGAAGAACCAAAATATTAAACCGATCGCAATGACAGCATAGATGACTGAGAATTTAGTCCAGTTGAATTGCCGAAACCTCAATAGATTAGAGAGGGAAAACCCCGCAATCCCCAGCCCTAAACATTGGGCGATCGGCTGAGATTTGAAGTAGTTAAACCAGGCAGGAAACCAACTCCATCCTGTGCTACTAAGCACGGCTTCAGGAGAGCTACCAGGAGGCATCTTTGCCCAATTTCGCACTCCCATACTTTCTGCAACCACGGTCTGAAGCGGAATTTTCCAATCCCAATTGAAGAGATCTAACTGAGGAAGAGGATAAATTAAATAGCCAGACAGAATCACATTTCTGATCAGGTGTGGGGTAGCGATGAATAATGTAATGCCCAGGATTAAAGCAGCTATTACAATGCCATTTTTCCTAAATTGGTCAACTATCAAATATGGCAAAAAGAGCAGAATAGGGATGACGCTGAGTTTAATGAATACGGCAAAGACTGCCAAGATGGTAATCATAATTGCCAGGATAGCTGTGTTAACGTCTTGCTCTTTTCGATCGCTCTCAGCAGATATTTTTACCTTAGGTAATTTTGAGTTTTGATAGTGCAATATTAGTGTCGTAACTACAAACACAAGCACCGTTGCTGGCAGATCCGTGGAGGGAGATGCAACATCTGTGGCAAAGCGATCGGAGTCGTAACCCAAGTAGGCTAAGGGGAAAATAAGTAATGATTGAAACGTGGAACTAGGGTTGATGGCCCCTACAATTAATGTGTTGATATGACCCAACGCAAAAATGATCGCCATGAGCAGCATTAGCCCGTTCAACGCATGAATCGGTTGCCCTAACCAAAAGGTAAAACTGAATAGGGCAGAGGGTAAAAACCATAGGGAATTGAAGGCAAAGCGACTATGAAGATTGCCTAATCCTGGTACTATGCGATACTTTTCAATCCATTGAATGGCTTGGGAGTGGTAGAGTCCAGTGTCGTAGTTGAAGGGGCCAAGCGATGATTGGTAGACAAATAGTAAGGAAAACAGCACACTAACTAGAATGAGAATTCGATTGGCGTGGGTCAAAGCTTGAATCGTTTGGGTGATTTCGTGGTGAACCGATCGCCAATGAAAAAATAGATAAATGAGTCCGATCGCCAACACAATCAGATGGGCTAATAGAGCGATCGGCATCACGAGGGAGAGGTAGTCCGTAAAGACGGAAACTCCCGCCAATCCAATTAATAGAATGAGAGGAAAGGGCAAGAAATGGGGAGTTTCAGAGCCAACAATTCTATGAATTAGATTTAGGAGTAACGAGCCATATAAATACAGTAGGAAAACAATGTAAAGCCACGAAATGAGTGTCGTAATCATGGCTTGTTCTCCTCATAAAGTATTCATAGATTCTCATGGTTTGAACTTAATTAAGGCAGATTTTGCCATAGCAACGTGGCAGATTGCAGCAAGCCAACGATGATCCCTAGAATACCCCCTAGATTGACGATCGCTTGGAGTTCACTTTGCACGATTCCCTGAATTGCCGCTTCGAGATTTTCTGGCGATGTAGATTTGACGCGATCGATGATCACCTGGTCAATATTTAGAATTGGAATCGCTTGGGCCACAATGGTTTCTAAATCTCGCTCCAAGTAGCGTTCTAAAATTAGGGCTAAATCCTCACTCATTAGCTCCAGGGAAGTGTTCAATACAGCAGAACTGCTGAGGCGATTGAGGACGATCGAGGCCACATTGTCCCAGTCGATCGAGCCGCTCAGTCCTTCAAGAACATCGGCACCCCGGTCTTGCAGGTAGTTGCGAACACTATCGCGCAGGGTTTTGCGGAGTTGGCGCACTGTGGAAACGGGTAAGTTCTGCAAGGACAGGTTTTGCAGCAATTCTTTTAAGCGATCTTTAATACCTAAGGAATTAATTAACTCAGCGAGGCGGGCATTGCTGGCATCTTTTTCATCCAGGCAAAATGTGCGAAGCCGAGTCAGGGTATTGCGGAGTCCAAACAAATTGGCCACCACCCAGTAGGTGCCGCTGGACTTTTCCCGCACGCCCTCATCCAAGATTTGAATATTGCGATCGGTGAGAAAGTCAATCAAAGCTTGGCGCACGGTGTCAGGAGACACAATCACTTGCAGGAGCCAGGTTGTCAACTGTTCCGCCTGTTCTTCAGTTAGTTGGAACTCCAGTAATACCTGGTCAAAGATTTGATTCAGTTGTTCTTCTAGAAAATCTTCCTGTCGTGCCAACACCTTGAGCAAGCGGGGCAAGGATTGCCCCAACAAGTCCCGCAGAATGCCTGCCAGAATTCGGACGCTTTTCTGTTCCTTGTCGGATTGCACTTGATCCAGTGCCAATTTCAAGAGCCACAGGATGGCAGCCTTGACACGCTCAGTTTTCAGCAGGCGACGCGCCAGATTTTGCAGTTCATCTGGCGTGAGCAGCGATCCCATGATGGTGTCGGCAATGCGCTTGGCCAGGCGCTCCTGGTTGCGCGGAATCAGTCCTGGCGTAAACGGCACTTGCCGTCCCCCCACATAGTAGGGGCGGTAGGGACGAAACAGCATCTTAATGGCGATGTCGTTGGTGAAGTAGCCGATGATGCCACCGACCACAGGAGGAGCGACAAAGAGCCAGAGCGTAGACAAGTTCAAGGCGAAAAAGACCCGTTCTAAAGGGATGTATTGACGACCAATACTCCCATCGTACCCCCGGCGATCGGGTAATGGGTGGCTGTTGTAAATCCGGCGGCACGGGCTAGCTTAACTTGGGCTGGGCCGGTGGGAAACTTGGCCAAACTGGGCGCGAGATAGGCATAATCCGCTGCAAAGCCATAGTGCTGAGCGATCGGCACCACGATCGTATCCAAGTACCACTGCTGAAACCAGCGCACAGGGGCACTGGGGGCAGGATTCAGGTCTAAAATTGCGGCGTAACTGCCAGGTTTAAGTACACGGTGCAATTCTTGCAGGCTGCGAGGGATATCCACCACATTCCGCAACCCATAGCCCAGGGTGGCGCAATCAAAAAAATCGTCTGGGAAGGGCAGGGTGAGCGCATCGGCTTCCACCCAATTGATGGGGCTGAGGGCAAACGATCGACTGTGATATGCCTGGGCCCGTTGGTGGGCGATCGTCAACTGAGCCGCCGCAAAATCCACCCCAAACACTTGCCCTGTAGCGCCTGCGTGCCGCGACAGGATTTGGGCTAGGTCGCCACTGCCGCAACAGAGATCTAAACAGGTATCCCCCGCCTTCGCGCGACTCCATTTAACCGCCATTTCCTTCCAGATGCGATGTTGCCCCAAACTGAGCCAATCGTTCATGGAATCATAAACGGGCGCAATGCGATTGAACAACGCTTGAATTTCAGAGGAGGCAGACATTAGGAGATTTTTAAAAAAGTTTATACCAGGCACCGGAAGGGCGAAGCATCCGGGCAATGACGTTCTGGTCGATTCAAGGCTTGTCTGCCGGATGCTAAGTGCAAAGCACACGCTACGGGAACGCCCCTACAGGAGTAAAACCTTCCTCGGAAATCTCAAACCGGACGGTAGAAGCGAGTGCAGGTCAAAGCTAGGGCGACCTGTTGGGCAGAGAGATGAATCAGTTTTAATTCGTCGTCGCGCAGTTTGCAGGGTTGCTGCCATTGCAGAGAAATCAGGGCCAGAACCTCGCCTCGATAGGTGCTGGGGACGACAAGGTGAGCTTGAATGACTGACGCGGTGTAATGCTCCACCAGGTTGCTGTCTGTCGGAATGTTGGAGGCAACTTGCAACGTCTGAGTATCGATCGCTTCCTTCGCTAACGGATCTTGAGCCAACTCAGCGACCGGGGCATCTGCATGACTGTAAACCCCCTGAGTTGCAATCAGGGCTTTGCCTTCGACTAATTGCACGACACAACCATCGGCATCGAAGTTTTCCTCAAAAGCAATAGCGATCGGTTGCAGGCAGGCTTCTAGGCTGGGGGAATCCTGAGCCACACCCACGATCGTTGAGATCAAATTATTTTGAGCTTGGGCGCGGATCAGTTCCTCCGTGCGTTGTTTCAGCAGTTCGTAAGTCTCGGCGGCCCGTTGTACCACTGCCTTGAGTTCATTGGGGTCCCAGGGCTTGGTGATGTATTTGTACACCTGTCCAGAGTTGATTGCCTCGACCAAATCCTCCACATCCGTAAAGCCGGTGAGGATAATCCGCATCGTGTTGGGGAATTGGGGCACGGTTTTGCTCAGGAACTCTGTGCCCTTCATTTCTGGCATCCGTTGGTCAGAAATAATTACCGCGACCTCGCCTTCTGCTGCCAGCACTTCCAGGGCCAGAACGCCGCTCTCTGCCCGCAACACGTTAAAGTCGCGCCGAAACGTCCGGTAGAGTAAATCTAAGTTATCGGGTTCGTCATCGACCACCAGCATTTTTGGCTTCTGGGGTCGCTCTCGACTCGTCGATTGGCGGCTCACGCTATCTAGATCTGAAGCGGCATTACTCATGTCAGTACACCAAGGTTTTTCAAGTGTTTAGGCAAGTTTGTAGGCGAGTTTCTTTCTGTGAGTTTTTAGGGGAGTTTTTAGGTAAGTAACTCATCAGCCATGTTATCAATCCTTTGAGCCTAGCGGGGAAATCCCCCAATTTAGTGGCGACATCAATGGCGATCGTCACCGATCTTATCTATAGACAATAGTTCGGACATTTTTGCGATCGCTAGCCCTCATCCCCCAACCCCTTCTCCCGTGGGTACATCTCACTTTTGCAGATCTCCGATCCACCCACCCTTCGGGAAGCAAGCTACATCCCCAACCCTTCTCCCTAGGGAGAAGGGAGCCGGAATTCAAAGTCCCTCTCCTTAGGGAGAGGGATTTAGGGT
>JARCMD010000380.1 GCA_030248885.1 Leptolyngbyaceae cyanobacterium MP9P1.79 | reverse complement strand
TAAGAGTTTATTTTATGGTGGTTTCTACTCTAGAACAGGATCAACAAGAGGATACTCTCGACTACTCCACGCTAGACCTGTCTAATCCGTGCGTGTTGCTAGAGACGTTGCAAAAACTGCGGCAGATCGTGGTTCAGGACGGGCAAGACATTTTTTACCCGTGGTGTTCACGTGTTCAGCGGCAGGCATTTCTTAGCAGTGGACTCAATCTTGCTCATTACATGGCGCTACGCCGACACGACCTGCGTCCGCTGCAAGCAGCCTTAATGCCCTGGGGGTTATCTTCCCTGGGTCGGTTAGAGGCGCGAGTCATGCCCAGCTTGGATGCAGTGATTGCAACCCTGGGAGCAATCTGTCAGGTCAGTCCTGCTGCTAGTCGTCCTGCAATTCAGGAGTTTCTGGAGGGCGATCGCCTCCTGCACCAGCAGACCGAGGCGGTGTTGGGTCAGACCGCAGCAGAGCGCCAAGTCAGAATCATGGTGACATTGCCCACAGAAGCTGCCAGCGATGACAACTTTGTCCGGGATCTGCTTCAGCGCGGCACCAACTGTGTCCGGATTAACTGTGCCCACGACAACGCTGACCTTTGGAAAGCGATGATTGGCAATGTCCGTCGAGCCGAGACCGAAAGCGGACATGCCTGCAAAGTTTTAATGGATTTAGCAGGACCGAAACCCCGGCTAGGCCAGGTGGTTGCGCCTGATCATAAACATCGCATCCTGCAAGGGGAATGTCTGGTCTTAACCCGTGATGCACCCATAATGGACGCGACCTGTTTCCAGGCAACTTGTACGCTGTCCCAAGTCATCGATCGCTTGCAGGTGGGCGAAACCGTCTGGATTGATGATGGTCGGATTGGAGCGATTGTGGAATCTCTCACCGATCAAGGTGTACTCCTCCGCATCACCCATGCAAGTTTAAAAGGGAGTAAACTGCTGCCCGAGAAGGGGCTGAACTTCCCCGATACAGATTTACAGCTCAGCCCGCTAACGGATAAAGATCGACAGGACTTAGATTTTGTCGCTGCCCATGCCGATATCGTGGGATATTCGTTTGTACAAACTGCCGATGATATTAAACTACTCCAGCAGGAGTTAGCCGCGCGGATGCCTCAACCCCGGGAAATTGCCATTATGGCTAAGATTGAAACGCCCCAAGCGGTCAGCAATTTACCGGAATTAATTGTGCAGGCGGCGGGGCAACAGCCGTTTGCCGTGATGATTGCCAGAGGTGATTTGGCGATCGCGATCGGGTATCAACGACTGGCTGAAATCCAAGAAGAAATTCTCTGGCTCTGTGAGGCGGCGCATATCCCGGTGATTTGGGCCACTCAGGTGCTAGAGAACCTAGTGAAAAAGGGCATTCCCTCCCGGGCAGAAATGACAGATGCGGCAATGGCAGAGCGGGCTGAGTGCGTCATGCTCAATAAGGGGCCGTTCGTCGCCGAAGCCGTGACAATTCTGGATGATGTCTTGACGCGAATGCAGGAACATCAATTGAAGAAGACCCCCCAACTGCGGGCGCTCCACTCCTGGTAAGTGCATCAAGTGGCGATCGACCCTCACCCCGACCCTCTCCCACAGGAGCTACCGTGTACACACAAGTGATCGAATCTAACCATAGTTTCGGCGAACCGCCCCCTAGCCCCCAAGTTTCGGGGAACCGAACCGTTCAAAGTCCCCCAGCATTGGGGAATTTTGGGGGCTGTGAAGCTCGAACGAAGCCAGTCTCGACTTGTGTGTACACCGTAGGCGTGGCTGGACACTCAAAGAAATTGCTCAGCGTTCTGGAGTCAACGACCAAACTGTGATCAGCTATGTTCGCCGCGACAGCATGGCTATGGTTGACTTCACCGCAGTCCAAAAACTAGCCCGCGCTTTCGATGTGATGATTGAAGACTTGGTTGAGGTTTTAGAGGACTAGGGGCGATCGCCCCTTTTTTCCGATCACACATCAACCCTGTGGGGGATGCTCAGATGCTAATTTCCCCCAAACGTATTGCCTAAAACGGTTTGAGAGTCTAAAGAAAGGTAACATAATGTAAAGCAGCGTTAATTTTGAGCGAGGACATTGATGGCAGGTCTATTTGGTTTCTTTGGTAAGAAAAAGGACAACGACAGTAAAGATCGAGCAAAACCGACAGAAACCAACGGCAGCAAGCCCGAAGCTTATTTTTTAGACGCAGACCAGGCCAAATCGTTTGGCAATATTGAATATATGCGCACAGCTAAAACCGTTAGACGGACGTTCCCCAAAACAGTGGGTAATGGCGGCACCTTCGAGCGGGTGCAGACTGTTTCTACCATAGAAGCAGCCAAAGCAGCAGCGCTCAAAGCGGCCATCGATCAGTCCAAGATTGATATCCCTTCTGCGACCAAGTCTGGTGAAACGCCAGCAAACTCAGAGGCGATCGCCCGTCGCCGTTCCGATTCCAGCATGGATATGTTCCGCAAAATGGCACGGGATATTCGGAAAAAATAGGGCCGACATCAGCGCAGCTATCTAAAGATCGTGATCTAGGGTCAACCCCCGTTGACCCCCACCGTCTCTAGCTGTTGATCCATTGGGAGGATGCAGAACCGACCCAAACCGAGCAAAATGGGTGGGTTCTTTTGTTTTAGAGGATTCTTTCTCTTGGCGGACGCTAGGCTGCAAAAGGCAACAC
>JARCMD010000379.1 GCA_030248885.1 Leptolyngbyaceae cyanobacterium MP9P1.79 | reverse complement strand
TTATCCCAAACTTGAGGCGGGTATGGGCGGCTTGTCTCAGGAGTCAGTGCTGCTACTGGATCAAGTGCGGGCGATCGATGTGCAACGGGCGATCGCCTACTTCGGCAGTCTGACACCTGAAGAATATCAACCCATTTTGCATGGGCTACAGCAAATTTTCAGTATCTACAAAAATAATCAGCAATCCTATCAGCCTGAACTAGAACCATGAACTACCTGACGTATAGCTATCTGCTGACCCCGCTTCACACCGGCGCTAGCTCACAAGCTGGGAATTTGATGGGGATTGCCCGTGAAGCTCAAACCGAGTTACCCTATCTGCCATCTTCATCGTTGCGCGGCAAAATTCGCTCCGTCCTAGAGTCAATGCCAGAGAGCAAAGAGGGTGCAGGAACCTTCTTTGGAGAACGGATCAAAGACGGACAACAGCCAACTGAGGGCGAAGTTTGGTTTGCCGATGCAAGTTTGTTGTTGTTTCCAATCGCTTCTTACAACCATCAATTTGTCTGGATTACCTGTCCGCTGTGGTTGAGCCGTTGGAATCGCTGGTTACGCAACGAGCAGTTACAAACCTTGATTAGTGAGTGGCGATCGCTTCTCAACACGAAATCAGAAGAAGGTGGGAAAAAAGCAGTCTCACCTATTTCTGGCACAGAGATTTATCTGCAAGGTGCATTGCTTAGTGCTGATGAAATTCAAGTAATCGATCAAGCAGCCGTTTGCTGGGAATGTTTCAAAACACTTCCCGACGGCAATGGCATTCTTGACCTGAAGCAGAAACTTGTCGTTCTTTCTGATGATGATTGTGCAGGCTTGGTAGAAATAGGCTTACAGCGTGAAGTAAGAGTAGCGCTCGGAGAGACCGAAAAAACTGTGAAAGGTGGTTCGTTTCGTTCAGAAGAAGCGATTCCTTCAGAAACCATTCTGTTTTTCCCGTGGGGATTAAAACCAGCTAAAGATGAAAGCAAGACGGCACAAGTTCGCAAAACAATCGTAAACGTTCTGAACGATCGTCTGCAATTCGGCGGGCTAGAAGGACTGGGACGTGGTTGGTCAGAAAATTCGACGGTAGAAATCAATTCTGTTAAGAAGGAAGAGAAATAGGCAATGCTCAAACTAGACACACGGAACTTTAGCAATTCTGCATATACAGGGCTAGAGAAGGTCAAGAAAGCGGTCAATGCTAAAAACCACGAAAAGGCAAGTGCAGTTGTGCAGGGTTTACCATCCTATATCTCGACTTGGGGTTTGCATCGATTAGCAGGAGACGGCATCAAGTACACTCAAGCTAAAGAAGACACCCAATACAAGGGGCAAGTGTATCAGGAGTTTTTGAGAACCTTGCAGGATCTAAGCAAGGTTGCATTTGACTACACAAATCCCCAAACACTCATCCGTATGGATCTTACGATTTACACCGGACTAAATCGTTTGGCGATCGAACTGGCGCGGGAATGGTCTTTCTGGGCACCAACGATTTTAGGAGAGGCAGAAGAACCATGAAACCCAAGAACGATCGCAACCAAGCGAAAACACCTGCTGATGCATGGCGCGAGTTGATTCAGGATGAGTTGAAAAAGGGTTCCAAAGTTGGCAAGGCGTTTGAAAAAGCAGAGTTTGGCAGAGTTGAGAATAAAGTTCTTACAGTCTATTTTGAAGATGAGGCACTGGCTAAACCTGCAAAAGGACTTAGTGAACCCTTGAAAAATAAGCTGCCACAAGCGTTATTACCGTGCGATCGCGTTCAGGTTCAAGCGGGTAAAGTGCCTGTGCAACCGACAACACCAAAACGGATACTAACAGCCCCAAGCAACAAACAAAGTAGAGTAGGCAATCCCCTACAAGCCCTCAACTTTGCTGAGTTTGGACGTGACAAAGAGGGCAAAGAACTCTCTCAACCTGTTCTAGAAGCTGCTGTTAATGCTGAAAAAAGCTGCGATGCCCTTTACACCAAACTGAAGCAAAGAACGGAATCTATTGTGGGAACAGATGGAGTCGTCACAACTGTTGATTTTAATTGGCGAGTCAGAGTGGGCGGAACTCGTGGGTTTAGAGAACTGCTATTGCCTGTCTTTCATCCTGTTTTTGGGATTCCCTGTATTCCTGCTTCGAGCCTGAAAGGAGCAGCAAGAGCCTGGGCAAGAGGTAAAGAAGATTCCCAAGTTCGACAGTTGCTAGGAGTTTTAGATGGGAAGGTTGCGATCGCTGCCAAGGTCGAATTCTTGGATGCGTTTCCAACGAAACATTGCCTGAGCGTGGATGTAGCGACACCACAATGGCATTGGCAAACAAATAAGGTGGTCTATAAACCTGAACCTCATCCTCTGTTGAGTATGCAGCAACCTCAACTTCTGATCGGGCTACGTCCCACAGCTAGAGGGACTGCCGCTGATGTGCAAACTGTGAAGGAGTGGTTGGAGAACGCCCTTAAAGTGGGCATTGGCTCTCGTGTTAGTAGCGGCTATGGCAAAGCCTTGGGGCAGGCTGCTTCCCTGCCTTGTCGTCAAAGTTTCGACTTTGAACTTTGGACGCAAGGAATGTACGGCAGTGAACCACCCACTAAGCAAAACCATTGGACAGGTCGCACAGAATTCCGTCCAACTGCCGTTCGTGGAATCTTGCGCTACTGGTTTCGGGCATTTGCACTTAGCCTATACGATGCAGCTACCTGTCAGGCTCTTGAAGAAGAAACTTTCGGCAAGTTAAGTCAGCAAGGAAAAACTGCAATCAGCGTGCTTTTCAATGACTCTGGCAAGAAAGCTCCCTACCGCTACGATGGCAAAATTTGCCTGGAAGCGAAGGAGCAAAAGTATCTTGATCTCATGAGTCAAATTCTCATCCTTGCGTCTCATCTTGGTGGAGTCGGGCGTGGTTCTCGCCGTCCATTACATTTGCTTGATGTTGATGGACGCAAGTACATGAGAGGATGTCACTGGACAGTAGATAGTGACAATTCACCGCTTGGATATGATGGTGAACAGTGGCAGTCGTTGTTCCAGAAATTGAGAGATGCTTTTCAAGCTGTACGATCGCCTCTCGGTGCTTACACAAGCGATCCAGGCAGCCCTAAGCCACGTTACCAAGATGTCCTGGATACAAATGCTCAAGTTTGGCTGATAAAGTCCTTGGGGCAAGTCGCTCCCAACAAAGTTACAGATTGGCAAACTGAGGGCGATCGCGACAACGTTCGAGGATCTGCACTAACTCTTGTCTATAGCGATCAGCGTTTCAAGGGCGAAAGAAGATTTAAAGATGAAAATAAGGTCGAACACAAAATTGGTAATCCTAATGTAGGCGGGGCATTGGAAATTCCTTCTTTCGTATGGATCAAGTCAGTCTTTGCCAGTGAGGCTTATCAGGTGGTGACAGTTTTTGGGATTGATCAGAATGATCGCAAAATCTTTATCAATGAGTTAGAAAAACTCAGTAAACAAAACCAGGCAATTCTGGTATTTGGACAGATGCCATCTGGAAATCAACCATCGCGTCCAAAGCCTAAACATAAGTAAAGTGCAACCGCCTCAGCCTTAAACGCGATCGCACCTCTTGTTCTCTCTTTATTCCTACCCATCCATGCCAAGCATCATTCTTTCGTTTGTGGGCAATCA
>JARCMD010000378.1 GCA_030248885.1 Leptolyngbyaceae cyanobacterium MP9P1.79 | reverse complement strand
GGGGGGTGTTTCTAGGGTGACGCTGATGGTGCCGATGGAGAGGGTGAGTTCTTGGGTTTGGGGCTGGGTGTTTTGCCAGTGGGTTTGCTCTTGTAAGGGATTTAATGGGGGAGTGCGCGGTTCGGAATTGGCGATCGCCTCTAATCTGGCCTCTAACCCAGTTTGAGACGTACTTTGTTGCAGTGGCTCTGAATTCCAGGGTGTTGGAATTTCCGATAGTTGCTCTAAGCCCTGTAGCTGCTGCGCGGCACTTTGAGGATTGCCCGCAACCCAATCCAACGCAGCCTGCAAGTATGCCTGTCGGGTGAGCGGTGGGGATTGGCTGGAAAGGGGCGATTCTGGCGATCGCTCTCCCTCCATAATCTGCTCGTCCAAGGCTTCTAGCGACCGAGTGGGGAGTGGAAATTGTGCCTCTGTTGCGGGAGTTTGCCAATCCACCGTCAGTTCAATTGCCGCTGTAGACGGAATAGAAGGAGATAGCGGGGGAAATGGCTCTCCAGACATCTGCACCTCAACTTGCTCAAATCTTTCCAGGGAAGAGAGCGATGAAGGCATTTCAAGAGGCTCCAGCGAGGCTCCAGGGCCATCCATGTTCAGCAGGGGAGCGGGGATCTGGGGGGACGATCGCCAGGGAATTTCAGGCTCCACTGACGGCATCCTGTCCGCAGATCTAGCCGACGCAGAGGATGATGTAGCCGATGTTGTCTCTAACGTTTCTCTGGGTTCCTCTAGCAAAGCGGCGACCTCCTGCATGGTTTCCACTTCTAAAGGCGAGGGTGGCGCAGTATTGTCCTGGATCAGCGTTTGGCGATCGCTTGCTGTCGATGCTACTTCTGAAGACGCTCCAGCCGCTGGCGTTCTCCCAGGGTTGCTTAGAGAGATGCCAGTTTGCTGCATAAGTTGAGAAAAATAGCCATTCATCCCTGTCTCTCCCGCTCAATCAGCGCCAGGTAGCGATCGCGTCGCCATTGGGGTAAAGCCAAAATGGTTGCCTCCGTCCAGTGATAGTGTGAGGCCAGCCGATGCAGGGTTTCCAGCAGGTATGCCTGAAGCTGGTGCAGTCGTTGCAGGGCGAGTGCGCCCAAATCCACAGAATGCAAATGTGGAGTATTACACGTCGGACAGTTGACAGTCAGGTTGGCATTCACCAAGGGATCATTTTGCATCATACTTTGGTTGAGAGTAGCGATCGCGCTTGGCTCCGATTCCCATATTTGCTGCATCATTTCTCGCTGCTCAGTGAGTATCAGTGATTGCATCATCGTCCAAACAGCCGTTGCTTCATTGGGAAACGAGTGCGATCGCCAGGTTAGCTGATCTAAACCCGTTGGGCGACGAAGCGAAACAATCTGCGAACCCACCTGCAACTCAACCCGTTCCTTGCTTTCTGCCTGTCGCTGGATGCTAGTCAGTTCTGCCAGAGAAAAGTCCAGATCCATCGCTTCCTCGCAGTTGGGATTTGGGCAGCGTAGCTCGACGGTTAAATCCCAATTGCCGCCCTGAGTTGCCAGCGTCAGCAAACATTCAGTTCGTTTACCAATCTCCAAATTCCAAAAGAATGGGTGATTCGGAGTGTTGCCGTTGCCATCCTGGGTGCAGCAAGCGAGGATACTGGTTTCCATGTGCGGACGGGGTAGCCGAAAGTCGATATCCTGATCGCCTGCGGATTGGGCAAAGGGGCGTAGAAACAAATCTCCTAGCGAAAAGCGATGCCGCAGTTCTAGCGAAATGGGTGGGAAGGCGAAGCGGTCAAGAGGATAGCAGGGGAGGCGATCGCCCCCATCAATATCAACGCCGTCTAGATCTAACATTTAGAAGTGGACTCCTTCCCTGGAAAACCACTATCGGCTCAATCTGCTGGGTTTTAGAAGTCGAAATTTCTTAGAGAAATGCGACTTCTGGGCGATCGCTTTTAGAATCAACCGCCCATCCATTAACCCGTAGATTAACCAGCAGCGGGTACATCACTCTTCTCATCCGGTTCCTGTGTTGCCAGATCGCGATCCCATCCCTCTAGCTCAATTTTGATCGATTCAATAGCGACTGCATTCGCATTCGCATCCAATCCCGGCATGGATGTGAATTCGCTGACCCAGCAGTTATGCAAGAAGTAGCGAAACGCAACGTGTCCCTTTTCGTTGAGCACCTCCAGCACCAGTTCTTTTTTGTAAGCCGCCAGATCCATCGCGGTATCCCCGCTGTAAGCATGGACTTTATTCGCCCAAGCTTCAAATTCACGATCGTGAGTAATGCCTCGCTCTAACGTCATAGCATCATAAGTCGTGCGTCCTGGCGACTTGTGATCAGTACTGTTTTCGCCGCCTGCTCGATGGTTCACCACCTGCGTAGTGCGCTTGAGCGGACTCACCTTAGAGACACCCAACACCGTTCTGCCATCCCACCGCACCCGAAACTTAAAGTTTTTGTAGGGATCGCGACGATGGGCGTTTTTGATAAACCCAAATCCATTTGTCATGGACTAACCTCCCCAAATTAATGTTGGATTTCTGTTATAAATCGCCTGCGATTTGTTGGATTTTAATGATCACAAATTCCGCTGGTTTTAATGGTGCAAAACCGACTTCAATATTGACAATGCCGCGATCGCGATCAGCTTGCGTGGTGGTTTGCCCATCACACTTGACGTAAAACGCTTTGTCGGGTGTGCTGCCCTGGAATGCGCCCTGACGGAACAGCCCAGTCATAAACGTGGTGAGATTGAGGCGAATTTGTGCCCACAGCGGCTCGTCGTTGGGTTCAAACACTACCCACTGAGTCCCGCGGTACAGCGACTCTTCCAAAAACAAGGTCAGACGACGAATGGGAATATACTTCCACTCAGAGGCCAGACGATCGTTGCCGTCCAACGTGCGAGAACCCCACACCACTCGCCCAACTGCCGGGAATACCCGCAAACAGTTGACCGCTAATGGGTTAAGTTCACCATTTTCGGCATCTGTCAAGTTGACGCTTAAATCCAGCACCCCATTCAGCGCCGCATCTAGCCCCGCTGGTGCTTTCCAAACACCCCGCTGAGCATCGGTGCGGGCAAAAATTCCGGCGATCGCTCCACACGGCGCAAAGTCCTCCACCTGATTCTCTCTCAGCGGGTTGACCTGTCGCAATCTGGGGAAAAACAGGGCAGCATTTTTCTTGTTATCCCCCACCTGCCCCACGATCGTCGCCACGCCAGTTCTAGCGTCCTCCTTTCGATCCCAATCGCTGGGTGGATCAATCAACAAAAAGGCGCGTCGATTCTTACAATACTCGGCTGCGGCTGTCATAACCACGCCATCTACATTACCGTCACTCCTATAGGGTGGAATGCATAAAAGATTAAACAAATCCACCTTATCCAATGCGTAGATTCCCTGCTTGTTGGTTTGCATCAGGGGATCGCCCGGATTGTCGAACTGTAAACTCGTCAAATCGCTACCATCATCGCCGCTGAGTGGTATTGCAGCAATTGGAGAGGTGCTGGGAATGGCAGTGGGGCCAACGACAACCGTGAAGTCTGGTACTACCCAGTTACCACTCCCATCTTTGATTACTCGCACCAAATCAGAACTTTGCTCTAGCACTCTGGGCAGATAGCGAGGATTCGCCGGATCGAACGATACATTAATGAACTTTTCAGCTAATAAAGTTCTGTTGCTCACCGGCTCAACTTCAAGAACGATCAGGTTAAACAGCAGCGCTGGGTCTTTGCTGTCGTAGTCTACAATCACCCTCAAGTTGTTACCCCATGCGCCAACATTGGCAGCCACAAGCTGCAACACGTTATCCGGTACCGCTGCGCCAGTTGGCAAACTAATGCTGGCTGCATCTGCTGTAGCGCTATCATAAAGCCGCACAATAACAGCCTGACCTCCACCGTTCAGGAAAAAATCTCGAACCGCAAATCCTAGTGTACTGCTTCCCCACAAACCGCCAAAAATCCGACCAAAGTCGCCAAAATTGTTGATGGTGATGGGTTCGCTGGTTGGCCCCCGCGCCGCTCGGCCTACAAAGGCGGTAATTGAGGTTGCTACCCCCGTCAGGGTACGCACCCCACTGGGAACCTCTTCAATGTAAACGCCGGGATAGGTAGGAGTAGTGGGCATAATGGACTCCTCTTGTCAGTATGGCTGTGAGTGTAAGTAGTTTGGTTTGAAAAACTTGCAAACGCGAAGTTTTCACACGTTAAAAGAATTAAGGTGTGGCATCTCGACCCACCAAAATTTCGACGATCGCTTTGTTGGCTGGCCCTGCAACATAGGTGCTGCTAAATTTGAGGACAATTGGGGCAATGCCAAACACAGAAACCGCACCTTTTCCCAAAAACAAATGTGGTTCATCCAATTCAATAGCAGCCGAATCAGTCGTGCGATCGTTCACCAAATAGGTTAGCTTTTTCGCAGCATCGTCCTGGCTATATAGGCTAGATTTAATCAGTAAAAGATTGATCCGACTCGCAGTGCTTGGTTGAATTTCAACCACTTTATTTACTGCACCTGGATCAATGGAAACTTCGATTTTGTCGTAGGCTTCGACCACTTTGGTCGTGGAAATGGGAACCTGTGGTCTTCCGACAACCTGGACATTTAATGCTACATTAACCGTTGCCATAGTTGATACAGAACCTCCTCAATATTGTTAATAGATTGGCAGATTTCAGCCTGTTTTTCCCTGATTCGTAACCAACAAATTGAGAGGGCGATCGCCCAAACTTAAGGCATTGTCTAAAAGTAAATTCACACTTTCAAACCAACCCTAAATTTCAGAGCGATGCATGTGTCAAAAACAGGACGATGAACGCAAACCACTACTTGCCCCATCTGACATTTCACCTATGACAGGCAAAAGACCTACCTGGACTACCTGAGACTTCCGTGCATTGTTAAAGACTCTGTATAGATCCTTATATTCAATATTTCTGCTCACGACTGACAGTAGGTCAATAGTTTTTGCTCTTACTAGGAAGAGAACAGAAAGGGATGAAATACTTCTACGGTGCTGAGCTAGAATGTAGCACGATGTTTGATAAAAGATTTTTCCAAACCAGTAGACGAAACAATTTGTATCAGATGAAGCATCAACGGGAGCATGTCACCCTTTTTGGTAGAAAAATCAAACCCCCGAAATGCGTTCTACCATTGACACGGATTTACTGGCTTTTAAATTTCTCTGGAAAAAGAT
>JARCMD010000377.1 GCA_030248885.1 Leptolyngbyaceae cyanobacterium MP9P1.79 | reverse complement strand
CTTGAATCGACCAGAAGGTCATTGCCCGGATGCTAAGTGCAAAGCACACGCTACGCGAACGCCCTTCCGGTGCCTGGTATAAACTTTTCTAGAAATCTCCTAAGGCGATGGTTGCCTAGCAGAGCATTTGATTTTCGACCAAAGCCGTTCATTGGTTTATTTATGACAGAAGAGTTCTTCGCCAACGCCCCTGACTTAGCGGCAGACGACTGTCTAGTCCTTGGCTTGGCAACATGTTTTATCAAAGACGACGGAGATGTGCATGAAGTGCAATTGATCGAACCAATTCCTTCGGGTTCTTGGGAGGCGATTTTAAAAGGCATTCCCACGTCCTACCAAATGGCAACTGCGATGCCCCTTGGTGTAGCGCTAGCCCAAGACCCACCCTTGGTGCCAAGGGAATTTCCCGCAGATGCTCAATTTTGCGATGAATTTATCAGTCGAACGATCGCCACAGCTCGTACCTATAAGCGTCGTCCTGTTGCCCAAACCCACCTTGCTCTGGGAATGTTGTACAAGGATTTCAATTATTCAACTGAGCGTAAATGAGTACTCAATTCTCAGCGGGTTGTGAGAACTGAGGACAATGTGAAGCAGCATGAGCATACGCATAAAGTGCTTTAGGATTGTGAATTCACCATGTTCGAGATTGGGTACGGGTAACATTTTTCTCGTAAATCTCCTAAAGTAAATTGTTGGGTCTTCTGTTGCTAAGATTGAGATAAAGCGGAATCATTTCGATTTGTGAGTGTAAGGGTTAATGAGTTCTGAAGTTTTGGTAGAGAAGAAGAAGCTGGCTAAACCGCCTTTGAATGTCCATTTCTTGGGCGATCGAATTCTGCGTCAACCTGCGAAGCGAGTGGTGCATGTGGATGCGGAGCTTCGGCAATTGATTCGTGAGATGCTACAAACCATGTATAGCTCTGAGGGCATTGGTTTGGCTGCGCCCCAAGTTGGTGTACATAAGCAATTGTTGGTGATTGACTATGAAATTGATAACCCAGCTCGCCCACCTTTAATCTTGATCAACCCGACGATCAAGCAGGTCAGCCGCGATACCTGTGTGATTCAAGAAGGGTGTCTGAGCGTCCCCAATGTATTTTTAGATGTGAAGCGGCCGAGCGCGATCGAAGTTCAGTACAAAGATGAGTATGGTCGTCCTCAAAAGCTCAGTGCCGATGACATCCTGGCACGGGTGATTCAGCATGAGATGGATCATCTCAATGGCATTTTGTTTGTCGATCGGGTGGAAAACTCGTTGATGCTGAAGCAAGAATTGGCTAAGCAGGGCTTTTCTACTCAGGCTGTAAAAACTATTGTTTAAGCAGGTAGGGACTGGGGTATAGATTGAAACGTTGTAGGCTGGCTTAATCTATCCATAATTTGTTTTACAAGGATTTTAAAGTGTGACTCCTAAAAGTGGTGTGTTTCTGGGTGGATCTTGTGTGGCGGCGATCGCTGCGGTGGGATCGATTTTTGAGTTGTCGTCTGGTAGTCCTGAGTATGGCAATTTGGTGACGGGAATTATACTGGCGGCAAGTATTCCACTGACGTTGTACTGCTTTTATGCAGCCGTTCGGGATGCCAGAGAGAATCAGTAAGGAGTTTCGTTGCTCAAGATATTACCCGCTGCACGGGCGTTCGCGTAGCGTGTGCATTGCACTTAGCAGTCAGAGAATGATCTTTGGGTCAACTTAAAGGCTTATCTGCCGTAGCTTGCTTCCCGAAGGGTATGCTTCGCTCCTACATTAAGGTGGAAACGTGGGAGTATCTCACACCTGTCTAAACCCCTGCACATTAGTGCAAGTTGGCGAAAATAACCGAGTAGCACTCAACTCAACCTTCAAACCAAGTATCCTCATAGGACAGGAATGTCTGCCAAACTGCGCGAGTTTGTTGGTTTTTGGTAAGCAAGTCACTCCTAAACAAAGCTACTCGCGGTTTTCTTTGCCTGTTGAAGGTAGTGAGTTGATGGAATGAATTAAGGAAACTTGCGATCGTCCCCTGAAGTCACTCCCGTGGGCTTTAATCAGAGAGTGGATTGTGGGGAAACTATGAAATTCGTCAATCGTTTTGTGAAAGCTTGGACATCGGTGCTGATGGCGCTGATTGTAGTGTTAGGTATTACGGGATGTAACACAGCCAAGATTGAGTCAAAACCGGAACCGTTGCCGATCGTGGCTGCCTTACCCAATCCCAAACTGCCCGACTGGATTGAAGACATTAGCCCCACGGGAGATGCCGACACCCTCGCTCAAATTCGCATTCGGTTCAAAGAGGCATTAATTCCCCTCGAAAGTATTGACAATCCTGACCAACAGGAAAAGTTGAAGCAGTTTGCGATCGTCCCTGCCTTGCCCGGACAGTTTCGGTTTCTAACTCCCCGCATGGTCGGTTTCCAGGCAGATAAAGCACTTCCCAAGGCGACTCGTGTGCAAGTGACACTGAAATCAGGCTTGGCAGACTTGAAGAATCACAAGCTGACCCAGGATTTGGTGTGGACGTTTAATACAGAAAAAATCAAATTGTCGGATGTGCCGACGATCGAGCTAGGTAAGGATATAGAGCCGATCGCCCTCAAACCCACCCTGAAAATCACCTCCAACGTAGAACTCGACCCAGATTCCCTCAAGCAACATACCCAACTGCTCCCGAAGACCGCTAAATCATCCGACGCAAAGGCCGTTTCCCTCAAAATCACCCAGGAAAAAAGTGATGCGTCTGCCACTGAGGGAACGCCTGCTGAACAACCAGACCAACCCCAAGAGCAATTCGATCCGTCTCTCAAAACCTGGATTTACCAGCTTACCCCTGAGCAACCCTTAGCGACGGGCACCCGCTACGACCTCGCCTTTACCCCAGGTCTGCAACCCGTCGGCGGCAATCTACCTAGCGATACAACCTTTAAAGGTGCCGTCGAAACCTACTCACCCTTGGCATTCAAAACCCTCACAAACTCCGGGGCCGGTTCGGGTCGCTTTGAGCAAGGGAGCGGACAGCTAGAATTCAACAATGGCATTGATGCCGAATCTGCTCTCAAAAGTATTACGGTCAGCCCCGCTCCTTATAAATCGCCCAAGTTGGTGCAGATCTACGAGGGTGACAAGGTGGTGCGCTTGAACCCGTGGGCGTTGGCTCCTGCGACGACCTACACCGTGACGATCGCCCCTGACCTGAAGGATAGGTTTGGGCAAACCTTGGGCAAGGCGGTCACCGTTAAATACGCAACGGGCAACGTTACAGGCGATATCTGGGCCCCCAATGGCTTAAATATCTTCCCCACCAATAAAGACTTGCAACTTAATATTTCCACGGTCAATTTGCCAGAATCCCGTTACAAAGCTGCCTATCGGGTTGTGCAGCCCACAGATTTGGTCTACACCGATTCTGCCTATCCCAAGGGCGACGGCAACGACCTTTTACCCGATCCGAGTAAGTGGAAAACCTTTAAAGCATCAGGACGCAAAAATCAATCGGTAGAAAATGCAGTACCGCTGCGGCAGCAACTCAAGGCAGCAACGGGAATGTTGGCCTATGGAGTGCAGGCGCGCACCACCCAGTATGAAGACAATGGGCAGAAAAAATGGAATGAGCCGTCGTTCTACGGTTTGGTGCAATCGACAAATATCGGGGTGTTTGCCCAGTGGTTCCCGGAATCGGGGATCGTGAAGGCCCATCGGCTTGCGGATGGGTCGCCGATCGCCAACGCCACGATCGAAATCTATCCATCACAACTGGAAGCAAAATCTCGTCCTACTCCCGTAGCCTGTGCCACAGGCAAAACCGATGCGGCGGGAACCTTGGCATTGAATCAGCCAGCCCTCCAGAAATGTATGGATGGCGGAAAAACCTTTACCAAAGGTCCTGCCTTGCTCGTGATTGCCCGCGAGGGTCAGGATTGGGCCTTTACTCGCACCAACGAGTACAGCGGAGCCTACGGTTACGATATCAATGCTGAGTGGCAAAGCGGCAAGCCTGAATCGAGGGGCACAATTTTCTCCGATCGCCAACTCTATCAGCCCGGCGAAAAAGCTGCCTTCACAGGCATCGCTTATTATCTACAAAACGGTACTTTGCAACGGGATAGCAATGCTCGGTACGCCATCACTGCGGAAGGCCCCGAAGGGCAAAAGACTGACCTCGGTAGCCAAGCCACCAATGATTTCGGCACTTTCTCAGTGGATTGGACAATTCCCGCCAACCTGTCCTTGGGTTACTACTCCATACGGGCGATCGGCGAAAATGGGGTCGAAATTTCTGGTGAGTTTCGGGTCGCCGAATTCAAGCCGCCCAACTTCAAGGTTGACCTAGCGATCGATCGTGAATTTGCCATGGCAGGCGACAAAATCCAGGCAAATGCCGCCAGCAGCTACTTGTTCGGCGCTCCCGTCGAAGGTGGCAAAGCCAAGTACTACATCACACGCCGCCAAGCAACCCTCAGCCCCAAAGGGTGGGAGCAATTTTCCTTTGGTCGCCGCTGGTTTTGGCCAGAGGAAGCGCCTGCCGTTCCCAGCGATGTGCTGCAAGGCAATCAGGTCTTGGATAAACAGGGCAAAAATACGCAACTTGTGCCCGTAGCTAAGGATTTGCCCTACCCCATGACCTATCAGGTGGATGTGGAAGTGACCGATGTCTCGAATCTATCCGTCGCTAGCTCCAAAACCTTCACTGCCCTGCCCACTGATAAACTTATTGGCTTGCAGAGCAACTTTGTGGCAGATGCAGGCAAGGCGTTTCCCGTGCAGGTGATGGTCACAGATGCCACTGGCAAAGCTATCTCAAACCAGACCGTGCGCCTAGAACTTCAGTCGATGCAGTACAGCAGTGTGACGCGAGTGGTGGAAGGCAGCGAAACGCCCCAAAACCAGGTGGAGTATAAGACGATCGCCAAGTCCGAAGTGCGCTCTGGAGATACACCCCAATCCGTTTCCCTCACTGCGCCCGATTCTGGCTCCTATCGCATCCAGGCAAACTTGGCAGACGGGGGCACCGATGCCACTGCCACAGATTTGCAAGTGTGGGTGACGGGGCAGGATGCCGTCAACTGGGGCAACCGGGAGGGCGATCGGCTAGAGATTAAACTCGATAAAGACACCTATAAAGTGGGTGAAACCGCCACAGCCTTGATTCAGTCGCCCTACCCAGATGCAGAACTGGCTTTCTTAGTCGTTCGCGACAAACCGCTGTATCAGACCATAACCAAGGTCAAAGGCGGTGCCCCTCAAATTCAGTTTCAGGTCACGCCAGAAATGTTGCCCAATGCCGCTGTGGAAGCGGTGCTGATTCGTCAAGGTCAACCGTTGAACCAGGTGGAACCAGGGAAACTGAGCAATCTTTCTCGCGTTGGCATGGTGGGATTCAAGGTGAATTTGGATGACCAATATCTGAAAGTCCAGGTTACGCCCCAGCAAGCGTCTTTGCTGCCCGGAGCAGAGCAGACCGTGCAACTTCAGTTACAAGATGCCCAAGGCAAATCGGTTTCTGGACAATTTATCGTGATGGCAGTGAATGAGGCGATTTTGCAACTCAGCGGCTATCGGCTCCCCGATTTGGTGAAAACCGTTTACGCTGAGCAGTCGATCGCCACTCGTTTCAGCGACAACCGCCCCGATGTGGTGCTGCAACCGCTTTCATCTCCCTTGGAAAAGGGCTGGGGCTACGGTGGCGGACTCTCGACTGGCGCAGCCAATACCCGCGTCCGCAAAGATTTCCGACCCTTGGCTTACTATGGCTTGGCAACAGCGGAAAACGGTCAGGCAACGGTGAAATTTACCTTACCCGACGATTTAACCACCTGGCGCGTGATGGCGATCGGCACGGCTGGGGAACCCACGATCGGCACCCCAAAATCGGCAACGGGCGTGAAACCCCGGTTCGGCACCGCAGATGCGACCTTCATCACCACGCAGCCGTTGTTGTCGAACCCCATTTTGCCGCAGTTTGCCCGTCCTGGCGATCGGCTCCAAGCGGGGCTGTCGGTCACCAATACCACGGGGCAACCGGGGGCGCTAACCATCAACAGCGAAATTACTCCGCCTCTCCAGTTTGTAGACAAGCAAAGTCAAACGGCCAGCCTGCAAACCCAGGTGGAATCTGGGACTCAAGCCTATCGCTTCCCGATCGCCGTCGGCAGTCCAGGGAAAGCTCAAGTACGTTTTACAACTCAGTTGAACAATGGGGGTAGCGATGCCTTTGAAGTTCCCCTGGAAGTCAAACCGTTGGAGGTCACGGAGCAAGTGGTGGAAACGGGAACCACGGACAATCAAGCCAAAATTCCCTTGAATGTCGATAACAAAGTTGCCCTGGATGCGGGCGGCTTGGAGGTGTCGTTGGCAAGTACGCTAATCCCCGCAATCACGACTCCTGCGCGCCAAGTTCTGGATGAGGAGCAACTCCCCTTCCTGGAACCCGCCGCCAGTCAGTTGACGATCGCCTCCAGTTTACTCACCCTCTCGCAGCAATACAAGCAAATCCTGACGGGATTTGACGTGACTCAACAGACCAATCAAGCCCTGGAAACCCTGCAAAAGCTCCAGCAACCCGATGGCGGTTTTGCCGCCTATCCCGGACAAAAAAGCTCCGATCCCCTAGTTACACCCTACGCGGCTCGGAGTCTCGCTGGGGTCAATGCGGCGGCTCCCAACCGTGCCACTCTGGTAACCGGAGTTAAGACCTACTTGAACAAGCTCCTAGCTGATCCAGGACAGTACGATTACTGCAAAGCTGATTCCTGCAAAGCCCAAGTGCGGCTGGAATCATTGCTAGCGTTGGCAGACTTGGGCGATCGGCGCAATGATTTCCTCGCGGACATCTACGCCCAGCAAAAAAACTTCACGTTGCTGAATCGCATTAAGCTCAGCCGCTACCTGTCCCAATTCCCAGACTGGCAGCAGGAAGCCCAGACCCTATCGAAACAAATCCAAAAAGTCATTTATGACACGGGACGCACTGCCACGGTAGGTTCGTCAGAACTGGGTCTGCCAGAAAACCGAGGCTGGATTAGCTCTTCCACGGCGGCTCAAGCAGAAGCACTGCGCCTGCTAATTGCCCAAAAAGCCAAACCAGAGGCGATCGATCGGCTCCTTCAGGGGTTACTGTCCCAGCGCCGCAACGGAACTTGGCAAACCTCCTACGACAATGCGGTTGCCCTAGCTGCCCTCGTGGACTACGCCAAAACTCAACCCACGCCCCCAGATTTTGCCGCCACCGTGCAGCTTGCGGGTAAAACCTTGGGATCAGCCCAATTCAAGGGCTACAGCAATCCCAGCCAGGAAATTCGGGTGCCGATCGCTGAGTTACCCAAGGGCAAAAACGACCTAATCCTAAACAAATCGGGTCGGGGCACGTTGCACTACCTAGCAGCCTACCGCTATCGCCTGCAAGGAAACCAACCCGGACGCTTGAACGGGATTCGCGTTATTCGGGAGATTCGCCCCGCCAATCAAGACAAGGTGATTCGCAAACTGGGCATTTACGCCCCTGAAGAAGCGCTTACAGTGCAACCAGGACAGGTCTTCGACATCGGGCTACAGGTGATCACCGACCACCCAGTCAATAATGTAGTGATCACTGACCCCCTCCCCGCCGGATTTGAAGCAGTGGATGCTAGTTTCCAAACCGCTACGCCCTACTTCCAATCCAAGGGTGATAGCTGGGAAATTGGCTACCAAACCATCCACCGCGATCGGATCGTGGCCTACGCTGATCAACTCGCTCCCGGAGTCTACACCCTCCACTACTTGGTGCGATCGGTAACCCCTGGCACGTTCTTCTACCCTGGCGGCGAAGCCCATTTGCAATACGCCCCAGAGGAATTTGGTCGCACCGCCTCCTCAACTCTGACGATCGCCGATCAGTAAGCGATCGACGACCAAAACCCCACAGGAACTCTCCCAAGGATTCCTCTGGGGTTTGTAATTTTTATAAAAATAAAATGATTTCTGGGAAAGAAGATACCACTGTAGGGGCGAAGCCTCCGGCAGATAAGCCGTTGAATCGACCAGAAGGTCATTGCCCGGAGGCTAAGTGCAAAGCACACGCTACGCGAACGCCCTTCCGATTCCAGGTATAAACTTTTCTGGAAATCTCCTAGGGCTGTCCTGAAGTTATGGACGATTTCGCTGAGAGATCCGAGCTACCGAAGTTAAAATCTAATATTCGGGAAGATAAGGGAGTTTTGCCGATTTTAAGTGGATTCAATCGGGGTTGGATCTAAATCTTCTAAATGCTGAAAAGCGGACAGGTGGAGTGATTAGATTGTTTGTCTGAGAAAAGCTTAATTTCGGATCTAAGGACTGGATTTTCCCTAGTTAGGAAGGGTTTGGAATTGCATACTGAGTGCATCAAACCTTAGAAATAAAGGAGCTACAACGATGAGTTTCACATTTGCCCCAGAAATCATTGAATTGTTTTCTCAAGCTGCGATCGGTAACGTCGAGGAAACCATTACGCTGCATTTGCGGGGACGGGTCAGATTTATGGCTACCACCTGGTTTGCCCGGTTTTACCAGCCTGGCTCTCAAACAGAGGCGTTGCCAGGCACATCTGTCAAGGTAATTGGTAGAGAAAGACTAACGCTGCTAGTCGTTCCAATTGATGAAGGGGTGCCACCAGGAATGCCTTCGTTAGAGCATCCTAAAACTAAGCAGTTGAGTTTGAGTTGGATGCAGCAAATAGGTTCTTGGTTTGCTGGCTGGTTGCAATAGCAAAGACAAAATCGTGATGTATCATCCTCGTCAATACGACTGGCTGTTTAGATTTGCCAGTAAAGTACTCAAGTATTCTCGGCACACCAATAGGACGCATTAACTTATCAGTAACAACTTGCTTTCTGATCGGTTTCATTATCTGCGTCAGTGTCCCTTGAGAAATTTATTTCTGCACTAGGTGAAAGAAGTGGAAGAAATATGAAAAAATTCAGCCAGTTCTTGAACTTGATAATGTGTTAGTTGACTCTTATGGTTTAAGACCTCTAAAACATTAGTTTCAGTTCCAAATATAGAGACCAAGTTATTAGGTTGAAGATTAGATTCTTCCATTAAGGCTTTGAGAAGTGCAACACCTTTGAGGGTAGGCATTGGCTCATGTTGTTCTTCATAGTCATAAACCAACATCCCTAAGACCTTCAAGTAATCGCGATCGTCCTGGGTAAGACTAGGCTTATCCAAAATTGAATGGATTCGAGTTTGAGTTACCATTAACTCAGCTTCAGTACTGATTGGACGGGGTGGAAATTCCTGAATCAGTTCCATGTAATAGTTGCTAGGACGTTTCAAACCAGTCGTCATTTTTCCAGTTCTCCTTGTCATATTCTGCATGGGTTAGGACAGCCCGAATAAATATTAGTTGATAGGCATAGTCAATGTAGGTGATTAATCGGAAGTTGTTACCGCTAATATTGAAAACTGTTAAGTTATTCACCTGGTCTACTGAAGGAAAGACCTGTCGAAAATCGTTGAATGTTTGAAAGTTAGCCTCTGTAACTCGCTGATACCAGAGTAATAATCCAGTTTGAGCAGTAGCATGGATTTCCCAAAATTCTCTAAGCGCTTTTCGACTGATGACGCGCATCTATTCCCTATTTCCAATTTTGCATTGATTGCCTCACTCTCTCCACCTGCTTAGGTGCTTCCATTTCAGTAAAAAGCTGAATCGCCTCTTGAAAATTCTCTACACTTCCTTCAAAGTTACTCATTACTTGATAGGTCAGTCCAAGCTGATAAAAAGCCTCAGCAAGATCACATTTAGCGCTGATTTCTTTCAGATATTCAATAGACTCTGAATGATGTGAAATAGCTTTCTTAAAGTCTAGCTGATCTCGGTAAGGCTCAGCTAAACCGGTTAGAGCTTTAGCCCTTACCTGTTTGTAGTGACTCTCTTCAGAATATGACATAGCCTTTTCATACATTTCAAAAGCTTTTTTAAAGTCTCCCAAATTCTTGTAGGAGGAACCTAAGAGTAATGGACAGTAGCCCGTGGCCCAAGAATCTAATTTTTCTGATGCTATTGAGTTATATGCAAAATTAGCGCAAGTGAAAGCTCTTTCTCTATCAGACAAGTAGGAAGTTGTGAAAGCCAGACAGCACCAGGTTTCCATCCCACCCTCATTGGTATAGAAACCATTTTCAGAAGAGCAATCTTTCTCAAAAATAGCTAGAACCTCTTCAAAATACTGTAGTGAAATTTCAAGTTCCCACAGATCCAAATTGCATAAACCTATATTGAAGAGGGCATATCTAGTCAATCTTTTAAACCAAAAACTATCTTGCTTAGATTCTTGATTATTTTCAAGAAATTCTTTCGATATTAAGCCTGATTTTTTGTGAGCTTCTATAGCTTTGTTAGGACTCCCCGTCAACCAAAATAGACCCCCTAGCATATTGTAGAGTCTACTAAGAACATAACCAGGATTAACTTTATGTACTATTTCAAGTATTGAAGCCATAGTTTGTTGAAGTACTCCTAACCTGTAAAATGAACGACCTAAAGGTTCATTTCCTTCCCACTGATTAGGTCTCTGATTGACAATTACAACTCCGGACATATTAAAATCATTAATCATCATATAGTGGTGATAGGCCTCAAAAGCTCTTAATGCCTCCTTCAATGTTTCGATAGTCTTAATATTTTGAGTCCAAAACTCTGCTGCTTTTCGATTAGCTGTGTTCCACTCTTCACCTGCTCTCAACCGAATTATTGCCTCTGCTCGGATTACTGGATGCAACCAAAACTCTCCATCTTCAAAATCAATTAGCGATCGATCCTGCAATGACTTAATCACTCGTCGGTGGCGATTTTCTGGGATATCCCAAAGTAAGCAAAAGAGTCCTGCAATGGGCACTGTTGGCACATCTTGATAGCGATAGCAACCCATGCGACAGAGTAATTTATAAGCATCTGAATCAAGTTGTTGCAAGCGATCGAACTGTTTCGTGACGAGATCTTCTAAGTCTCGCTCAATAAACAAATCTTCCTGATTTGCTTGCCAGTAAGCTTCGACATCACCAGAAAAATCTTCTAACACTGCCCCACTGAGAATGTCCATTGCCTTTGCATTTCCCCATAGGCATTGTGCAAAGCAGCCAGCGCCGGAGTTTCTACATTGATATTGCGACTCTGAAAAAACTGCTCCCAGGCTTGTACATCCAAACTTCTCAACGCATAATGCTGCACCGTGACATCCGCTTCTCGCAGGCGTTCTCGACTGGTGATTAAGGTAAGTGACTTGACGCTCGGATCACTCAGCACTCGCAGCAGTTCCACATAGCGACGATGGGCCTCAATGAATTTGCCTGCTGAGTCTAGTGCAGGCTCCAGGTTATCAATCAAGATCCCAATGCGTTCTGCTTGCAGCTTGCGTTTGAGCCGATCGAGCGACACCAAAAATTCTCGCCCTGGTTCTTCCCCCAGTTGTCGCAGCTTTTCTTCAATTAATACCTCAATCGAAGCAATGTCCTTTGTCTCCTTGGCAATCGGAAACTCCAAAAATGAACCAAACTCCTGCTGGAGATACTTCCGTGCCAACGTGGTTTTCCCAACGCCGCCCCTTGCCTGAATCACGATCACCTTTGCCTGGCGGCTGACCAATGCATTCAGATCCATGAGCGCCTCATCCCGTCCCACAAAATTGGGATCAGCGGTTGCAGCGACTGCCTGCGTTGCTGGAATGTGATCGCTATCCTCCAACGTCAACCCAAAAGATTCAAAGCAACGGGCGATCGTCCGTTTATCGGAGCCTTTGCCATCCAGGACATTTTTCACTGTCTCTGGATCGAGTCCAGTCAACTCCCCCAATCGTTCCAGCGTGTATTTAAAGCCTGAATTTTCTTCGGCTTCGTGCGATCGTATCTGTTCCCGAAGCTTCTTCAGTCCTTCCGGTCTAAGTACACGGGCACGGCTGCGTTTGGGAGCATTCATGATTCTTGGTTCAATTTACTCTGGCATTACTGATATTTTGGCAGACTTGCGGAAGATAAGCACCTAGAAACGCGATTATCTGGATACAGGGAACTCGGATCTATTTACTCAAACTACCATTGGTAAACGAATTCAGGACTTTAGCTTACCTCCACTAAAGTCGGGACTAACCACTGGATTTTCCCTAGTTGAAAGTCAGCTCAACCTGCAAACTATGGGTACAAACACGTTTAATAGGAGGTTGGACATGGTTCACGATCGCCAGTTCGCTCTATCATCGCCCCAAGCATCCTCAACCACCAGTCAAACTAGCCAGCCCATTCGCCAGACCAGTCCCAGTGATTCGATCGCACTCCCAACCCCGCCACCGTTTTCTGGCACCGACGCGTTCTACATCATTATTGCCATCTCTGTCCTAGTGCGAGTGATTGTTAGCCCTCCCGACAAACTCCAAAAGTAGTATCTAGCAGAGAAAGTCCTCCTGATAATATTTCAGGAGGCTTTTCTCTGCTTCCGCAAGGTTGCGTGTTTCTACACAATGTCTGTCACTAAGTAGCGTTCCAGACTTGCTGATCTTCTTGGATGAACCTTTATCCAACAATGTGTCTGGATTGCACACCCACACGTTTGAACACTACATGAAGATTGCTGTTCTACCCCTAACGCCACTCTGGGAAACTGAAGTTCTCTAGTTCGTCAGTTGTTTGTAGGGGGGCTTGTGACAAAGCTTGACTCGTCTGGGTCGAAACAACTTGCACCAGGGAAAAGACGCTTCACCAAGACTGGACGGCTATTGAGCAACATGAGCCATAAAACCCACATAACTTCCCATCAAGAAATAGACTGCTAGCATCGCAGCCGCAGAACTGGCAACCAAGAAGCCAGCTAGCATGAGGGAAAATTCTTTGCGATCGACTGCTTCCTGCATCAAATGCAACGACCAAGCAACCAACGCAATTACAAAAATGAGAATTATGACCATTAGCCGTTTACATTTGTCCCTGCAATTGATTAATGTTTACACATTGTAACAAATCGAGCAGAGATGTCATTAGGCTTCATGCCTCGATCGAGTTCTCCAACCTAATAGAATCAATAAGCTCAGCTAAATTAACTTAATAAATTATGAAGCTTAAGAAACCATGAAGATAAATGTTTGTGAAGTTAATTAACATCTTCATAAACTGTTCTCAGAAATGCCCAAGCCAAGCTATTGTAGGAGCGAAATACTTGAGAGCAAAATTGGGGAGCAAAATTGGCAGATTTGGATAACAGATACGATCGCTCGTAGCTCTCCTCTCGAAGGGTATGCTTCGCCCTGAAAGATGGGTGTATCAACCCACCCTTTGTCTCCAAATCTTTATCGCACCGTCACCTGATGAGCCGTGAGATAGGTTTTGATCTCAGCAACAGTTAACTGCCCATAATGCAGCAACGAAGCCAGAAGCGCTGCCTCAGCCTTGCCCTCGGTTAGCGCCTCATAGATGTGCTGACAGTTTCCTGCCCCACCCGACGCAATCACCGGAATCCCAACCCGGCTGGCGATCGTTCGGGTCAACTCCAAGTCATACCCAGCTTGGGTACCATCGGCATCCATACTGGTGATCAGCAACTCACCTGCTCCCCGCTGGGCAACCGTTTCAGCCCACAGGATCGCATCCAGCCCCGTTTTTTCCCGACCACCCCGCACAAACACGTCCCATCCCGGATTGCCCGGATCACGACGACGGCGGGCATCGATCGCCACCACAATACACTGGCTACCAAACCGATCGCTCGCTTGATTAATTAGCTCTGGAGTCCTCACTGCTGCTGAATTAAGGCTCACCTTATCTGCCCCAGCCCGGAGCAACTGTTTGATCGTCTCCACGTTTTGGATACCGCCCCCAACTGTTAACGGAATGAAAACTTGCTCCGCCGTGCGCTGTACGACATCAAAAATGATGTTGCGGTCTTCGTGGGTCGCTGTAATATCCAAAAACACTAGTTCATCCGCGCCTGCCTGGTTATAGACTTGGGCGAGTTCTACCGGATCTCCCGCATCTTGCAAATTAACAAAATTGACTCCCTTGACCACTCGTCCTGCTTTCACATCTAAACAGGGCAGAATTCTTTTTGCCAGCATTTCTTAGGCTCCAGTAGCTCTCTAAAATAGGAATCATGGGAATTGTGATTTAGCAAACATGCAGACCACAGCCATTTATGTTCCTCAACTCCCTAGAGAATACCGTTACACTGGTAAACTTTGGAGGGATTCACGACACAACAAACATTTATCCAACAAAGTAGCAGCAATGGAAAGAGGTCAACGGGTAAAGGTACGGCGGTTACGAGATCGGGTTTCTCCTATGATCATCAAACGGTTGGGAGAGGTTGGAACCATTCAGGACTTTAAAATGGTAGATGGCAGTGGAGTGGGGTTACTGGTCAAGTTTGACGATCAGTTTGCTACATGGTTCTTTGAGGACGAGTTAGTCCTGGCAAAGTAGCGCCACTCCAACGTAGAGCCACCTTAAGTAAAGCAACACTAGGACGGTTTTGATGGCATTTATTCTGACGTTTTTGGGCAAAGATAGTATTGGGCGGGCGACGGTAGCGATCGCAACTGCCAGAAAATTCGCCAACAATGGTAGTCGAGTGTTGCTGATTGGGCAAGACTCTGACCCGACACTAGGCGCGCTTTTGGAGACTCCACTGAGCGCTGATCCCCAGACAGTGATGCCGAACTTGCAAGCGGTGCAATTTCAAACCGCCACCTTGCTAGAACGCAGTTGGGAAGAGGTGAAAAAGCTGGAAGCCCAATATCTGCGTACTCCTATATTGAAGTCTGTCTTTGCCCAAGAGTTGGGAGTGATCCCCGGCATGGACATGGCCCTGGCCCTGAATGCCCTTCGGGAGTATAACGCCAGCGATCGGTTCGATGTGATTATCTACGATGGCTCCGGGGATCAAAGCACTTTACGGATGTTTGGACTGCCGGAGACCCTGAGTTGGTATATCCGCAGGTTCCGGCAAGTCTTTACCGACTCCGACCTGGGCAAGACAGTTTTGCCCTTCCTGCAACCTCTAGTTGGCTCAGTTTTAAATGTGGATTTGCTGAGTGACAACTTTGGACAGCCGACCAACCAAGTGAACAATATTTTGGAACAGGGGAAAGCGGCACTGGCTGATCCCCAGCGGGTCGCTGCTTACCTAGTCACTACCTCAGAGGCGCTAGACGTGGCCACTGCTCGCTATCTTTGGGGGAGCGCCCAACAAATTGGGCTGACAGTAGCGGGGGTGATTGTCAATCCTGACTCTGTTGTCACTCAAGAAGTCCCAGACTTGCAGACTGCCTTTGCCCCCCTAACTATCAGTCCCCTGCCTCCCCGATTGGGGCAAGATTGGCAACCCCTAATGGATGCGCTCCCCGACTTCAGTCAAACGGCTCAAGCTCCCAGACCGATGACTATCAGCATTCCAGAGCGCAAAGTGAGCTTGTTCTTACCTGGATTCGATAAAAAACAGGTGAAACTGACTCAGAATGGCCCTGAAGTCACGATCGAAGCGGGAGACCAGAGGCGGAATATTTCTCTGCCACCAGAACTCAGCGGTAGACCCGTCTCCGGGGCAAAGTTCCAAGATGCCTACCTGGTGATTTCCTTTGGCTAGGATCAGGGATCGTAGATTGAATAGCCTTAAACAGTTCCCCTGTAGGGGCGAAGCCTTCGGCAACGGGAGCATTTCAGTTTTGTAGAGGATACGCCAACCCCCTCATCCCCCAGCCCCTTCTCCCAAGAGGGGAGAAGGGGAGCAAGATCCAAGTCCCTCTCCCAGGTGGGGAGAGGGATTTAGGCTTCGATGTGAGCGCTCAGCCGAACGGTGAGGGTTGCAAAAGTGAGATGCTCCCTTCGGCAACTAAGCTCATTAAGGCTTGTGCCCATGGCTACTTCCCAAAGGCTTCACCTCACAGCGGCAACTTTTTCCTCAGCGATCTCAGCCTTGGGTTACTTAATAAACAGCATCTCCCGATACTTGGGCAGGGGCCACAGATCGTCCGCCACATTTCCTTCGATCGCATCTGCATACTCGCGCACCTTATCCATTAGGGGGCGAAGGGTTTTGGCGCAGTGTTGCATATGTTCTTCGACAGTAGCGAAATCATGGTTGCCGATCGCATTATCCAACTTGCTCACCGTGTCCATCATCCGCTTAGTCAAGGCAGCAACGGTTTCAGCACTGTCTTGCTCAAACTCAATGCCAATTTGTTTTAGGTTGGAAATACTGGCAGCAAGCTCTGATAAATAACGGAACGCCGCTGGATAAATCACGGTTTTTGCCAGATTGATTACCAGCTTGGCTTCCATCTCAATGACCCCAATGTACTGCTCTGCATAGACATCAAAGCGGCTTTCCAGTTCAGCAGCCGACAGCACTCCTGTTCGTTCAAACAGTTCTTCAATGTACTTCTCTTTCAAAACAGGCAATGCATCGGCGGTGGTGGGCAAGTTTAACAACCCCCGCTCCACAGCCATTTTGTGCCAGGCTTCCGAGTAACCATTGCCCCCAAAGACAACCGCACTGTGATTATCCATCACTTCTTTGAGAACGGTAAACGCCGCATCTTGTAGCGCCGTTCCTTTTGCCAACTCAGCTTCTAAGTGGTCGGACATCCAAATCAACGAATCGGTCAGAATTGTATTCATCGCAACTAAGGGCCCAGAAACAGATTGGTTAGCCCCAACTGCCCGGAATTCAAAGCGATTACCTGTAAAAGCAAAGGGGGACGTGCGATTCCGATCGCCTGGATCTTTGGGGAACTCCGGCAACGTTAGAATACCTAAACTCATCACACCCGCGTACGCCGAGCTTTTGACATCGCCCCGTTTAATCTGGTCAAACACATCCTCAAGCTGAACGCCCAGGTAGACTGAAATAATAGCAGGGGGAGCCTCATTAGCACCCAATCGATGGTCATTACTGGCAGTTGCCACCACAGCGCGCAGCAGTGGCCCATACTTATGCACCCCACGAATCACCGCCCCGCAGAACAGCAAAAATTGCAGGTTCGTATGGGGATTGTCACCGGGATCAAGTAGATTGCCCTGGGTGGCATTGCCCACTGACCAGTTGACATGCTTCCCAGATCCATTGATGCCAGCAAAGGGCTTCTCATGCAACAAACAAATGAAGCCATGCTTCTTCGCCGTGTTTTTGAGGATGGTCATCGTCATTTGCTGGTGGTCGCTGGCCACATTTGCCGCCTCAAAAAATGGCGCGATCTCAAACTGACCAGGGGCCACCTCGTTATGGCGAGTTTTAGCCGGAATCCCCAAGCGATACATACGCTCTTCCACATCCTGCATAAAGACCTGCACGCGCTCTGGAATTGCGCCAAAATAGTGGTCATCGAACTGTTGACCTTTAGCAGCCGGTCGTCCAAATAGGGTTCTACCCGTCAGCAAGATATCGGGACGGCTATGGGCAAAGTGGGCATCCACCAAGAAGTACTCCTGCTCCGCGCCACAGCTAGAGTTGACGGTCGCCACGTCTGTATTTCCCAGCAATTTCAGTAGTCGGGTTGCGGCTTTGCTCATTGCTGCGTTGGAGCGCAGCAAGGGTGTTTTCTTGTCTAACGCTTCCCCTGTCCACGAAATAAACACTGTGGGAATGCACAGAGTAGATCCATTGTCAGTTTCCATTACGTAGGCAGGACTGGTAACATCCCATGCGGTGTAGCCCCGGGCTTCAAAGGTTGAGCGAATGCCGCCGCTGGGGAAGGAGGAACCATCCGGTTCGCCTTGCACCAGCACTTTGGCAGAAAATTCGGTGATCGCCGAGCCATCGCTTTGCACAGAGATAAACCCATCATGCTTTTCAGCCGTGATGTTGGTCATGGGATAAAAAACGTGGGCGTAGTACAGTGCGCCCTTGGAAATTGCCCAGTCTTTCATGGCGGCGGCAACGATCCCAGCGATCGACACATCCAGCTTGCCACCCGTCTGAATTGTGTTCTTGATCGACTTAAATACATCCTTAGGCAAACATGCTTGCATTTTGCCCAGAGTGAATACATCGATCGCCCATAGCTCTTCTAAACGGTTAGGCGTTTTCGGGGGAAGTTTCTCACGATCGGTGACTTGGCAAATTGCCTGGAAGCGAAGTTCATTACCACTCGTTGTTGTCTTTCCTTTAGATACAAGATTATAAGAGGTGAAATCGAATGGGCGTGATCTAGGAAATTTTCTCCATCCCTTGCCATTAATAGAGCTGAGGGACAAAGAACTGCTCGTTGCGCGGTGGCCGCACGTACTCAGGAGCAGCCTTACGCGGCGATAGCTTCAGCGGTTCTGGAGTCATATCCACGTAAGGAATTTTGCTGATAACGTGGCTGATGCAGTTGAGGCGGGCCCGCTTTTTGTCATCGGCTTCAACAGTGAACCAGGGCGCTTCAGGAATATTGGTATGAGCAAACATAGCATCCTTCGCCTGGGAATATTCCACCCAACGATCGCGTGACTCCAAATCCATCGGGCTTAGCTTCCAGCGGCGGGCTGGATCAGTCGTGCGAGATTGAAACCGGCGCTCCTGCTCATCATCACTGACTGAGAACCAATACTTCAGCAA
Organism: Leptolyngbyaceae cyanobacterium MP9P1.79; assembly: GCA_030248885.1. Classification (GTDB taxonomy): domain Bacteria; phylum Cyanobacteriota; class Cyanobacteriia; order JARCMD01; family JARCMD01; genus JARCMD01. The sequence continues at coordinate 14,113 of JARCMD010000377.1, read as the reverse complement.
AATGATTCCAGATCTGACCAGCATTCGCTCAAATTCAGGACAGGTCTGGAGAAATTCTTGATACTGTTCATTGGTGCAAAATCCCATGACATGCTCGACTCCAGCACGGTTATACCAACTGCGATCGAAGCAAACAATTTCACCTGCTGCGGGTAGATGGACTACATATCGCTGAAAATACCATTCAGTTTTTTCCCGATCGCTTGGCGTTCCCAGAGCCACAACCCGACAACCACGCGGATTTAAGGGTTCAGTAATCCGCTTAATTGTGCCACCTTTCCCTGCGGCATCCCGTCCTTCAAACAGAATCACAATCCGCGCACCTGTGTGCTTTACCCAGTACTGGAGTTTCACCAGTTCCACTTGCAGTTGGGCAAGCTCTTTTTCGTACTTTTTATCGGAAAGTTCTGAACCCGCTTCTTCGCGATCGGAGGGATGGTGAGAAACCGTCAGTTCTGTGCCTTTGAGTTTGGACTTTTTATGTTTCTTACCTTTACGCTTCTCCTCCTTTGCCATTGGATCATCTGATGATGGAGCAAGAAATTCTACAGTTGCAGTTTCAGAATGCGTAGTTTCAGAATGTTTCCCGTTCATAGGATCGGATTCCATGGTTCTTCTCCAGCGACTGAAACCATTAACGTCAAATTGACTAATGCGAAAGCAGACAACTAAAGGAATATAGCTTCAAAAATATTTGAAATTCAGTGATGGCAACTTGCTTTGAATTACTTTTTGAATGACTTATTTTAAATCATATATACCCTGACACATAGTAGAAATAGGGAGTGAAACTATTTGTATCAGAAGCTACAAGACAGTATAAAGACTTGGCTTTGCAATTAAAGCTAGGTGTGGCAACAGTTGCAACGGAGTTACAGAGAATACTAGTCTAATCGTATTGTGAGATACAGACTTGTGAATCTTCACCCCCTCAAGATAATATTCACAATACTGAGAGATGTAATAACTAAATATGACTCAGTCAAGTAGCTAACTGAAGCCCACACTTGGACTGGTAGGGATTACGATCAACGCGATGGCGCTGATTGCACCAGGCGCTTTTCTATGGACAACTTACCAACTGCAAGCTCCTCCCGACTCTGCCAAAAATATGTGGGCAGCGATCGCCCTCGCAACTGTCATTGCCCTGCTCACGGCCAGTTGCTATGCCACACTTTCCAAAGCCTATCCTGATGCGGGCGCAGGCAGTTCTTACTACTATGCCGAGGCTGCAATTCTAGCGAAGGAAGAACACAAGCATTTCCGCTTAGCTCGTCTAGCGAAGTTTGTGACGGGTTGGGCGGCCCATCTCTATTACTGGGTTTATCCCGGTATTATGATCAGCTTTATGGGAACCCTCGTCGTTTATATTGGACAGCTGTTTAATCCTAACTTTGCGTCTGGTTGGTTTAGCAAAGCTTTAATCTGTTTCATTTTTGCTGCATTAGTAGGTAGCATTGCCGTGATCGGGGTTACGGGATCTACACTGGTCAACATCGTTATCAATGTTGTGCAAATCACATCATTAGTATTTTTAGGATTGTTGATGATTGTGTATCGTTTGGGACATCCCAATGTCACCTATGAACATGCGAATGCCCTGAGTGTTGTAGTTCCCCATGATTTGCTGGGATTAATTTATCAAGCGACGATCGCCATTCTGCTCCTGGTGGGATTTGAATCCGCGACTGCCATGGCAGGAGAAGCAGTTAATCCGCAACGGGATATTCCTGGAGGTGTGATTCTATCGCTGTTTATTCAAGCCTGTATTTGCTACTTTTTTGAGTACTTTGCCGCCAACTTCTTCATTGGTAGTCAATATACCGCCACCATTGATGGTAAAACGGTGACTGGATTTGCGGCGGCACTTTCATCAGGTGCGCCGATCGGGGACATTGCCAAGATTTTGGGGGATACTCTGTTGTTTGGCAATGGATTTTTGCTGCAAATTACGATCGCCAGTACCGTGGTGATGGCATTGATTGGAACAGCCCTTTCGTCACTGTCAACTGGCGTACGGATTAGCTACGCCATGGGCAACGATCGGGAATTGCCAGCAGTCTTTGGATTTTTGCATGGTCGCTACAATACACCCCATATTGGCATCTATTTTTTAGCTGGACTGTCGGCCCTCATTGGGGCGTATGCCGTGCAGAGTGTGGATAATGTCACGATCGTCACGCTGGTTTCCAACATTGGTACATTTATGCTCTACGGCATCACCTGTGGCGTAACCTTAATTGCAACGCTGAGACACTTGCTAGATGAGGAGCATAATCCCTTCAAAACGATCGTCATTCCCCTGTTGGGCTTAGCAACAAATTCGTTTATGGTCTGCGGCATCTTTTACTATTGACTGACTGGAGCAGGAAGCGCCAAAACTAACTCTATGACAGCGATCGGCATTTCGATCGCCTTCTTCGTCGCCGGACTCGCTTACCTCATTGGCGATAGCTTGATCAAAGGCAAGCCCCTATTTTGCCGGCTGATCTGGAGCATCCGTTACGCGATCAGTCCGATGCATCCAAAGCTTCTAAACCATCTTAAAAACCATCGTTATGTTCAGCACACACGCTCTTACATCGACTCTCGAAGATATTCATAAATACCAGTCATCATGAACTTAATTCTTGCCATTATTCAGCCCACTAAACTGGGTGCCGTAAAGGAAGCGTTGGTCAAGCTCGGTATTCAGGGCATGACCGTCACCGGGGCAAAGGGCTTTGGACGACAGAAGGGACGACCCATGGCGTTTCTTGGACTCCTCAACATGGAAGGAAAGCCTTTTACGGTTGACTTTGTACCCAAGGTCAGAATTGAAATTGTGGTGAATGATGAAATGACCGATGCTGTTGTTGACACCATCGTTAGAACAGCCAGAACAGACACCGTTGGGGACGGTAAGTTATTTGTGATTCCGGTGAGTAGAGCGGTGCGGATTCGGACAGGTGAAGAGGATGAAGTGGCGCTGACGATCGAAGAACCTGCTACTCTCAGCGAGGCATTTTCCTAATCCTAGGGGTTCAAGTTTGTTTTTTCTGCTGGTTGAACCGTTTTCTGCACGACTGCTTTGCCCTTGCCCAATTTCCAGCTTATTAAAAACTAAATATCAAACATCAGATCTGCTGTTTTGTTGCGATCGTGGGTAAGTTACTCCTTCCTACGATCGTTTTTTTTGTCAAAAATTGCTGACATGTGCTAGATCGTGCCATTCGTGGGCAAACAAACAGATAGAATAGTAGCTAAAGATACAGAAAAAGCTCTCGCTTTTGGAATTATTCAATGCTAACTACCATTCTGACCCAGCGCCGACAGGTGATCGGCACGTTTTCTAGTCGTGAAGCCGCAGGACAAGCCCTCGATCACCTCATTCTTTCAGGCTTGCCAATCGCACAGATTTTCCTACTGGGTCATGGCTTAGGCGAGAATAACCTACAGCCCAAGCTACCTGCCAACCCTCATGGCATGGTCACAGGCACCGCAGCGGGACTCAAAAAAGGCTTTTTGATTGGCAATTTTGCAGGGGGTGCAACTGGATTGCTGCTGGGGGCCGGACTCATTGCTCTACCGGGAGTAGGCGCACTGGCGTTATCGTCTACGATCGCCTTTGTGTTACTGAGCGGTGGAATTTGCACAGCAGCAGGTGGATTGACGGGAGCGATGCTTGGCTTAGGACTAACCTCAGAGCAGGCTAAGACTCACAGTCAGCAGGTTTCCAATGGCAGCTTTTTGCTGATTATGGAAGGAACTCCCCAGGAAATCGATCGAGCTAAATCTCTACTCAATACCCAAGGCAACCGCACCTAAATCTTAGCTTGCGGTCATCCTTGTGGTTTCCAAACTGATGGTGCATGTCGATCATCAACTCAATTTCAGGTCTCCACTGTTCAGGCTGGTTTCGTCTTAAATATTCTTGTGCCAAGATAATAGAAGGCGCTAGTAGTCTGCGGCGTAAGTGAGGTTACCATTGCGAAACTCAGGCAAGGGGCTTAAGCCTCTTGTTACAGCGCATCTAGACTTGCGCCGCTATGTACTAGGTAATCAGCAGCAACACTCGCTTAAATTCCGACACATGAAAACAACTAGCCATGATAATCTTCTCTCGCTTTTCATTGTTAAAGTTGTGCAAAGCAAAGCAGAAGTGAATCATGCAATAGACAATCAACTTTCCTAAATATCACACCTCTCACCCTCCAAGATCATCTTTGAGACATAGGGAAGTTGAAACCGACTTCTCTAAACTTGGTATGAGATTATCCAATTGAACGATAGCAGCGGGAAAATTATTATGCCGATCGATTCACAGATGCAAGCCGTTCTGGATGAGTTCTCTAAGTTTGGCACACCACCGATCGAACACTCGTCGCCAGAAAATGCCCGCAATCTACCGACGCTCAAGAATGCGGCTGAAGAAATGATTGCAGAGAACACTGGGGCGCGATCGTTGAGCCTGATCAAGCCAAATCCAGAACCCGTTGGCAAAATTAGCCACATTTTGATCCCTAGTTCTGCGGGCAATATTTTGGCACGAATCTATACACCTAAAGGTGATGGACCCTTTCCTGTGCTGGTTTATTTTCACGGGGGGGGTTGGGTAATTGCTAATCTTGAAGTCTATGAACCCTCCTGTCGCGCCCTTTGCAATGCGGCTGAGTGCATCGTAGTTTCGGTTGCCTATCGCCAAGCCCCAGAGTATAAGTATCCCGCCGCTGTTGAAGATGCTGCTGCTGCCCTGCAATGGGTGCTAGCAAACGCCCAGCAACTGAGTGGCGATCCGCTGCGCGTGGCGATCGGGGGTGAAAGTGCAGGGGGTAACTTAGCCACTGTCGCTTGCCTGAAAGCGCGAGATGAAGGAGATCGGCTACCCATTGCCCAGCTACTGATCTATCCTGTCACTGACAGCGCCATGAACACACCTTCCTACCTTGAAAATGTCAACGCTAAGCCCCTGAATGCTGCAATGATGTCGTGGTTCTGGACGTATTATCTGGAGAATAAGGTTCAGGGACACGAGCCTTATGCAGCCCCCATGCTAGCAACTAGTCTCAGAGGCTTACCACCAGCGATCGTGATCACGGCTGAGTTTGACCCACTACGGGATGAAGGAGAGGGCTATGCCCAGCGTTTGATTGATGCAGGTGTTCCAGTGCATTTGCAGCGTTACGATGGTTTAACCCATGAATTTTTTGGGTTGGCGGGCGTAGTACCTAAGGCAAAGCAAGCAGTAGACGATGTAGCAAAGGGCTTAAAGCAAGCATTTGCTCAACGAGGTGAAGTCGGCGCTCGGCGCTGAAGCTGATTCAATTACGAGTCAAATAAACAAGTTAACTTTGACTAATGTTTTTGAAGGGCTTTGAGGATTCACCGATCGCCCATCGGTTGGCTTAAGCGCTGGAAGACGATCGCCAAGGCATCGGCATTACCGACATTTCCAGGAAATAGTACCACGGGCAAATTTGGGAACCGGGGATGGTTGGGGGGAGTGCGGACAACAGAGCAGCCAGCCAAGATTTGTCCCAAAAGCCGAGCGGTTGGTAATGCCAGCCCCGTGCTGAGGACATCATTGGAGGTGATACCGCCCTTGCTGACCAGGAAACCGAGATTGGCAGGCAAGCCTTGCACGATTTCCATCAGTAGGGCAGAGATAGCGACCCCAAAATCTAGACGAGCTTGGACTGTTTCAAAGGTTAGCTCTTGGCGGCTGGTGAAAATGACGGGGGTTTTGCCATCAGCGTGAGCGGCTTGAATGGCTTGCAGGGCTTGAGTGAGTAAGCTGGAGCGTTGGGTCGAGTCCGCTAGCAACTTCGCCACTTCAATTTCAACCGGAACGGTCTGTGGTTCCTGAAGCAGAATTGTAAGTTGTTCCGTCGTTTTTTTGACGTGGGAACCGACGAGAACCGCGCCGGATTTGCCGTCCCGCACGTATTGCGCCATGGCTTCAGCGGCGATCGGTTGCGGGGGAAGCTCAGCCAAGGCAGTCAAAATGCTGGCGGCACTGCGGAACAGAAACCGCTTACCTTCGGCGGCTACGGTCAAAATATCGGCGGCAAAGCGATCGAGGTCTGCCTGGGTTTCAGCATCGACAACCGCACATTGGTTGTGGGACAGGTGGCGCAAGCGGTCTTGGCTCCCAGCGCGAATGTCTGCCAGCAGGAAGCGCTCAACTTGGGAAGCGACGATCGCGCCCTTGGTTTTTTCGGCTACGTAGTTGGGTAAATAACTATGGTGGTAGCCAAATACGGAGTCACGGGCAAACTCGGTTTCATGCACTGGAGTGGGCACGCCGTTCACCACGAGGTAATGGACACTATCGCGAGTGAAGCGGCCGCCTTCAAAAAATGCAGGGATCAGAAAGTGGGCATCGAAGGGGCCGAGTTCTTGGGCAATGGCATCGGTTTCGATCGGGTAGTGGCCCCGCAAGGTTGAGTCGGAACGGCTGACGAGCAAAAAGTCGGAGATATTTTCTAGCGCCAAGGCTTGTTTCAAGTTACGGCAGGCTTCCACGGTGACGGTTTTTGCCTCTTCTGGAGACAGCGATCGGGTATTCGTCAGCCCAAAGAAAATGGGGGATGCATCGCTCAATCCCAGTTGCAGCGTTGCCACGTCCCAGCGCGTGAGCAATAAGCAACTGTGAACGGTCTGCGATCCCGTGGGATCGTCGTCTAGAACAATGATTTTGGGTTGAGTCATCGGTGAATCTATTTGGCTCTTCTGAGTTTTAGGTGATTAGATAAATGGAAGTCTCCGTAGGGTGGGCATCTTGCCCGCACAGGCTAGAAGCCTGCACTACAGTTTCCACCACAATCCCAGGAGAGCTGTCTACTTAAGTAATTCGATCGCCCGTTTCACTAGAGCTTCGGCCGTCAAACCATTGAACGCCATCAATTCCCCGGCGCTGGCTGTGGTTTCACCCCGTTTCCAGGCAAAGGTATCTCGCTTCGCCATGCTGCGGAGCATTACGGGTTCCAACATGCCACTGGCTCCCCCTGCCACTCCAATCAGGGCATCGGCACCAAAGAGGCGATCGAAGCCTGCATCATCCAAAAACCCGCCATCTGGCTCAGAGCAAGTTTTCCAAGCCACATCAGAGGCGCGATAGAGGCGACGGGGGTTGATCACCGAGGAAATTTTCACGCCTATGCCTTGGGTCGCCAATTGCTTGGCAGCTTCAAACACCGGCATCAAGCTCATGTCTCCCACCACGGCAAAAGCGATCGTTTTATCCCCAGGAGTTTTTTGGAGCATGACTGCCCCATCGCTCAATCCCTGCCGAGTTTGTGCAAACGTAGTGCGGATGGGGAGTGGCGATTTGCTGGCGATGATGGCGATGCCCTTATTTTTCGTGCTGAGCGCCCACTCGTAGCAAACTTGAATGCTGTTGGCATCGGGGGGAAAGAGCGGAAAGATATTGCCATTTCGCATCATGGCGGCATAGTAGGCTTCGATTTCAGGGCGTTGGTGGGTCCAGCCATTGCGTCCTTGCTCCAATGCTCCCGCTGTATAAAGGGCGATCGTGGATGGTGTGGGGCGGCGCAGTTCTGCCATCGCCTGAGTGACCGTCTGCCAGATGGGTAAGCCGTTGATGGCGAAGGATTCGTAGGAACACCAGAGCGTCCGCGCCCCCATCAGGCACAATCCCGCTGCCAGTCCCGCGCAGGCATCCTCGCTCAGGGGTTCGTAAACTTGCCCGTTAGGACTCTGGTTGTAGAGGTCATCTGGGGTGGGGTGAATGATTTTCAGCGCTTGGTTGATGTTGGCGATCCCAGAAGCTTCGTTGCCATCAGCATTAGTAACCACGAAGGTTCGATCGCGCTCTCCCACCGTGGCTACCAGCCGCCCCATTGCTGTCGTGGAAACCTTAGCCTCGCCGCCCACAGTATATTCCTCCAAGGGTAATTGCCCCAAGTCTGCCAAGGGTAACTCGGATTCCGTAACCGCTGTTTTTGCCGCTGCACCGCCCCCCGCCCGATCGCAGTTGATACGCACCAGTTCCCAGGCAGCAGGAGTGAGGGCGATCGTCTTTAGCGTCTCCATAATGTGGGGACTGTCGAGGGTATCTTTTGGATAGAGATTATGGGACTTGGCTCCCCTCGCGTGAACCCCGGCTCCCTTGAGTTGCTTGATAATCAATACCGTTAACGTGCCACCTAAAGCAGAACGGGCCGCTTTGTCAGTCGCTACGAGCATGGCTTCTGTGAAGGCAAGGCGCTTTTCTAGGGAGAAAACAGTGCTGTCTACGTAGTCTCCCTGCTGATTCCGATCGTCAAAATCCTTCGCGTTGACTAAAATCACCTCCTCAAATCCATTGCCCCGCCAGAAGGCTTCCATTTGGGCATTGGATTTGAGGGATACCATGCTGTGATGTTCCTGAGAGTAGCCATTCCAAACCAGCACTGGCAAAAAGTTAGTGGCTTGGGGATAGGCGGTGTGGAAGTGCGCCATGCTGCTGACGATATATGGCTCACCTAAGCCGCCGTCGCCAACGGTGAAGGGAAAAAGCGTCTGCCGATGAAGGAGGGCGGCTGCCATGGCGAAGTGTTGTCCTTGTCCGAGGGGGCCAGCGGGAGCAAGCACACCGGGGATATAGCCTGACAGATGTCCCAATAGCCCGTGTTTTTCACGGAACCGATCGCGCAACTGCTGAACTGTCGTGATCCCCATTGCTTCCAGGGAGCGATCGAGAAACAGGGCGCTGTAGAAGCCGGGGGCGTGGTGACCAACTTCCGTCAAAATATTTTTGTAGCCCAGCATGACTAACGCGGCATAGGCTTCGGCTTGACTGGCAAATCCACCGGGGTGTCCAGAGGCCTTGCTGGCGGTAACTTGTAGGGTTAGGTAACGCAGGGCATCGGCGTAGAGGAGGGTCTGGAAGACGGCAGCTTTATCGGTGGGGCTGGGGATCGCTTTCGCATCGGGGCCGATCGCAGGCTCCTGCCCATAGGTCTCAAACCCTGGCGTTGTCTCACTGAAATATTGAATGCCTTCGCAAAAAGTGGGGGTTGCAGATGGAGGGTTGGAAGTCGCTGCGGTCATGCTGGAGGTCCCGATTGTGGATGAGTGAAGCCATAATGCCATACCCATAGTACACAGGGGGCTGACCAAAAGAATACGAGGATTTCGGCAACCCGCTTATCACATCCATAATGGGTCTTGATAAATCACTCCCAAGTTTACCCTCGACAGAAGCTTAACTCTTGAACTAACGTCTTAAGGAGATTTCTGAGAAAGATTTTATCCCTGCACGGGCGAAGCGTTCGGGCAATGACTTTCTGGTCAATTCACAGGTTTATCTGTCGAATGCTTCGCCCCTACGTCCCTTGGTATAGTCTTTCCTGGAAATAGCCTAAAGCAGGCTGATTGCCCGAATTCAAGTGTTCTGAGCCGCCTGTCTGACTGCTTCAACATCCATCTGAAGTTGCTCAGCAACCTGCTCGATCGTCATTCCCACTTGTAACAGCAACGGAACTGCCCGAGAGAGAAATATAGAATGTTCTTCTTGTTGTGCTTCTTGTTGTGCTTCTCGTCGTCCTTCTCGTCGTCCTTGTTCGAGCGCTTCTACTTTCAGGCGTTCATAGAGTGGAGAGATTTCGTCGAGCAATTCCTGATAGCTCTTTGAGCGGCGTTTTTGGCGAGTTTTCATAATCAGTTCAAGTTTGGCAAGGTGTTCGAGGATAAGTTTGCGAAACACATCAGATCTCGGACTAACGACTTAAATCAGCTTGGTTGCTTAAGTTTAAGTGTTCTGAGCAAGCTGCCTGACCACTTCAACATCTACTTGGAGTTGTTCAGCAATTTGCTCGATCGTCATCCCCACCTGTAACAGCACCGGAAGTATTCGAGAGAGCGATTCAACACGTCCTTCTTGTCGTCCTTCTTGTCGTCCTTCTTGTCGTCCTTCTTGTCGTCCTTCTTGTCGTCCTTCTTGTCGTCCTTCTTGTCGTCCCTGCTCGATCGTTTCTGCTTTCCAAAGTTTGTAGACTGGGGAAAGATTGGTGAGCAATTCCTGCTCGTCCTTTGAGAGGCGTTTTTGGCGAGTCTTCATAATTAAGTCAAGGTTAGCAAGGTGTTCGAGGGTAACGTTGCGAAAAGCGTAAGCCTGGGAAAGGGCAATGAGTTCTGAAATTGCCTGGGTCTGAACAGAACCGCGACCCAACAACCGTAACCATAGTGTATCAAGAGTTATGGGGAGTTGATGAAGGACAACGATCGCTGTACGCAGCGAGGCAGGCAACAGGTAAACTCCTTCTCCCCACTGCTCACTCTCCTGAGCGCAAAAGCTCTGCATCAGTGCTTGGGATGCTGTTGGAGCCATAATCCAAAGATGTGGTAGCCTCACCTGTTTGGCGGGAACTCGATCGCGCTTGGCATCCCGGCGCTGCTGAAGACAAGCCTCCAGTAACTTGCTTAGGCAAGCCTGCACATGTTCTACCTGCACTGCATTCCTGTAGGGTTCGATGAGGCAAAATGTAGAAGCAACCCGACCCAGTAATCCTAATGCTTGCAAAGCCTCGATCGCGTCTGGGTTAGGCTGAAAATAAAGGTCAACCTCCTTCACTTCACTCGTGACGGTATACCCTAGCTGCACAGTGCCAGAGTTGGCGAAGAGATCACGGAGGTAGTTTTTGGCAAACTGGTCATGAGCAGTGCGGGTCATGGAGCGATCGTAGAGAATGGCAAGACTCTACTTTACGCCATTGGCAATCCATTCTCGATCGTCTATTAAATGTCCTTTGACGTCATCGAACTAGCGCCACTAAAATGGCTTCTTTAACTTCGTTTTTCACTCCTTCAAATTCATCACTAAGAACCTCTAGATCTTCCTGGCTCATGAGTTCTCTGGCGATCGTGAATAGCTGACTTTCTTCTTCCTCAACGTGGTGTTGCACAGCAGCTTTCAAATCAGTAATCTTAGCTCTGAATTGAGGAGAACTGGGACTCAGTGTTTTGATCTCTTCTAATAAATCCTTAATTTCTACATGTTCATCTTCTGCTTCCCTAAGCAAAGCATCTACAGCTTCAAAAGCCTGTAAGGCTGGGTAGAATACAGCGTCTTCAGCTTCAGTATGGAAGCTCAATTCCTCATATAACTGGTTGCATATTTCATATAGAGTTTCTATGTCTTCAGCACTTTCGATTTCTGCAAAGAGGGTATCTACAGTTCGATGATCGGCTGCGATTAATTCCAAAATATCCATCATCAACTTTTACACTCCTTAACCAGGGTTTTTAAGCTCTTAAATTGATGTGAGCTTACTTAATTTTGAATTCCAAAAGTGTAGGACTTAATTAAACAAGCTAAGAGGACGTTTGAAAAGTCATCCAGCGTGTCTTTAGCTACCCTAATCACTGAGAAGCTTATACGAGAGATCAGGATTCTGGGACTTGTGATCACTCCTCCGAGTTGCATTTAAGGCTCAAGCTGACCCTTTTAAAACATCCTCTAAGACGCGATCGAACCCAGAATTAGTAAGAAAATTAGTAAGAAAAAGCTCCCATCATCTCTGCTAAATTCAATTTAGAGAATGACGGGAGCTTGAAGGAAGAGACTACAGAACCTTGTGATTTAAATAATCAAACTTGGTTATTTAAACTGAGCTTAGATGCTCGTCAAAAATAACCAGACTCACTTACTTCATTGAAGCAGCAAGCTGAGTTTGGAGTTGGCTCTTGGCAGCTTTGAACTGAGTTGCCAACTGTTCTTTTTGCTCATCACTACAGTTGTTGCGAATGGCAGTGAACATCGTGCTTTCTTCCTGACGAACGTGATCCATCACCTTCTCTTTCAACTGGCTTACCTTCTCCTTGAATTGGGGAGAAGAGGGGCTAAGAGATTTGATTTCGTCCAGTTGAACTTGCATCTCAGCTTGCTCGTCATAGAGTTCTTGAGTGTCGCTGTAGAAGGGACGGACAGCAGGGTAAACCACTTGTTCTTCAGCTTTTGCGTGTACAGTCAGATCCTTGTAAATTTGACCGAAGAACTCTTGAATCTTCTGTGGATCTTCCGTACCAGCGATCTCCATAAACAGGGTGTTAACCTTCATGTGATCCATCCGAATCACATCCTGAATGTTCATTTCGTCATCTGCGCGAGAGATAACACTACCCGCAACCCCTGTCAAGGCAGCTACTGCATCCTGAACTCTGGCCCATAGTCCTTGATCGGGGTTTTTTCCGGTCAGTTCACGCACACCTAGAATTTCCAGAACTCCCTTCAGTTGTTCTTGATGGGCGCGGTTTTCAAAGTTGACTGTGTTGAGAGGAGTGATAGCGACTTCAATGTCAGCTCCAACTACTTGGGCTGCCTTGTGGACCAACAATCCTGACATGACTTGCTGGTGCTTGAGCAGTTCATGCTGTCCCACTTTTTCAAACAGAGTCAACTCAGATCCTTCCATAAGTTTATGGATTTCCTTGATCATCTCAGTAGTGGTTTGTTTCGGCTCACCTTGAACGCCATACTGCACAATCACAGTTTCCAAAATACCCATGTTTTTGCGATCGTCTTCCAGCATGTCTTGCAAACACTTACAGATATCCTGGTCAGAACACTCGGACAGGAATGTTTGCTCGTTAGCAATCAATAGTTCTTGTAGCGCCTTCATGTCTGCCAGTTTAGAGGCAATTGCTGTGCGCTTCGTATCGTCTAGTGTTAATACCATTCTCAGTTATCCTCTCTATATTAATCAGGATTAATCAGGTTTAAAGTCATGACCTATATGAGAGCATTTCATAATAGTTAATCTAGTTCATCCTTCTCTTGATGGATTATCACTGAGCCTAGAGGAATAGAGCACGTTTGGAGCATGATTTACGATCGGAATTGATTGATTTAGGCATCTAGATGATTTACTTCCAAGAATCATAAGAACTCCAAAAGAGAACCGAAGCTGCTCATTCAATTTACTAATATCGAGCGCATTTCAAACCATGTCTAGCAGTGGATCTAGTCTTTTGACTTAATTTATTTCCTCCCTTAACAGATTTTTATATAAATCTAACCGATAGATGGTTTTGGGAGTGTTAAAAACGTTAAGTTTACTGCCAAAGACTTCAACTATTAAACCACCCCAACTGAGGGACGGAATTAGTACAGGGAAGTATTATTACCAAAACTAGATTAAAGTCGAGTAAACCATAGATAATGTGAAATAGTCTTTAGCTTCCTCTGTTCAGCTACCTTTCAGGAGTTTTGGTTTATGCAGGTTTATGATGTTGTCATTATTGGCGCAGGTCACAATGGATTAGTTTGCGCTGCTTACTTGCTGAAAGCAGGCTACAGCGTTTTACTTCTAGAAAAGCGCCCCGTTCCAGGAGGGGCGGCGACAACGGAGGAAGTTATACCAGATGAGGCTCCTGGTTTTAAGTTCAACCTGTGTGCGATCGACCATGAGTTTATTCATCTAGGCCCAGTTGTAGAGGAACTAGAACTGACCAAATACGGGTTGGAGTATCTATTCTGTGATCCGGTTGTTTTTTGTCCCCACCCCGATGGTCGATATTTTCTGGGTCATCGTTCCCTCGAAAAAACGTGCGCTGAAATCGAGCGCTACAGCGCCCGCGATGCTCAGAAGTATGCTGAATTCACCAAGTTCTGGCATCGGGTGATCGGAGCTATGATTCCGATGTTTAATGCTCCTCCCAAGTCGATCGTGGACATTGCTGGCAACTACAACGTTGAGAAACTGAAGGATTTATTCTCAGTGCTTGGTTCCCCTGATATGACTTTGGATTTTATACGTACCATGCTGGGAAGTGCAGAAGATGTATTAAATGAGTGGTTTGACCTGGAGTTACTCAAAGCTCCCTTGGCGCGGCTTGCGGCTGAACTAGGTGCCCCTCCCTCCCAAAAGAACTTGGGTATTGGCGCACTTATGATGGCAATGCGACATGATCCAGGCATGGCAAGACCCAAGGGTGGGACAGGTGCCCTAGTGCAAGCCTTGGTCAATTTGGTACAAAGCCTAGGTGGGGTGATTTTGACGGATCAGCGGGTGCATAAGGTACTTATAGAAGATGGGCGAGCAGTTGGCGTTCGCACTATGAATGGAGAAGAGTATCGCGCTAAGCGGGGTGTAATCTCCAACATTGATGCCAAGCGATTATTCCTACACTG
>JARCMD010000376.1 GCA_030248885.1 Leptolyngbyaceae cyanobacterium MP9P1.79 | reverse complement strand
TGGTGAAAGATGTACGCTCGCATCGTGATGCGTCCCAGGAGCCGGTTGGTTTGACCGCTGTCAGTCCAACCCAATTCAATTTCAGCGTTCAAGTCGTTTACAAACTTCTCGGCTTTACCTGAGATGCCGAAATGCTTGCGCTTTGCCTGCTTGAGCAGTTGTTTGAGCGCTTTGCTGTCAAGCTCATTCCGTTGTTGGGACAGCTGCCATTGACTGACGAATGTGTGCGTATCACCCCAGATGGGCTGGAAGGATTCATTGAGCAGGTAGGAACCAGTTTGGAGCGGGAGCCTATGGGCATTAAAGAGGCTAACCGTGCCATCTGCTGCATAGGGCTTTGGATTGGGAAAAACTTCCAGCTGCCCAGGTTGGAGCTTAAAGCCTGCGTTTTCCAGTAAGCATGCAAGTGCGATCGCTAGCTGCCAGGAGCTTTGAGCTTGCTGAAAGGGAAAATAGAGGTGTAAACCATTGCTGTAGCTGGAAGTGCAGGCTAGATACCGCACTAGCCCCAACGGCTCCAAGGCGGCAGCGATGCGGGCGATGGCGAACGGATCGCGCGTAGGGTGATAGGCACTACTGACATCAATGTCCAGCAGGCAGTAGTTGGTTTCGGCACCAAAACGCACACCGTAGAGGTAAGCACCCTGTTGTATCAGGCGATCTGACAAAGGGTGGCGGCTTTCAGTTTTCCACTCAACTGCAGCACTTGGACCTGGATGCTCTGCCCAAATGTAATCAAACCGATGGGGAAAGAGGGACAGGAAATGATCATCCTGTTCCCGAACGTATTCAAAGCTGTTGGTTAATTGGGCAATAGTCATAGCGGCTCCATTTGCTTGGAACCGGTTCAGCTAGACTCTATCTAGACTCATTTGACCTCGATCTCCTGCTTGTCTGTCATTTCACCACAGCAAAAGCTACCAGCTCCGCAAACCGACAGAAATCTGCCAGAAGCTGCAAGCTTTCTGGTCAAGACTACTGCTGCATGAGCAATGAGGACTGCTATGATGCAGATACAGAAACCGTGCTGAAGAATGGCTAGTTTTTCAGCTGGGATTCAGGAAACCGGGATAGTTGAGACTTTCGCGAGGCTCTGTCCCGGTTTCTTACTGACTGTAAAGTGACCACTTTTGGCACATTTGACTAGACTTAGCTAAACAGTGGCTTATGTATAGCCATTGCTTCATGACGTGAAAACCTCCAAGTAGTGGAACTAAGCTCTTTTCTATCAGCTCTAGAACAGACGCACTAGAGGTAGCTGCAATCTATTAAACACCTAAACTTTACCCACGAAACATGCCGCAAGCCTGCCTAGAAGCGCTATACGCCGGAGTGATAGAACCGCTATACGCCGGAGTGATAGAACGAGCTATACGCCGGAGTGATAGAACCAGAAGTTGATATCCTCTGGAGTGATAGACCAAACTATACGCCGGAGTGATAGAACGGTTGCGCTAGCCTGTTCAGGTAGTCGGTTTTAATCTACAGCCTATAAAATTTGTACGTGAAAGTGATAGACCAAACTATACGCCGGAGTGATAGAACTTTTTTGATGCATACGCGGGAGTGATAGAGGTACTCAGACGCGGGAGTGATAGAGCAGGAGCGTAAAAACATACGCCGGCATGATAGAGCAGAAGCCTTTCTGCTGCTCGTGGCTGAGGCATTAGAGCGCGGGTTTTCTGTAACAGCAACTGAATCTGAGCTGAATGAGATCGAAACTCATGATGTCTAGTAGAATTCCTCCATGCTTATCCTTCCATCCCTATGACTTTGAGTGAAAAAGACCTGACCTTTCCAGTCGATGGACAGTTGCTCATGGTTCTGCCCAGAGCTGGAGCCTCTATCCATAATCCTGATATCCGTCTACCGATTCTGCGCTCTGATGGTGACGGCTACTATTTGGAGATGCGGGTTGAGGCCGATACAAATGACACTGGCGAGGTTGCCGTTACCCGACGGGTTCCGCTTGAGGATTTGACCACTGATGAGTGGGAAGAGTTGAAGCAGCAATACGACAGCCTTGATTTAGAAACCCTAGCGGCTCAAGGTATCGGTAAGGGGCTTGAAAAAATACAGGACCGTCGGATTCAGCGCCTCTTCATGGCACTTCTGACCTTTCTTAACCCTCGGCAGGTGGGTATTGTCCTCTATCTTTACAAGCTGGCAGCCGAACAGAACAATGGTCCACTAGTGACGTTTCGCTCCAATGATTTACTAGAAAATCTGGGCTATTCACGTGCTAAAGGCGGTAGTTTTCATGCCAAAGTGCGATCGCAATTAAACCGTGATCTAGTAGCACTGCATCGAGTTGAACTAGTTTTAGCGAAGTCGTTAAGGGAAGGCAACAAAATTGGAGCAGAGGTAATCATCAAGAGCATCCTACGCATTAGAAGCTATAAGATCGAAAACCTCTCACGCGACTTTGATCTAGTCAAGGCGGCTGACTACACATATGAATTAGCTGATTCCTACACGGTCTCTTTGGAGTTTTTTGAAGGACCTAGCCGTACCGGCGATTATGTACTGTTTGCTGGCGATGTGGATGTGACTCAAAAACTGGGCAGCAATACCAAAAATGACTATCGGACCAAGCTGCTGCTTTACCTAGCTAGCCGACTCAAGTGGGATTCTCCCCAAGATGGGCAGTATTTAGCCATTTCCAAGCAGTATTTGTTCAAAAATCTTGACTTACTGGGGAGTAATTCCTCGCGAAACAATCAAATTTTCTGGCGTACAGTTGAGGTATTGCAGCAAGAAGGTTATGTTCTCGGTGCTCAAGAATTGCCTGGTAAAAGAAAGGCACCAAGCATTCAATTTCAGATCAATCCTGAAAAGCTGCGATCTAATTTAGTCTGACGTGAATCAATGGCACTCCTTCAGGTCGCAAAAACTGTCGACCGCTAAAGGCTGCATTGAGATGGTGATCGCGATCGCGCTTGTGGTCGCAGCGGCGATGAGTCCAAGGACAGTTTGGCTAGCCGTGCGCCGTGCTGTCTGCACAAAGTCTGAGGCGGTGCTGGCTTGAGTCTAGAGCCGCACACAGGTGTTAGCGCTCTGCAGCCGCAGTCGCGATCGCTGCGTTGATTTCTTCAGGGTGCTGAGCATAGTAGGTCTGGACTGCTTTCAAGTCGTCTCGGGTTAGCTGTGGATAATCGCTGAGCAAATTAGCGTCGGAACAACCTTGCGCGCGCAAGGCAACTAATTGCCACACAGGAATTTGCGTTCGACCGAGACAAGCGGCTCCATTGCAGATGCCAGGCGTCTTCCTAATTTTTGTCGTTGCCATGTCTTCGCCTCAAGGTCTTGTGCTGTTTGTCCGTGCCAAGCCACTTCTGGCAGCTCAGGGACGCTCACGTCTTCACCTTCTACCTTAGCGCTGCGCATCGCCTCGGTGCGCTCTGCTGCTTTGTTACCCTGTGGCTGTTGTACTCCCGAGGACGTACACGCTCAGCCTGTGTGAGCATGAGGGACCGTGGTGGACCAGGCACTGACCGCGATCGCCAAGTCAAAGCAGTGCCGTGAAGGGTCGCATAGAACCCGGTTTTTTGGGGTGTACTAGTGGCATTGGACTAGATTTGGCCTTTTAGGACTCAGAAAGCGGTAGTACAAAGGCAAATTTACCCGGTTTCAGCGGCTGCAACCCCGATGCTGTCGTGGGTCTTCTGCGCCGTGGGCAACGGACCATCGAGATCGCTGCTATTCAAGATGAGGTAGTGTTCTTGCCCTTTTAGCTACTTCTCTCGAGAGAAGGATGCACACAAAAAGCTGGAAGGCACCTAACATATAATGAGAAAGCCAATGTACTAAGGTTTATGCTACATTAGCTGGCAATATCTACCGATACAAAATGGTTTGATCAGAATACGTGATAACAGGGTGCTGCGACGTTTCAACATAGTACGCGCTACTCTCCAGAATCACCATGCTCACTAGTGCCACCATCTTGATCAGTATCATCGCAACCATCGTGCTCGGAACAGGTTCAAACTGGTTTTACGACATCCTTAGAGCTAGAAATTTTCTACCTGCAAATCCATCCTGGAAGAGAGTCACAGTACTCTTCATTGCCTCCGTTCCACTTATTGGTCTTGTCGCTCTGCCAGAGCTTATCAAGCGTGATGAGACAGTATCTGAGCAGATAGAGAGCCAATCAGCCGGAAGTCAAGTAAATAATGGTGTTCAGATAGAGACTGTAGGACGTGACAGCTTTATTGTTCAACGTGGCAATGTCACCGTCAATCATTTAGCGAAGCTAGAGGAAGAATCAATTGCACCGACCAATGGTAGCAGTAGTTCGTCCTCCTCAAATGTGCCTGGATTAATATCTTCATCAGATACATCGGCTCCGTCGCCTTCAACAACGTCAAAGTTACCGAGGTCCATTCCTGTAAATTCTCGGTTCAAGCCAAAACCAGTGACACAAGTACCTATTTTTAGACAGGGAGTAGGAGATTACAACAAAGATATTGAGCAGATCGCTGGTCAGGGGAATAAGCCCACCGAAGCAGTGGATATCTCAGTTAGAGCGGAGCAACCAGTCAACTCCAGCACCTCACCTATGGTGATCGAGCAAAGTGTGGGAAATGGTAACAGAGGCGTTAAGCAAGTCGCAGGAGTTAACAATCAATTCTAGTAATTAGGCTTAGCCTTACAGGGAAAAGGCTACTCACTAGCCTTTTCCCTGCTATTCCGCATAACTCATGGTGGCACCAACCCTTCATAGGGTCAGAATGATCAATTAGCAAGAAGAAGG
>JARCMD010000375.1 GCA_030248885.1 Leptolyngbyaceae cyanobacterium MP9P1.79 | reverse complement strand
TATAAGTTATGGACTCAATGTTGATTTGTTTTTTTGCTTCTTCAAAGACGAACCGATGCAAAGCTCGCTGTTGTAATTCAGCTATCTCAATTTGAGTATGGGCTTTTATTTTGTCAGCATCAGCTTCCGCACGCGCAACTTGCCTGATCTGATAGGGCTTGAAATATCCTCCAATTAGATCTGATATTTTTTCAATTAGGACAACTGCAGGTTTTGAAATACCTTCGAGATTAATGATGGAGTTACCATTGCTCATAATTCCTATAACTCAATTTTTTGGTTGGCAGTACTTTTGCTCACTACAATATAACAAGTTCATCTAAGCATGGCAGACAAAGTCAAGCAATATTCAATGCCTAGCAGACAGCTTCGAGGTTATGTCCCAACTAGAAGCTGCGCCAGTCAACTTGTTTAGGCTGAAACTTTCCGCTATCTTCTCATTCAAACTCAGGGTGTGAGACTAGCGACAAACGGCTCCTCTAGCTTTTGTTGCGTCCCCGCTATCACTCGGCTCAGGTATTGCCGCAACCGATTGCACTGGGCAATATTGGGGCGGTATATCTGGTTGCCCTCTGGGTAAAAGAGCGGTTCAGAGAGTAGGGCTTGGGCATCGAACTGTTGCAGCGAGTCTAGGCTGAGCCAAATCGTTTCTGATGCCGTGGGTAGCAGACCAGCGGGGAGCTTACCTTCCAAGAGCGCCAAAATTTGGGGCTGACAAACCTGGGTATTGATGCCGCGTCGTTCTAGTAATTGGAGAACGCTATCAACAGATAGAGATTGATTCGGAAAGTCCCGCATCAGTTCCATTAATAAAAAATAGCTACTGTACTGCTGGTGGGGTAAATCTAAAACCTGGGGGTAGAGTGGGAGCGTGGCTAAGCCATAGGCGATGCGGCTACAGGCCGTCACCGTTTGCCAAGTGCCACTTTGGGGAGTGGTGAGTTTGAACGATCGCGGCAATCCCACCGTGGGGTTTACATAGGTATCCTGGGTAATCGTGGCATTGGGGAGTTTTTCTCTCAACCAGCGGGCAATAGCGGGCAAACTCGCTGTTGCTCCTGTACACAGCGCTTGGTTAACCGTCTGAGCCGACAGCCCTGTTTGTGCTAGCAATGCATTCAACTCACGGTTGAGCCGCTGAATGTAGGGCAAAAACACTTGGCTCTCTAGCTGCCGTCGGGTCACTGTCCATTTCTCTCCCTCCACCTCGATCGTGCAACGATCCTGTTCTTGCAGCGCTAACTTCAGGTATCGGGCCGCCTCCAACAGATTTTGTCCCAATGCAGAACTGGCCAAATGCTGCTGAAGCTGAGACCGGGCTGGCTCGTCGGGTTCCCCTGATACGGGAATGAGGGAATCGAGAAGCGCTCCATCCTGGACTTGGGGATAGAGTAACTGGCACACAATATCCTGGTCGATCGCATTCCCCGCATAGGCAAAGTGATGCAGGCTAAAATCTGCGTAAGTCAACTGGTGCAGGTTATCTGGCAAGTTGACAGCAGCCAGTTCCGTAGCCATTACCCCCGCACTGACCACCAGTGTCGCCCCCTTCCAGCCAGAGCTAGCCGTTTGCACGAGGGTGTTGGGTTTAGCAGATACACCAAGGGTTTCTGTGGACTTGTAGATGCCAGAAAGGGCGGCTGCGATCACATCCTCCACAAAGAAAATCTGTTCCGGTTGGGCAATGAGTCCTGCCTGTAGAATGGCTTCCCTGACATTAAATAAGTAAGTATCGCTCCAGCCCGTGGGATAGCCAACGATAACGCCTCCCAGTTGTTGCAACACCTCTGGCAGGGGCAGATCCAGTCCGGCAACAGTGCAGTTCAGCGCCGGATGAGGTGAATTGCTGGCACCAGGAGCGTTTCGGAGTAGGGCGAGTAAGGACTGTAGGGCTTGCTGCATCCAACTGAGGGAAACTTGGGCTGTATCAGACCACTGGACGATCGGTTCCCAGCCCAGGGTTTGGGGCGAGTAATGGGGAATCCCCAACGTCAGATAGGGTTTGAAGTTTTGCAGCAAAATACCCCCCGCTTCAGGGTCAAGGGGGGCGGGGGGCGCAACAGCGGCGGCAAAAGCTGGAGTACCCACGATCGCCGTCACATCGGGTAAGCGGTCTTGGGTTAGGGGAGCAACCGCTAAATATGCCGCAGTCGGAATACGAACCGTGGGTTTCACAAGCTGACGGTAGCCTGTTTCTGACCAGCCAACGGGGTGAAATTTCCGGGTTAGTCGATTCAGCAGTACCGCAGAAAGTCCCGTGGTGCCAAAGTCAATGCCCAAGTACCAAACTCGGTTGCCTGCCTCTGGCAGAGTCGGGGCGGGGGATAGGGGCACAACAGAGGAGACTGTGACCGAGGGAACTGCCGCCGTATCCCTTGCCAGGATCGCAGTTCCCTGCGGTGGGCGGACTGCACCAGGTGGGGGAGCGAGGGTGGGGGCGCTTAATTCAAGTTTTTTTTTTCGGATTCCGGCCCTGGGTTTGAGTCAGGGGCATCGGAGTCGCCAAAGCCACCGAGCAAATCCTCCAGCGTCATATCTTGACTTTTAGTTGCAGGGGTTGAGGGTCTGAAGGAGCCAAAGCTAGGCAGTTCTGGTTCAGGCTTTCGCGGCTGATTGGCGCGTTCATTCGATAAGTTGCCCTGCCCCCGATCGGATTGGGGTGCATTCGGAGTAGGCGGCTCTGGGGATGCTGATTCGCTAAAAAGACTATCCAACCGTTCCAACGTTAAATCAGACGAGGCCACTGAACTCTCAGCCCCTTCTGCCGCCCTAAACATATCTGACTCTTGAGCGGTGAGGCTCCCCAACCCTTCGAGATTGGACAGGTCTTCGCTCAACTGCTGCAACGTTGTGGCGTTGAGCCACAGGTCAAAGTCCGGTTCGCCACTGGGTTCGTCGCTGACCAGCAAGTTTTCTTCTTCGGCGGCGGGAATGTAGCTGTCTTCTCCCTGAATTTCAGTGGTTGGCGCGCTTTCAGTTCGGGGGAATGCCCGTCTTTCAGGAACGCGATCGATCGCGGGAGGTTCGGGGCTAGGACGATAGGACTCCCTCATCTTCACGGTTCCCTCCAAAGATTTCTTGGAGGGCGGGATCAATGTATCTTGAGGGGATTGTGTATCTTGAGGGGACTTTGGAGGCAGGGAAGCTGGGGAAGCTGTTGCCAGAAAATCAGCTAGCATCTCCAGGGTGGTTTCGTTTTGCTCGTTGGCTAACTGAGCCGTCTGTTCAGCCGTCGGAGTATCCGTAAGATCAGCAAATAGATCCTCTGCCAAGAGGGATTCCTGGGGAGCAGGCTCTTCAATGACGGGATCGATCGTTGTCAACTCGGTATCGCCAAACAGATCCTCTGCCAAGAAGGATTCCTGGGGAGCAGGCTCTTCAATGACGGGATCGATCGTTGTCAATTCGGTGTCGCCAAACAGATCCTCTGCCAAGAAGGATTCTGGGGGAGCCAGATCTTCGATGACGGGATCGATCGTTGTCAACTCGGTGTCGCCAAACAGATCCTCTGCCAAGAAGGATTCTGGGGGAGCCAGATCTTCGATGACGGGATCGATCGTTGTCTCAAATTCAGTGCCTGCAAACAAGTCATCGGACAGCACAGCAGGAGATTCTGGGAGAGTAGCGTCTGCATTCGCGGGATCGATCGCTGTATCTTCTGAGAGGCCAAATCCAGCGACATCTGTACTGTTTGGTGTGGGCCACCCGCCCAGTATTGCCTCCTCAAACAAGGGCAAATCGTCATCCAAGTCAACGATCGTCGGGTTCTCACTAGGTTCACTGTCCGTGTCAAACCTGCCAGTATCAAGGAAGTTCAACTCATCCAGAGTCAAATCATCGGAGGGGGCTGATACGGGGGCGATCGGTGCTGCTTCAGGGAAAAGTGACTCAGAAAACAGTGACTCAGAAAACGATGGCGCTACTTCCGCTTGAGTAAGATCCTGTGGCAGGGGAGATTCGTCGCGATCGTCATCCTCAAACCGGGTCAGTGCCTCAGATAGCCCAATGGAGCCAAACAAGCTGACATAAAACTCATCAACTGGAGGATTTTTCGACTCCAGGGATATCGGATCTGTCTCTAGTTCAGACTCAGCAAAACCAGGCAGGATCGTTTCATCCTCGTTGTCTACGTTATCTAAAATAGTTGGCGCGATCGGGTCAGGACGTGATGAACTCAACTGCTCCAGAAACTCCATCGCTGAGTCCATTTCCTCGACCCTCATGTCATCGCCCTGGTTTTGCAGAGGGGTAGACAGGGTATCCAGCAAGGTCAAATCCAAATCATCATCGCTGCGAGTCACCGCTTCGGAATTCAGGAGACTCTGGTCTGCAAACAACACAGATTGTCCAAGATTAGCTTCTGAATCAGTGAGGGCTTCCAGATCGGATAGATCCACTGGGTTCAGGTCGGCTTCTCCTAAATTCAGATCTGATAAATCTAAATCCTCTAAATCCAAGTCTTCCAGATTGCTAAACTCGCCTGTTTGCTGCTGTTCCAGAGTCAGACGTTGCTGGGGTAATTCTGTACCTGGGTAGGGAAATCCCCAATCTTCCAAAATTTCCGCTACTCCGACAGGATTGATCACAGCCTCATCTGGAACCACGGGCGCGTCGATCGCAGGCACAACCAGCGGCGGCGGCACGGAGATTGCTGGGATCGTCCCATCGGTGGTAGGCAGGGAGGCTTGCAAATAAGAGGAGGCTTCGCGTCCCAACTGCTGCGCCAAACGATTCACCAATGCTGTGAACAACAATTCTCCCTGCTGTCCCAGCCCATGCATTCTCTCTACACCTTTAGAGAGCGAGTCTTGATAGCTTTGCACATTGCGATCGAGCGCCTCAAACACCAGATTCAGCGTCGAATCCAAGGTCAGCAACATCTGCTCTGTACGACTTTGGAGCAATTGCAACTGCTGTAACCGCTGCACGGGATCGCCCTCCGCCAGGGATGGGTCATTCCCCAAGGATGAGGACTGCCAACGTTCCATCAGAGCCTGGACGAACTCAACCAGCATCTGCTGTTGAGTCGATGAAACAGGTTGGGTTGCCAAGCTGTGTTTCTGAGCTTCTAGCTGCTTCACCTCTTGAGCGAGGATATCTCGCTGGTGCCGTAGTGCGTCCACATCAGTCAGGAGGGGCTGCACCAAACTACTCCGCAGATAGCTCATTTCCTGCACAACGGCTTGCAGCAATTGTTGCGCTGTTTCTGGCTCTGTTGAGGGGAGTTGCCCCACGGCTGTCGCCCCTCCAGGAACGGGGGCTTGGGAATAGGGTGCGTTGTAGGAGGGGAAGGGTTGCGCTGCCCGTGCCAAGGCTAGGGTCTCGTTGGCTGCCAACCCCGGTTGTAGGGACACAAGCAGGGTGCGAACCCGCTCCAATAGGTGGCGTTGCTCGGCGATGCCGCCGGACATGACCCAGGGTACGCGAGGACTGGTTTTGCTGAGTACACCATTGATCTCAGCAATGAGGGCTTGAATTTCGTCCTTCTGAGAAGTCACATTAGAATCCTTAACGAGAATCTGGAACGTGCATGGAAGCTAGGAACCGATCGCCACCCCTGCTCAATCTGTCCTTCATAAACCTAGTATTCACAATCAGGCTTCGCAAATTATGGCTTAGGGAGTGGGAGCAAGTTTACATTAAACGTATCTAGAAATTATCTAAGATCTTGGCTCAATTGGGATTCAACTATACAAAAGTAGTCCAAAGTCCTCATACAGCCTGAGATAAAATACAGTTTTTAGCGGGTTAGTTTTTAGCGCTTCAGATCTCCAGGTCTCTATGATTTTTCCCATTGATCGGTCAGGTGCTAACATCAGCCCACTTTCATAGACTCAATATGACTTAATTAAATCTACTAAGGGTTGTGGACAAGCTAATTGTGGGGAACAACCACAATTTGATGCAGTGACGCAGTTGCCCAAAGTGTACGTCAAGAGCCACTAAAAATTGCACAGCCTGGAAAATTAATTGATTACGTGTTGAAATGGAACTGCTCCAATTTGATTTGGGCTTCAGCAGAATCAACTCCAGATAGACAAGGTGCTGAAGCCTTGCGGATTGTGCAACTTTGTGGTGCAACTTTATGAAAAATCACGGTTTAGGATTGAAAAGACAGTTTAGGACAGCTTGCAACAATTTTTTGGGTAGATGTTGTATTGTTTCAACTATCATGATAACGCCCCATCTTCTCAACTATACTGTTGTCAGTTCTTCAGCAACCTAGCTCTTAAGTGTTGATCCCCTTACGATCGCCAAGGGAATTGCTGGATTTAGGTGTACTGGTGCCTCTGCGGTTTATGTTTAGCTTATCTACTGCCCTGATTAATCAAGCTCCTGGCTAATGCAACTCTCAGTTTGTCAAGACGATCGATCCCTAAGATCGACATTTTAAACCTGAATAAAGAGTAATTAATAGAAGAGCGTTAACAGAAATCTCGTTAACTAGAAATAGTTGACTACCCTTTTGTTAATGAGATCTTAGCCAACGGTTTATTTAATTAGATTGAGTCGGAGCAACGTGCGATCGCTTTTTAACTGTGTATCCAATGGCCTACAGTCCCCGTGAATCTCAACCTAGTAATGCTCTGATCCGCTCTGCACCATTTTTTGAGGCTTTGCCAGAGACGATTATCAATAGTGCAGTTGCCCATGTTGTGACGCGGGCCCATCCTGCGAATCAAGTAATTTTGCTAGAGAACGATTGGGGTAGCTCAGTCTACTTTATTTTAGACGGCTGGGTAAAAATTCGTACTTACAATCTAGACGGCAAGGAAATCACGCTCAATGTGTTAGGCAAGGGCGAACTTTTTGGTGAGATGGCTCCCCTAGACGAAGTTCCCCGCTCGACAGATGTGATCACCCTAGCTCCCACCGTGATTGGCAATATGCCTGCCCAAGACTTTGTGCAATTGCTCAGCACAGAGCCACAGGCAGGCATTCGCCTTGCCCAGTTGATGGCCCGGCGGTTGCGGCAGGTCAATCGGCGATTGCGGCTGCGTGAGTCAGATAGCACCTCGCGGGTCGCCGATATTCTGCTGTTCTTGGCTGAGGGACAGGGAAAGCGCACGGTGGGCGGCGTGGAAATTCCCAACCTGCCCCACCGGGAACTGAGTAGCCTGAGTGGACTGGCGCGGGAAACGGTGACACGGGTGTTAAATAAGCTGGAGAAAAAGGGGCTAATCCTGCGCGATCGTGATATTCTTTGCATTCCTGATATGCACGCGATCGAGCAAACGCTAGTTTAAGGTGAACAGTTTGCTAGCCCTCCCCTTTTCCCATGAGTGATCCAAGTTTAGAACAACCCGCCGACCCTCGTTCGGCTGGCAATGATCCGGCTAGTGATAGCCCTGCCAGTCCTGAATTAGGGTCTGGAGTGGATAGCGGTATGGAGCCTGATCCCTGGGACGAGGTAGAGGAAGAACTTTCTCTCAACAAACCAATTCAGCGGGAACGGGTACATCCAAAGGGGGAGGCGGTGCCAGAGCAGTCGGCATCCCATCAACCCGTGTCTAAGCAGACCGTTTTGGGGCAAATTGTGCCGCTGGAGATGGTGGAAACTGCGTTTCTTGCCAGTACTTGTAGTTTGCTGTGGCTGATCAATGCCTACTTTCCTTTGGGGCCGTTGCTGCGGATGTTTTTTCCCTTGCCGATCGCCCTCACCTACTTGCGATGGGGGAGTCGCGCCGCCTGGATGGGAGTCCTAGTCTCAGGCTTGCTCCTATCAGTACTCATGGGGCCGCCTCGGAGCATTCAGTTTGTGATGCCCTTTGGATTGATGTCTATGCAGCTAGGATTTATGTGGCGGCGGGGGTCTAACTGGTTTTACTCCATCACTCTGGGCACAATTCTGGGCACTGTAGGCTTTTTCTTTAAGGTTTGGCTGTTATCCGCATTGTCAGGAGATGACCTTTGGCTCTACTTTTCCACCCAGGTGACACAGATGGCTGAGTGGTGGTTTGTCAAGCTAGGGTTGCTGGCTCAACCCAGTTTGGCGCTGATTCAAGCGTTGATGCTAGGGCTGATCGTCGTCAACAGCGCCGTCTATTTGTTCGTTGTGCATTTAGTGTCGTGGTTGCTCCTGGAACGGTTAGGAAATCCCATCCCTGCACCTCCCCGATGGCTGCAAGTGCTGCTGGACTATGAACCAGAACGAGACTCCGATCGCACTGACCGTTAAAGGGTGTGGATTATTGATCAATAGTCTCGAACCAGTCTCAAACGTATTTAATTTTTGCTTTTAAGATGATTCGGGTCTACACGCAACTTCACCGGGGGCAACGCTGGCTAAAACACTATCGGGGACAGCGACCTGTGTTTGCCTGTGTGTTGGGATTTACCGCCACTGGGCTGATCCCCGGTATTTCGGCTGCTGGTGCCACACCCGCCGATCGCCAATACACGGCGATCGCCGATGCCGAATTTCTCTGCCATGGCCCCCAACCCCAGCCGCAGTATCCGTTGCCACCCCTCGACGCTGGAGCTTCACCCGTCTTAATTTCTCGCGCTGTCTTGGCAAATCAAGACATTCCCTACCAGATCTTTAATGCTGGGTTGCCACATCCGCCCCCAGTCCCCTACACAGATCTGGATGGACAGCCAGCTCGGTGTCTCACGGGGGGCGATGCCTTGGACTTGGCAACGGTCAAACACCTGTTGACGCAGGGGATCACTTGGGGAGAAAAATTGGCGGCTCAGGCGCGATCGGGCTACGTGATGTTAGGGGAATGCGTCGTGGGAGGCACCACGACAGCCCTGGCAATTCTCACAGGGCTAGGGTTTGCCGCCTCTGGCAAGGTGAGCAGCAGCCATCCCCAGTGCAACCATGCTCAAAAATGGGCAGTGGTGCAGACGGGGCTAGCCTATTTGAGTCGCCAAAGTGCCTTCCACGATTCCCGTGATCCCGCAGAAGCCCCAATGTCTCTTGATCCCCTGCCATTAGTCGCAGCGGTGGGTGACCCGATGCAAATTGCGGTGGCAGGCATGGCGATCGGGGCGAGTCGGACGGCGGGGGTTTTACTGGCTGGCGGTACGCAAATGTTGGCAGTTTATGCTCTGGCTGAGGCGATCGTGCGGAGCTACCATTTGCCTTGGCGACTAGAGGCGATCACGGTGGGCACCACGCGCTGGGTGGCAGAAGACCCCACCGGAGACGCAGTGAGCCTAGCTAATCTCATTGGCTCAGTTCCCTTATTGGCAACGCAATTGAGCTTCGCTGATTCCCGCTATGCTCAACTCCGCGCCTACGAACAGGGCTATGTCAAGGAGGGCGTGGGAGCCGGAGGATGCGCGATTGCGGCCCACTTATACCAGGGCTGGAACCAAGCTGAGTTGCTGGAGGCGATCGAGGCTCTTGCTGGGAGTTATAAGCGATCGAGGAGGGGAGAAGGGTGACGG
>JARCMD010000374.1 GCA_030248885.1 Leptolyngbyaceae cyanobacterium MP9P1.79 | reverse complement strand
TTCTTTCGTTCTACTTCGCGTTATGCCTAATCTAAACCAAACGAGATAGTAGGCTTTTCAAGGTTATTACTTTTCCAATGAATCAGCCCTGCTTCTCCCTAGGGAGGAGGGTTGGGGATGTAGCTTGCTTCCCGAAGGATGGGCGGCTCAGAGATCTACAAAAGTGAGATACCCCGAATGGGCTAGAAGCCCGCTGTTTTTCCATGCCCAGCATCTCTTGAAAAGCCTGCAAAATGAGGCTCCCAGCCCTTGCCCTGATTCTCACCAGCCATCACTTACTGATCATGAGTCACGATCGCCGGAAAAATGCTAGTGCAGGCTAGCAGAAGTAAGTGGGTAAAACTCAAAACTCAAAACTCAAAACCATCCCCCTAACTGATCAGAAACTTCTGCCAAGCTGCACTAGTGCTTCACCCTGACCTTTCCTGGGATAAACTTTTCTGGACATCTCTAAATGGGTAAATTCGTCCGATAAAGTTCATTCTTGAGAAACGATCGTTGCGTAATATGCCTTATCAACCAAAAAATGCCAAAATTGCCGCAATCTTGGCATTCTCCAGCCTTTTGTTGCCGATTTCAGGGCTACACAAATTTTATCTGCGTCAACCCCTGTGGGGCGTGTTCTACCTGTCCTTGGGTTGGTGGACTCCCATTCCTGGCATTGCCAGTGCCCTGGAAGGTCTCTGGTATCTCCTGCAACAGGAGGATGAGTTTCACAAAAACTTTAACGGTGATGCAGAGGCAAATTCTGAACCCGATCGGCTCAACCTTAGCCTCCTTAAGAATGCGATCGAGCCGCTTCAGCGATGGCAGACGATCGTAGGTGTAAAACTGGCGGGAGTCTTGGGCACACAGGTGGATGTGAATCGAGCGACGATCACCGACTGGCAAAGGCTACCTGGCATCACTGTAGAGCAGTCCCAAATCTTGGTTAACCTCTGCCAAGCAGGTGTTCAGTTTTACTGTGTAGAAGACGTGGCAGCCGCCTTAAGTTTGCCCCCGCAACATCTTCAGCCCTTGCAGCCAGTGCTGAAATTTTGCTACTACAACGAAACTGGAACTAGTGGAGTTGAGCCTAATTTGACGGGGAAAATTGACCCCAACCGGGCACCCCTGGAACTATTGCGCCGTGTTCCGGGCATTGATGCGGAATTGGCGCAGGCGATCGTCACCGATCGCCTAACAGCGGGTGCTTACCAAAATCTGGCTGACCTGCAACAACGTCTATCTCTACCAGGAGAGTTGACCAGCGATCTCATGCATTACCTACAGTTTTAGCGATCGGCTCAGATTTATCCATCAGATTTACCCGCCTCAGCCCCCTCCAGCAGGGCCCAGTTCACCAGCAGCCGCACCCCATAGCCGGTGGCTCCAGCGCTGTTATAGCCATCTTCCTTGTCAGCCCACACGGTTCCAGCCACATCCAAATGGGCCCAGGCAGTTTCCTTGACAAATTCCTTCAGAAACAGCGCTCCCGTAATTGCTCCCGCCGCTCGTCCCGCCGAATTTTTTAGGTCAGCGATCGGCGACTTGATCAGGCTCAAATACTTCTCCTCCAAAGGCATCCGCCACACCTTTTCCCCCGTCAACTCTGCGGTCTGTGCGAGTTCCGCAGCCAGACCATCGCTGGAACTCCACAAGCCAGCAATGCCGTCTCCCAGAGCCACAACGCAGGCCCCAGTTAAGGTTGCCAGGTCAACGATCGCATCCACGCCCAGCTTCTCGGCAAACACCAGCGCATCTGCCAGGGTCAAACGTCCCTCTGCGTCGGTATTGTTGACCTCGATCGTCTTGCCATTGGAAGCCGTCAAGATATCCCCAGGACGCACAGCGCGACCACTGATCATGTTTTCCGTCGCAGCAACAATAAAATGTAGTTCCACCCCAGGTTTGAGCCGCCCCAAAACCTGAGCCGCCCCCAAAACCGCAGCCGCGCCGCCCATATCCGTCTTCATCATCTCGATACCACTGCCCGCCCCTTTAATATTCAAACCGCCAGAGTCAAATGTAACTCCCTTGCCAATGAGAGCCAGCCTCCGTCGAGGCGTTCCGTTGGGCTTGTAGGTGAGGTGGATGAATTTAGGCGGCAAGTCAGAGGCATGAGAGACTCCCAGAAACGCGCCCATGCCTAGCTTCTCGCAGTCTTCTGTTTCCAATATTTCTAGCTCTAGCCCACACTCATGGGCAATTTGCTCGGCTGTTTCTGCCAGTTTGCCTGGAGTCACCACATTGGCAGGAGCCGCAACCAATTCCCGCGCCAGAATTACGCCTTCACAAATTTTTTGAGCCTGGGCAATGGCTGCATCCTGCTCCCCTAGCCCCAAAAGCTCAACGCGCTGTAATTTCGGAGCAGAGTCCTCCTCTGACTTAAACCGCTGGTCTTGATGCAGAGCTAGCACTAATCCTTCGACGATCGCCCCTGCTGTCAGCGCGGCATCATTTTGCCACGGGGGAAGACTCAACCCCAGCACCTGAGATTTCTCCTTGGTTGCTAAGCGGGCTGCACTGGCCGCTGCTTGTCTCAAGCCATCCAGGGTCAAGGTCTCTGGCTGTCCCAACCCCAGGAACATGACCTTGCGAACTGATTGACCGCTGCCCACTCTCGTCACGACACTGCTGCCTGACTTGCCCTTGAACTCCATCTCCGTGATCAGTTCCTTCAGAACTCCGGCAAATTTTTGATCCAAGGTTGCTAAATCTCCCGTCAACTCGACTTCGGATTCAAACACACCGATCGCCAGCGTGTCCTCAGACCAATCTAAACGGGACGTAGAAATCGATCGCACATCCATGTTGTTTCTCAATGCATCTCTATAGGTTTCATTCATTTTCTAAGAATCGTGAATTTAATTCACAATCTTAGGCATCGGGCACAGCCAGTAATCATGCCTGACTTGCGAGAAAAGTCTACAAGAATTTCCTACCTACTGCAATCCAGTCGGTCTCTCCGTCCTTATCGGTCTCTCCCCTAGTAGTCTGTCAATCATTAATTGACGGGTAGCTGAAAGCGGGGAGGTTAGTTGGAGTTAAATTTTGAGAGTCTTCGATCCCTCAAAATTTTCTTGACAGAACACTAGCGTCGCCATTTGACTGAGCAACCGACAACTTCTGTAATCGGCGCAGCGATCGGCTCCCCTTGCAGCAGTTGGGTAATGGCTTGGCGCAAATAGTGCGATCGGACTGTGCTTGGCGCTTGGGGTTGGTCATCAATTCCCCCACCGTAGCGAATTTTTCCCGCCTGATCAACCAAAAAAGCCTGGGGAGTCTTCGTTGCGCCAAACGCCCGCGCCACATCCTGGGCGACATCTCGCAGGTAGGGAAAATTAAGCTGACGCTCAGTTGCGAACGTCTTCATATTTTCAAAGCTGTCCTCAGGGAACTGCTCTGCATCGTTGGGGTTAATGCCAACCAGGGTGAATTTTGGGGACTGAAACTCAGCTTGAATTTGCTTCAGGCGATCGAGATACATCTGCACATAGGGGCAGTGATTACACATAAAAACGACCCCGATCGTCTGAAAGCGCTCTAGATATGGAGCAAGATGATGCACTCCATCATCAGTTCCAGGCAATTCAAAGTCTGGCGCATACGTCCCAATCAGACTCTCAATCTTTTCCATAGAATCCAGCCACCTAGATACAAATCACGATAGAAACCCTTAAATACCGCCCAGACCTTTAGCTACCCCATCTCTAGTCCCATCCATTAAAGAGCTAAAGAGCGTTTTCCCAGATCTTGCACCTACTTGTACCCAGAAGGGTAGAAACCAGGATTCTTACGGCATAGTTTTGCAAGACCCTTGACGGTTTAGTCGGCAATCCGGTTCTGGGTGCCTGCTGAGAAGGATTTAAGGACTGAAAGACCTTTATCCCCCCAAATCATACTCAACTTTGAACCTAGGAAAATTAAGACTTAAGCGATCGAAGTTGGGTTAACTGACAAATCTTGACTTAACTAGAGGAACTAACTTTGTGTCATTTCTTTCCTATACTAATGCTCTTGGGATAGATATACGTTTATGATATTCATCAAGACAATTCTTGTAAGAGTCACCCATCCCCAAAGAAAATTAACTTGCATCCTGATGAACAAATTGTGGACTAAATAGTCTCCGGTCAACCTTAAAAACTTCCCTTAAAAGATTCCTAGATTAAAAAGTTTTTTATTCTATGAGTATCAGGCTTTACTTTAGGAATAATATAATAGTGGAGGAGTTCAGAGGTGGCTCTATCGCGTTACGTCTAACTAAATAAGCCTAATTAAATGGAATTCCTTTCACCTTGATTATCATTTTCCGATAAGTTAACTATGATTGCTTCTTAATCTAAGCGTTATCTTTAAATCGAAGTTCGTTTTTAGTTGCTTAGATAAGGAATTCATGGCTAGATCGGGTTTGCTTGATAGGTTGGCTCGATTTAAGCATGAGAAGTTAGACGGATGTATCAAAAGATAGATTTTAATTTTTCCTTGCTAAATTAGCATAGAATTTTGATTAAATCATTAAGTTGCTAGTCTTAATTCTGAATTTTCAGAAATTAACAACTGCTTAGATGCTAAATTTTTTGATTAGGATAGTCCTCTGATATAGTTAAATCTTGGTATCCTTCTGCATAGGCTTCACTCAAAACGTTTGGGACTAGAAACAACTTCTTTGAATCCCTAGAGTCTTGAGTGAAATCTTTAGCCCCAAGTCTAAATTTTACTGCTGATTTGAACGTTATGGGCTAGCATCTTAATTTCTACTACTTGCACATGAGGAGATTGATAGAGTATGAGTTTAAATGGAAGTGTAGGTTTGAATAGTGGTATGAAACTTGAGGATATCTATCAATTCTTTCGTGATCCACCGCCCATTTATCTCAACAAAGAGCTGGCGGTTTGCTACGTTTTATCAGTCTTGTTGCGTGGAGACTCCTACGGAACAGAGCTGATTCAGCTTCTGGAGACTGAGTATCCTGTCTACCGCCTGTCAGACACTGTTCTTTACAGTGGACTGAAGTTTCTGGAAGACGAAGGTGCGATCGGGGGTTATTGGAAAAAAGTGGAAGGACGTGGGCGGCCCCGTCGGATGTATCAAATTCAACCTGAGTGGCAAGAACGTTCTGAGGAACTGGCCCAACTTTGGCAAGGATACATCACCCAAACAATCTCTCCTTCAAGCACTGCCGTCCAAAACTAACGCAGTTCTGTTTTGGCAAAGTTCTTTGGAGTTGCACTGCGTTCACTCGTTTCTATCAACAGATTTAGGCGAATTGAAGATCTCTTAAGGAAATGACTGTAGCTTGTGCTTCATTTATATCCTGGGAAATTGACGGTACGAGTGACTTAATCTGGTGATTTGTGTTCGCAGTGCATTTTCCATATTCTTATGTTTAGTTGAGTGAACCCTTCGCTCGACAATTTGCGATCGATCGCACAAGCCATCGATGGCTTGAAAGAGCATCACTTTGTTAATAAATAGTGGCGAAGGCACTGGCTCTCGGAATTGACATCTGTGTGAAATCGCAACTTTTTACAGATATTGGTATTGGTCAGTTCAAAACAAGCGTTGCGTAAACGTCCCTCTATTGAGGGTTACAACTTTTTCCGGGAATCTCTGTGAAATACCTAGACGCTCAAGTCCGCACTCCAATTATGGGGGGCGGATTTTTGTATTTATCTGCTATCAGGCACCTTTTTGCCTGAGCCTTTAATCGTATTGATGTCGCTAAGTAACTACTCAGGCTTCCCTCACCCCAACCGCTCTCCCAGAGCGGGAGAGGGGCTAAGACTTGGGTTCAGTTCCTTTCTCCTAAGCAGGGAGAAGGGGCTAGGGGATGAGGGCTATTCGACTTTCTGCAAGAGTCTGAGTAGTTACGTCGCTAGTTAAGGTCTGACTCGCCACCCTAACCAACGACATTTGGGGTTGCGGCAATGGTAGCGACGAATAGGTAGAATGAAGCCGATCGCGTGTCCTAGGGGGCGGCGACGGGTACGACGGAGTGAACTTTTGCAACTTGGGCATCTCAGCTTCGTCAAGCTGGGCGAGAGCCGCAGGTGATAGCGGATGCGCCAGATGATGAGTCCGATCGCTAGGAGAATCAACACTAACCCAATCCCATTTGCGGGAATGAATTGGGTGAGGAAATACTTGAGGGCGATTTTTAGGGACTTGGCAAAAACCTGTAACGATCGCGACAAGGTACCCTGGATGTTGAATGGCCCTATCAGTAAAATGCCGCCTAGACCCACCAGAGCAAGGGTACACAGTTCAAAGCGCCATTTTTGCCAGATCCGCTTCACGGCAGTTGGTTTGTGACCTGCTTCAGAGAATTTGTCCGCCTGCTCAGGTCTGTGAGAGAACACGGGAGGAGACATCTTCTTTCCTAATGTTTATGGTTCTAAAGTTTGTCAAGGGGAGAGGAAAGCACTAGAGCTATTTAGACTATTCCTTAACCTTATCAGGAGTGGCATACGGAAAGCAGGGTTGGCAATTGAACGCTGACAAATTGCCTCGCTTCAGCCTTGATGCTGCATGGGTGGTTCTGAGTCGGTGACTCTGAGTTCCCAACACGTCTTCAAGCCTACAGAGCTAGGGATTCTAGAATCCATGCGACTGCTGCTGCCAAATCAGAGGCGATGTAGTCTGGCTGGGTTAGGTGTTGATAGTCGCCGTGGAGGACACGATCGCCAAAACCCGTTTGTACTAGGATACCCACACAACCTGCGTTATGGGCCAGGTCTACATCAGTTGCTTTGTCGCCCACCATGAAACTGCGCGCTAAATCCAAGTCATGCTGCCAGGCCGCACTGACTAACATGCCTGTGTTCGGTTTGCGCTGGGTTGTCCAGTACGTAAACTCTGGAACAGTTCCCCCCTCTGGCTGGCTCAAGGCGGGGCAGTAATATAGCGCGTCTAACCGTGCCCCTGCCTCGTGATCCAGGAGGTGACAGAGGCGGTGATGGAGTGCGTCCACATGGCTAACGGGGTAGTAGCCTCTGGCGGGGCCAGATTGGTTGGAAACCAAGCAGCAGAAGAGTCCCCAGTCATTGAGTTTTCGTAGGGCGGTGGCGACTCCGGAGACAAGCTGGAGGTCTTCTACCCGATGGATGTAGCCGACTTCCTGGTTGAGTACGCCATCGCGATCGAGAAACACGGCTGGTCTACCCACCCCAAACCTGCTCCAATATCTTTTCTGGTGGAATATCACCGATTTTGTTGGTGGGAGACTTGATGCCCACAAAGCGTCCCCGGAGAGCTTCGGGCAAGGAGGTATCAGTTGGCAAGAGCTTTTGGGGATCGGTGGGCCCAAACAATGCCAGGGTGTAGGTTTGCACGGCAACGGACAGGTGCATGGGGGCACTGTCGGTACAGAGCATTAAACTAGCTCCAGCAATTAAAGCGGCAAGTTTACCAATGTCATCTGGTTTGGCAATTTTCAGATTGGGCAGAATATTTACCAGCGATTGCACAAATGCATCGTCGTCTGGGCCTCGTACAACAACGAGGGGGAGTTCTGGTTGCCGCTGTTGGAAGCTCTGAATAATTTTGACCCAGTTGCCTACGGGATAAATTTTATCAATGCCTTTTTCTCTGGCAAGTTCACTGGAGCCGCCGTGGATGAGGACATAGCCACTGCCGGGAACGCCTAACCGCTTTTGCTCAGCTTCTACCCATTCAATATCTTTTTTGGGTACGCTAACCGTTAGCTCTGGGCAGGGAGTGTTGATTTCCAATCCCTGGAGCAAATCATGGTACATCTGAGCGGCGTACTGCTCTGTTTTTAGGGGGACTGGCTGGGTGAGGAACCATTCGCCGCCACCGCCAGCGTAGCCAATGCGGTTGGGAATGCCGGTGAGCCACAGCAGCAAGCCGACTCCCCAGCGTTGCCCTAGGGAAAGGACAATCTCATACTCTCGATCGCGCAGGATACCCAGCAAATTGCCCAAATCTGCCAGGCTGTTCTGTGCTTTGAAGTCGTAGAGGATGACATCATGAACTGATTTACAGACTCGATAAGCGCTTTTGGAGCGGGGTTCAACCACTACATCGATTTCTGCGTTGGGGTAGAATTGCTGCAAATCGCTGAGAGTGGGGAAAAATAGAATCTGATCACCGATTCCTCCAGGGACTAGGCACAGGATTCGCATAATATTTTGTTACACTTGTTCGCTCTTCATTTTAGTGGAAGATAGCTGACAGTTTTTAGATTTTTAGAGTTTGGATTTTGGAGACATGCTGTGTATTTATTGATTCCTGCGGCTGGGATGGGACAACGGATGGGGGAGGAGTGGGCGCGACGGGGGCAGGCGCAACGCAACAAATTGTTACTGCCTTTGCTCGATCGCCCGGTAATTGCCTGGACGCTGCTAGCGGCTAAGGAGGCTGAGCAGATCCGGCGGGTGAGCATTATTGGTCAGCCAGAAGATTTTAAGGAGTTCAAGCAAATTGTCCATCATCTCGGCATGAGTAAGATGGTGCAATTTGTGACAGGAGGCACAACCCGCCAGGAGTCGGTGGATCACGGTTTGCAGGATTTGCCTGTGGCAGCGGAGCGGGTGTTGATTCACGATGGGGCGCGGTGCTTGGTGACTCCGCAGTTGCTCGATCGCTGTGCTGAGGCAATTTTGCACTGCCCTGGTTTGATTGCGGCGGTGCCTGTAAAGGACACGATTAAGGTGGTGGATGCAACGGGGCTGATTGAAAGTACGCCCGATCGCCGCCATTTGTGGGCTGCTCAAACGCCCCAAGGGTTTGATGTGGAGTTGTTGAAGCGATGCCATGCGGAGGGCCGATCGCAATCCTGGGAAGTGACAGACGATGCGGCGTTGTTTGAACGGTGTGGTTTGCCTGTCAAGGTGGTGATGGGAGAGGAAACCAATATTAAGGTGACGACTCCAGGGGATCTGACGATCGCTGAACTAATCCTGCGCCAGAGGGGTATTCAGAAATCCCACGAGTAGGAATAGCTTGAACATTTAGGAGTTGCAGGCATTGTTGCAAGTCATTGATTCAACCAATCTTGAATTTCTTGCACCAACCAGAAGCACTCTCCTTCTGTGAAACTTCCTTTCAAGTAGCAGGATTCATCACCCACTTGAATGAAGATTTGAGTACCGGTATCATACTTACTACGAATCAAAACGCCTGTAATGTTTGAGGTTAAGCGAGTTCGCTGATAGAGGGCTAAACCAAATGTTCGATAGTCTGTTTCAAATTTGTGACGATCTAAGCGAGTTTGACTTCCTACAGTGAGCC
>JARCMD010000373.1 GCA_030248885.1 Leptolyngbyaceae cyanobacterium MP9P1.79 | reverse complement strand
TACACCCTAGCCCTCTCCCGCAGGAGAGGGAACAAAACCTGGATCGGCTCCCTCGCCCTCTGGGAGAGGGGTTGGGGGTGAGGGCTGATATAATCTCAGGCGACTACCGGGCAAAGCGAAGCGTGCCTATCTCAGTTCCTACAGCTAACCCGCTCTGTTTTACTCCTAGCGTAGCCAACCTTTTAAGCGGGCGGCGACTTGGGGGCGGCGGAGCTTTCGCATGGCTTTGCTCTGAATTTGGCGCACACGCTCGCGGGAGAGGTTGAACAGTCCCCCAACTTCTTCCAGGGTGCAAGGTTCGCCCGTTGCCAAGCCATAGCGGAGGGAGATAATATCCTTCTCCCTCTGGGTCAAGACATCGCCGAGAACGTCGGAGACTTCCTGGCGCATCATCACTTCGCTGATTTGGGCTTCGGGGCCTTGAGTGCTGCCGTCTTCCAAAAGATCGAGCAATTCGGTGTCTTCGCCTTTACCGACGCGGTGGTTGAGGGAGAGCGATCGGCGGCGCACCTGTTGCAGTTCCCGCAGTTGGCGGGGCGTAATTTCCAGGACTTCGGCAATTTCTTCTTCCGTCGGGTTGCGATGGAGGGTCTGTTTCAGGTCACGATGGGCCTTCTTCAGCTTGTTGAGTTTTTCAACCACATGCACAGGGAGGCGAATTGTCCGGGCATCGTTGGCGATCGTCCGCGTGATCCCCTGCCGAATCCACCAGTAAGCGTAGGTCGAAAACTTATAGCCCTTATCGGGATCAAACTTTTCGGTGGCACGGTTCAGCCCCAGTGCGCCTTCTTGGATTAAATCTAGGAAGGGAACGCCCCGATTCAAATACCGCTTGGCGATCGACACCACAAGGCGCAGATTGGAGCGAATCATTTTCCGCTTGGCCACCCGTGATTGATAGAGGCGATGTTCTAGCTGCCGTTCATTCAAACTCAAATCAGCAGCCAACTCTGCCTTAGTTGGGTTACGGCTGAGGCTTTCGCGCAGACGTTGTTGAATGGCTTCTACCTCGACTAAAAATTGAACGCGTTTGGCTAGTTCTACTTCTTCGTTTGGCTTTAAGAGAGGATAACGAGCCATTTCTTTAAAGAAGGCACCCACCGCATCATCTGCCACAGTTTTGCTGTAACCAGAGACGCGGTCGGGCATTTCCGCATCTTTCTCATCTCCATCTATTTCGTCTAAGCCAAATGACTCAGTCACGACTTGGGAGGAAAACTCCGTCACACCCACGGCAAGGTTTTCTAAATCAGATTCGGGAGAGCCAGTTGTCATAGAATCAAGGGTAGAAGTAGGGGACAGGCGATCGACCACATCGAATTCAGTCGGGTTCATGGCGAGGTCTAATTTTTCCACAGTAATAAAATCTGCATTTTTCTTGTACATATCTATAGCTTATTTAGGAGCGTGTTTGGGCGCTTATTGGTGCTGATAGTAACGGTTGTTTGGCTAAAATTTAGCGAATCTTAGGACAAAACCACACCACATTACAGGCTTAGTTGGGGTCATCACTATAAAACCCCCAAACGTGTGCATCTCTTGCCTATGTTCTAACCTAATTCTCCAGTTTTGCCAGAGTTTCGAGTTTTTTCAATGGAATGGGGTTGGATGTGCAAAGTTTGGAGTCTGGGACTACAGGTTGGCACCTGTGCGGGATGGCTAACAGTTAGGAGAATCAGAAGTTTTATGAGCAACGCCTTTCTCATTAGCACTTAGATCCTGGACACCTAAATTTGCAGATCTTAAGTTAGCCGCTATGAAAGCACAGCTTTACGGGACGGAGACCGTTGGGGAATGAATTGTTAGAATGCTTAACTTTTGTTTAGTGTTCTCCCTATAAA
Organism: Leptolyngbyaceae cyanobacterium MP9P1.79; assembly: GCA_030248885.1. Taxonomy (GTDB): domain Bacteria; phylum Cyanobacteriota; class Cyanobacteriia; order JARCMD01; family JARCMD01; genus JARCMD01. Next base: position 3,433 of record JARCMD010000373.1, on the reverse strand, counting down.
GAATCTCATATGCACTTAGACTGACCTCTCTACCTTCTGGAAGAAATGGCAACGCAGTCACTCGAAAAAATTAGGTAAGGATATAGCTTTCCTCTAAAGGTCAGGTTAAAAGTCATGTTTACAAGCTGTCTTAATGGTGACTAGTGGTCTGTCAAGCGTTATTTTGTGGATTGAAAACCTCAAAATTTACCCCTTGCCTATCTCAGCTTGCCCTCCCAGCTTGTCCACAGAACCCTGACAAACCTCCAGATTTTGTGCCAAGTCGATCGCGCTACGGTAGGTTAGATGCATTTGCAACCGCGATGCAATTCCCCCTGATTCATCCTGTAAATCAGGATTCAGATGGAGTGGCGCTCGCTGTTGCTGACACCCTACCAGTGAAATGGCCGATCGATCGTCCTCATCTTAAAACTTAAGAATTTCTTTATGTTTCCTCCCAGCATTTGTGAGATGTCCTTTGCCGTATCTGAGTCTGAACCCACTAAAGCGATCGATAGGGCGACCGATGGGGCGACTGATGGGGCGACTGATGGCTCCGATCGCTGGCTGGAGGTGTTGGTAGACTGTCCAGGAGCGCAGGGGCTGTATACCTATCGGCTCCTCCCAGCCTTGGCAGTGGAGCCGGGGGACATTTTGACGGTGCCCTTTGGCGCTCAGCAGGTGGGCGCAATTGCGGTGCGATTTGTCGATCGCCTGCCCCCTGACTTGGAGCCATCCCAAATTCGCGAGGTGGAGGAGGTCATCAGCCCTGGATTTTTCCCAGCGTCCTACTGGACTCTGTTGGAGCGCGTATCCGACTACTACTATGCATCCTTGATGCAGGTGATTCGGGTGGCCTTGCCGCCGGGACTGTTGGGCCGATCGCAGCGCCGTATTCGCCTCGTCAACCCGCCTCCAGGAGAGGAAGCCACCTTGAGCTTGGTGGCGCAACGCCTGTTGGACCAGCTTCGCAAGAGCAAAACTGGGGACTACACCTGGCACTATTTGCAGCAGCAGGTGGGGGCGCAAAATCACTCATCCTTGGAATTGAAACGAGGGCTGCAAGCCTTGCTCCACCAAGGTTGGGTGGAAAGCTATTTGGAATCGCCCACCCATGTCCGCCCCAAACTGCAACAGGCTGTAACGTTGACTGCCAGTGCTGGGGTGGATCGGGAGGACTTGACTCCGCGTCAGCGGGAGGTGCTGGAGGTACTGCGGCGCAGGGGCGGTGACCTGTGGCTGCGGGAACTCTTGCAAATTTGCCATACGAGTTCTGGAACGCTGAAGCTCTTAGAGAAAAAAGGCTGTCTGGTGATTCAGGGTCGGGAGGTGCTGCGGACTGAGGCGGGGGAGGTGTTGCAGCGCGATCGATCCAAGGTGTTGACGACGGAACAGGCCCAGGCAGTCACAACGATGCAGTCGCTCACCCACTATGCCCTGGTGTTGCTGCACGGGGTCACGGGGTCGGGGAAGACGGAGGTGTATTTGCAGACGATCGCGCCATTACTCGATCGGCAGAAATCGGTGCTGGTGCTGGTGCCAGAGATTGGGCTGACTCCCCAGTTGACCGATCGCTTCCGGGCCCGCTTTGGCGATCGGGTCTGCGTTTATCACAGCGCCCTGTCCGATGGCGAACGCTACGACACCTGGCGACAAATGACCAGCGGCACGCCCCAAGTTGTGATCGGCACGCGCTCTGCCATTTTTGCCCCCCTGCCCCACCTGGGTCTGATCATTCTGGATGAGGAACACGACGGCAGTTTTAAGCAAGAACAACCCGCCCCCTGCTACCACGCCCGCACGGTAGCCCAATGGCGCGCCGAACTGGAGAATTGCCCGCTGCTGCTGGGGTCTGCGACTCCATCCCTGGAAACATGGATTCGGGCTGGCTCTGGGGACAATGCCACCAACCAGGACTTCCATCACTACTTGCCGTTGCCGACCCGCATTCAATCGCGCCCGATGCCGCCGATCGAGGTGGTGGATATGCGCCAGGAATTACGCCAAGGGAACCGATCGGTGTTTAGCCGCACCCTTCAGGAGGCGCTGGAGCAACTGCAAGAGCGCAAGCAGCAGGGGATTTTGTTTATTCATCGACGCGGACATAGCACCTTTGTCTCGTGTCGCAGTTGCGGCTATGTGCTGGATTGCCCCAATTGCGATGTGTCCCTGTCCTACCACCAAATCCACGAGGGCGCGACCCAAGTGCTGCGCTGCCACTACTGCAACTACACCCAACTCCATCCCTCCGATTGTCCCCAATGCGGGTCGCCTTATCTGAAGTTTTTTGGTAGTGGGACGCAACGGGTGGCTCAGGAACTCGATCGGCAATTTCCCCAGCTACGGCTGTTGCGTTTCGACAGCGACACCACCCGCACCAAGGGCGCACACCGCACTCTGCTGAATCAATTTGCTCAGGGTGAAGCAGATTTACTTGTGGGGACGCAAATGTTGACGAAGGGGATTGACTTGCCCCAGGTAACGCTGGTGGGCGTGGTGGCGGCGGATGGATTGCTGCACATGGCAGACTATGGAGCCAGCGAACGGGCATTTCAGACCTTGACTCAAGTGGCAGGCCGAGCCGGCCGGGGGGATGATCCGGGGCGGGTGATTATGCAAACCTACACACCGGGTCATGCCGTAATTCAAGCCGTTCAGCAGCACGAGTTTCGATCGTTTGTGGAGACGGAGTTGCAGCAGCGGGCTGAGTTGAGTTACCCGCCCTATAGTCGATTTATTTCGTTGCGGTTGAGTAGCCCAGATGCTGTGGCGGTGCAAGCCAGTGCCCGCAGAATTGCCCAGGTGCTGCACCCCTCACCAGGGGCAGGCTACGAGTTGCTGGGGCCGGCTCCTGCCACGATTTTTCGGGTGGCGCGGCGCTATCGATGGCAGATTTTGTTGAAGTTGTTGCCGAGGGATGGGGACGATCGTACCCCTGCCCCAATGTTGCCAGATTTGCACGCGTTACGGACGTACTGCCCGGCGATCGTGAGTCTGGCGATCGATGTTGATCCCCTGAGTTGAAGAAGTATTTTGGTCAACCATTCAGGTTTTCTTAAGTCACTGCTGAAGTGTCAAAGTCAATATTTTTATAGAGGTCACTAATGTTGATCTGGGCATCAAATGCACTCAAAGACAACATGACACATGTTAGTTTTATCCCCAAGGGTTTAAGCTACTGATTTATCCAAGTTGTGGCTGTTGTTTCATCAGTCTCGTTGGCGTAGCTTCTCTAGAAGGGAATCGTCCGTCCTACTCCTGTTTTAGCCATTTAAATTAAATTGTTGAAAAGTCGATGTTTTCGTAAAGTTCTGAAATTTGAATTTGAAGCTCAAAAGTACTCAAAGAAAGGGTAACCGTTGGATCATCATATTCCGAGAATAGCCACTGATGAGCGGCTGTTTTGACATGATGCTCAACATGGATGTGGTATTGATCTATCAGTAGATATTCT
>JARCMD010000372.1 GCA_030248885.1 Leptolyngbyaceae cyanobacterium MP9P1.79 | reverse complement strand
TCTCCCTAGGGAGAAGGACTTTGAATTCCGGCTCCCTTCTCCCTAGGGAGAAGGGTTGGGGATGTAGCTTGCTTCCCGAAGGGTGGGCGGATCGGAGATTTGTAAAAGTGAGATGTACCCAGTCAACTTGAGCGTCAAGCTGACTCAGCAATCCTAATGACTACTCTTCCTCGACATACTCCTCTTCTTCCTCAGCGTCATCTATAACGACAGAGTTGGCAGAAACCACAGCCCCCATTTCCAGTTTATGGCGTACCTGCTGCTCGATATCTTTAGCCAAGTCTGGCTTTTCCTCTAAGTACTTAATCGCATTGTCTCGTCCTTGGCTGATATTCTCGCCAGCGTAGCTGTACCAGGCTCCTTTACGGACAAGTACGCCTGTTTCCTCAGCCATATCGACAATACAACCAACGGTCGAAATTCCTTTACCAAAGATGATGTCAAACTCAGCCACTCGAAAGGGAGGAGCCACCTTGTTTTTAGCCACCTTCACCTTGGCGCGGGTACCAAATTCCTCCGTGCCCTTTTTCAAAGTCTGGATGCGGCGAATGTCTAGGCGTACTGATGCATAGAACTTCAGGGCATTGCCACCTGTGGTCACTTCAGGGCTGCCGTAGGTGATCCCGATTTTTTGCCGCAACTGGTTCAGGAAAACAACACTGCACCCTGATTTGCCGATATTGCCTGTGATTTTCCGCAGGGCTTGGCTCATCAACCGCGCTTGAAGTCCGACGTGGGTATCTCCCATTTCGCCCTCAATCTCAGCACGGGGCACCAGAGCCGCCACGGAGTCAATCACAACAATGTCGATTGCCGCCGATCGCACCAGTTGATCCACAATCTCCAACGCGGCTTCCCCCGTGTCAGGCTGGGAAATCAGCAAGTTTTGGATATCCACTCCCAGAGCCGCAGCGTAGGACGGATCAAGGGCATGTTCTGCATCCACAAACGCAGCAATGCCTCCTGCCTTCTGGGTTTCGGCGATCGCGTGCAGCGCCAATGTTGTTTTACCAGAACTCTCTGGCCCGTAGATTTCAATCACCCGTCCCTTGGGCAACCCACCACCCAAGGCCAAGTCTAGGGTCAACGCACCACTGGGAATTGTTTCCACCTTCATGCGTGTGGCATCGCCTAGACGCATGATGGTGCCTTTACCGAAGTTGCGCTCAATTTGAGTGAGAACCAGACTCAATGCCTTTTGCTTTTCTGGGCTTTGCTTTTCGGCATATTTGTCAGGATTATTCTTCTCTTGTTGATTGTCAGTATTTTTAGTAGCCATTAGCGCCTCAAAACAGAAAGTTGTGCAAAGGTAACGGGATTAGGGAAGCGGGATGCCATAAACGTCACATGACGTTTGGACGGAGAGGGTTCAACAAATCAAACGTTTGAACAAATCGATCGATCGACCGGGGCAGGCAGATTGCTTGAGAAACTGTAGAAACTTAAGCTAAAGATAATGCATTCCCGATCGTGAACAGTTGAAGAATCTCTGGAAATGCCCTCAATCCCACGGCTTTTGGCAGACATCCATTCGCACTTGAGACAGAGGTTAAGAGCAAAGCCAGGATTTCGTCTAGTCTATTGTACATTTTTTTGGTATAAACGTACTATGAAATTGGCTTTAAAATCTCTGATTACTCATTATTACCTATTCCCATAGGCTTCATAGAAGTGGATTTGCTGTGAGCATGATTTACAACGCAAAATTATTAATTCCAGATACAGCCCTCTCCGTTGGAGGGCTAACGGACTACATTCAAGCGCTTCTGTCCCAAGATGACCAGTTGTATCAAGTTTGGGTGACTGGAGAGGTTTCCAGTCTGTTTCGCCATCGCAGCGGGCTATTTTTCACCCTCCAAGACCCCGATGGCAAGGCGGCTCTGAGTTGCGTGATTTGGAACAGTGAGATGGAGCAATTGGCAACGTTGCCAGTGCTAGGGGAGCAGTTGATTGTGTTGGGACGGGTTGGGGTGCATCCGCCAAAGGGACAGTACCAACTGGTGGTGTGGCAAGCGTTGCCTGCGGGGGAAGGGTTACGATCGCTCAGGTATCGTCAGTTACGCGATCGGCTGGAGGCAGAAGGTCTCTTTGACTCAGAACGCAAACGAATCTTGCCCCGGCATCCGCAAATTGTAGCGGTGGTTACATCACCCCAAGCTGCTGCCTGGGGCGATATTCAGCGAACCTTGCGCCACCGATATCCGGGGTTGCAGGTGCTATTTTCTCCTGCCCTCGTGCAAGGTGACCAAGCTCCAGATTCCATTGCCACAGCGATCGATCGTGTGGGACGGGATGGACGGGCAGAGGTGCTGATTTTGTCCCGGGGCGGCGGAGCGACAGAAGACATGGCTTGTTTCAATGATGAGCGCGTGATGCGGGCGATCGTCACCTGCCCGATTCCCGTCATTGCAGGCATTGGACACCAGCGAGACGAATCCCTGGCAGACTTGGTGGCCGATGTCTGTGCCCACACGCCCACCGCCGCCGCTGAGCAAGCAGTGCCACAGTTGTCTGCTCTCTACACAGAACACCGCGATCGAACCCAACAACTCCAAGGGGCAGTTCGCTACCATCTGGAGCTAGCCACCCACCAACTGCATCAATTGAAAGTCCGATTGCAGCCCCGGTTAATCGATCGGCACCTTCAGCAGCAAAAGCGCTCCCTGAGCCAGTTACGACAACGGCTGCACCACGCTACCACCCATCGCACTCAGCAAGCGACTCAGCAGCTACAATTCCTGAGCCAGAAATTAGTTGCCATTGATCCCCAGGCAGTGCTGCGGCGCGGCTATGCCCTAGTCAGGCAGGAAAACGGGAATATTGCCCGTTCCACCTCCGCCCTCACCGTGGGTACAGAACTCCACATCCACCTCAGCCAAGGTCAACTCAAAGTCCGCGTTACCGAAGTCATCCATCCCGCCTCTTCATTATGAATTTCATGGAACCCTTAAAAAGCGATCGAATTTCAGCCAAGACTCAACGTCCCTCCCCCAATGCTTTCCCTCAATCTGATTGGAACTACGAAGCAACCGTGACTGACGTTGAGGAGATTATTGCTCAGATTGAATCAGGGGAATTGGATCTTGCTGCTGTGTTTGACCAATTCGCCCTAGCCACAGCCCATCTCCAACAATGCGAGACATTTCTGACCCAGCGTCAGCAACAAATGGACTTGCTCGTCGAAACGCTGGATGACCCAGAGTTTTGAGCGCAAAATCAGGGACATCTCCCTGCGATGCAACTTGTTGTTCCTAAAAACCGTCTGGAAGTTCTGTAGCTACTTATCCAGCTTCCAGACTTAGCCTGTAAGTCTGGGTAAACTACCAGTAGGACGATCGCCAATATCGCCCAAATATCGCCCAAATATCGTCCATAAACGATCGTCAACTCTGAAGCCCTAGCCCCAAAGTTTTCCTGACCCACTCCTTTAGCCTGTACTTCCTATGGTGCTTTCTCTTCCCTCAGTGCGCCCCCTACAGCCCTTACACCAACGTCCCTTATACCAATGTCTAGGACGCTTTGGGATAGCGTTGCCAGCCATCCTAACTGCCATAGCGTTGCTCTCTCCCACTACCCTGAACCCAGCCAAGGCCCAAGTTAATCCCGTTAGTCGTTCCCTCACCTTGCGATCGGACATCCAGGAAGCCAACGCCAAAACAGGAGTCGTCACCGCCCGTGGCAATGTGCAAATCAACTATCCGGCGCGTCAAATTCAGGCAACCTCAGCCCAAGCTCAGTATTTTAGCCGAGAACGTCGCATTGTCTTGAGTGGTAATGTTTATGTTTTGCAGCAAGGGAACAGTATGCGAGGAGAAACCATTACCTATCTGATTGATGAAGGGCGATTTATTGCCACACCCCAATCTCAGCAGCAAGTTGAGGCAACTTACCTCATCGCAGACCCCAACCCCACCGAGTCGCCCTCGGCTCCAGGCGCTCCTCCCTTTGCCGCACCCGCTAATTCGTCGAATTCTACACAACCTTGATGCAACTCCCTCTGTTAAAATCAAGGGCTATTCCCCTCAGAAGCGTCGAGTTTCTCAGGGACACTCTTCCCAAAAATACTCCTTTGAAAATCACGCTGGAGAACATTCAGAAGTCCTACGGAAAGCGCGTGGTTGTCAATCGCGTGAGTTTGGCTGTTTCCCAGGGTGAGGTCGTGGGGCTATTGGGGCCCAATGGTGCTGGAAAGACCACAACCTTCTACATCGCCACGGGTTTAGAGAAGCCGAATGAGGGACGGGTTTGGCTGAATGAGTTGGATATTACGACCCTGCCGATGCACGAACGATCGCGCCTGGGGATCGGCTATCTGGCCCAAGAACCCAGCATCTTTCGCCATCTCAACATTCGAGACAATATTTTATTGGTTCTGGAGCAAACCCATGTACCCCGCCGGGAATGGGACGATCGCCTCCATCATTTGATCAAAGAGTTCCGGCTGGAAAAAGTGGCGTTCACCCCCGGCAACCGCGTGTCTGGGGGCGAACGCCGTCGAGCCGAAATTGCCAGAGCGTTGGCTTCAGGGCCAGACGGGCCGAAGTTTTTGTTGCTAGATGAACCCTTTGCTGGGGTAGATCCGATCGCTGTCGCCGAAATTCAAGTCATTATCAATCAACTCCGCGATCGGCAAATCGGCATCCTGATCACTGATCACAATGTCCGCGAGACCCTCGCCATCACCGATCGGGCCTATATCATGCGGAATGGAGAAATTCTGGCTTCCGGGAGTGGCGAAGAACTCTACGCAAATCCCTTGGTTAAGCAATATTATCTAGGCGATAACTTTCATCGGTAAGCGATCGATAAATCATGGTATTCAGCATCGTTTCGGCTCTTAAACACCCCATTGATCCCCTTAGCTGGCTGACAAACAGGCTGTCAGTGATGGATCGCTATATTGTGACTGAACTCCTGCCGCCCTTTTTGTTTGGTGTGGGAGCCTTTTCGTCCATTGGCGTGGCGATCGGCACCTTATTTGACCTAGTGCGGCGGGTAACGGATTCTGGGCTACCGATTTCGATCGCCGTCAATATCCTGCTGCTAAAGCTGCCAGAGTTTGTCGTCTATGCCTTCCCCATGTCCACGCTGTTAGCCACTCTCATGACCTACAGTCGCCTGTCTAGTGATAGCGAACTGGTCGCACTGCGTGGTTGCGGGATCAGCCTATACCGATTGGTTGTGCCAGCGCTAATTCTGAGCTTCTTAGTCACAGGATTTACCTTCGCCTTCAATGAAGTTGTGGTGCCTGGGGCGAATTACGAAGCAGCCCGCACCCTAGAGCGCGCCCTGAAACAAGACCGGCTCCCCTTCCAAGAAAAGAATATTCTTTATCAGGAATTTCGAGATGTCCGGCAACCGGATGGGCAAACCTCCCAAATGCTGTCTCGCATGTTCTATGCCCAGCAGTTTGACGGGCGCAATATGAAAGGGCTAACCATTCTCGACTTTTCCCAGGCTGGACTCAATCAAATTGTGACGGCTGAGTCGGCAAGCTGGAATTTGACTCAAAATATCTGGGACTTTTCCAACGGCACTATCTACGTTGTGGCGGCAGATGGCTCCTACCGCAACATTTTGAAGTTTGAGAAACAGCAACTCCAGTTACCCCGCGCCCCGCTGGATTTAGCAACCCAAAAGCAGGATTACGCTGAGATGAATATCACTGAGGCCCAGCAGTATGTGGCACTGCTGCGACAAAGCGGCGATGCTAAGAAAATTCGCAAACTGCGGGTAGCCATCCAAGGAAAATATGCATTGCCGTTTGTCTGTGTGGTGTTTGGGTTGATTGGCGCAGTACTTGGCTCCCGGCCCCAGCGTACCAGCAGGGCGACAGGCTTCGGGATCAGTGTGATTGTTATTTTTTCCTACTATTTAATGTCTTTCATTACCAGTGCCTTGGGGCAAACAGGGGCACTCTCGCCCTTTTTGGCGGGATGGCTACCGAACATGCTAGGTTTGGGAGCTAGTGGAGTGTTGCTGTTCAGATCTGCCCGGTAATCCACGGCTAGATTTGTTAGCTTTTTTATTTGTCAACTTTTCCAGGGGACACCTTCGCTCCCGTTTCTGAATGCTCTAAATTGACGATCGCCCATGGCACTCACGAAAGGTCTAGATGTAGATGGCTAATCAGGAGCATCTAGCTCTGCTGCAACAAGGAGTGACGGTTTGGAATCGGTGGTGGGAAGCAAATCCCCAAACTCGACCAGACCTATACATGGCTGATCTCACCGACCTCAGTCTTCGAGAAATTAATCTACGTGGGGCTGATTTGAGAGAGGCAACCTTGAGCCAAGTGGATCTCTGCATGTCCAACTTATCTGGGGCTGATCTCACCAGAGCCAATTTGCAAGGCGCGAATCTCTACACCGCCAACCTGCACCAAACCATTTTAAGAGAGGCAAATCTCTATAAAGCAGACCTCCGGGAAGCCATCCTCAGTCAAGCTGATTTTTGCATGGCTAGCTTGATAGGAGCCAACCTTAGTTTGGCCAACTTAGAGAAGGCAACACTTTACACCGCCAATCTTTCCAAGACAACGATGGGGGGAGTCAATCTCAGCAAGGCCGATTTGCGTGAAGCTGATTTGAGCTTTGCCGATCTCCGTGAGGCAAATTTTAAGGGAGCCAATCTGTATGCAGCAACCCTACACAAATCCAACTTGTCCAAGGCTGACTTCACGAAGACAAGCCTGAGACAGGCAAACCTCAGTTCTGCAAACTTGGCAACAGCAAGTTTTTTTCGGGCAGTTCTCTTTAAGGCCAATTTAGAACAGGCAGATCTCAGCGGAGCCTATTTGTATAAGGCAAATCTGGCACAAGCAACTCTACACAAGGCTAATTTGAGTGATGCTAATCTCAGTGGGGCGGATTTGAGTCAAGCAGATCTCAGGAACAGCTATCTTTTAGAGGCTTACCTGATGGAGGCAGTCTTAAGTGAGGCTAATTTGACCGGGGCCCACTTGAGCCGTGCCACGATGCCAGATGGCAGTATTCATGATTAATCACTGACAGACTATTGGGGTTTCGGGGAGGGGGCGACTCGGTTGGGGGGAATGCCATCGATCGCAATGATTTTTTCAATCACCGATTTCACGATCGGGGCTGCAACGGTTGACCCAAAGGCATTATCCCCCTGCGGCTCATCAATCACCGCTAAGACTACGTAGCGTGGCGATTCCACAGGAAAAATACCGACAAAGCTAGTGATTTTAGCGTACTTGTAGTAGCCGCCGTTGGGGTTAGCCTTTTGAGCGGTACCTGTTTTACCTGCAATGCGGTAGCCCGGAATTTGGGCGGCGCTGCCGGTGCCATTGGTCACCACTTTTTCCATCATCGCTAAAACAGCCTGGGTGGTTTTGGGCGAAAAAACGGGTCGCGGTGGCAGCAAATCGGGTTGCCAGTAGGATTGTCCGCTGGCATCAAAGAGTCCTCGCACAACATGGGGAGTCACCAGTTTGCCGCCATTGCCTAGCATGGCTTGCAACTGCACCAGTTGAATGGGAGTCAGGGAGAAGCCCTGTCCAAAGGAGGTGGTGGCAGGTTCGATCGGCGACTCAATGAATTGCTTGCGGGTTTTGAGTTGAGTGGCGCTTTCAAAGGGCAGATCAATGCCGACTTTTTGCCCCAGTCCTAGTTTTTCTAACCAACTGTAGTAAAGGCTAGGCTTCATTTGTTGCACCAGTCGCACCATACCGACGTTGCTGGAATGTTGCAGAATTTCGGTGACGGTCAGCATCCCTCTGCCGCCGACTGTGGAGTAGTCGTAGTCTTCGATCGGCCAAATGTCTACAAAAATCCGTCCTTCGTCATTGAACATGCTGTCGGGCTTGATGGCTCCTGTTTCTAGGGCGATCGCCACATTTAGCGGTTTAAAGGTTGAACCCGGCTCATAGAGGTCGGTTAGGGCCCAATTCTTAAATAACTCCACATTGAATTTGTAATATTGGTTGGGATTGTAGGTTGGCTCGGATGCCAGAGCGCGAATGGAACCATCTTGCACATCCATCACAATGACCACTCCCCGCTTGGCACCGTAGCGCTGCACTTGCTGTTTCAGGGCAAGACGGGCGGCTCGTTGCACATGCATATCTAGGGTGAGTTGCAGTTGCAAGTCGTCAATCCGCAAAAAGCCACCCGGAAGCTGGTCGGGGATCAATGCCCCTGCCCCGGTGCGCTTCAAGCGGACGGGCTGGGCTTCCCGCTCCAATTTAGTTTGCTGACTGTATTCTACGCCGGCCTGACCTTGGCGATCGGTGTTTACATAACCCAGCACATCTGCTGCGAGATCTTGCTGAAGATATAGACGCTGTTGGTGTTTGATTAATTCCAATCCATCAATCTGTGCATCGGCGATCCGATCGGCCACATCTTCAGAAACAGAATATTCTACTTGAATACCACTGTCTGCCTTCTGCAACTGCTGGAGCAGAGTCGTGGACGATCGTTTCAGCAGGGTTGCTAGGCGATCGGCGACGGCTTGTCTAGATAGTTTGAATAATTTGGGATGGGCATAGAGCGTGTAAGCCGCTTGGTCTATGGCTAGCACATCGCCATTGCGATCGACGATCGCCCGCCGAGGCACAAAGGGACGCAGGTAGGTCATCTGTTGATCCCGCGCCTTCGCAGTCAGCGAGGGAGACTGAACAATTTGTAAGCGAAATAAATTAATTCCCAAGGCACCTATTCCCGCCACCAAAATGCCCCATACGGCAATCAACCGATAAGCCGCAGTCCGCGTTGTTGGAGGCAGAGGCGCAACACCATTTGCTGGCTGCTGGTTGCCCACAACCGATAAGCGGCGACGGGGACGATGGGGAGGGGTTGAAGTTGCCATGATTCTGCTGGGAGTTAGTAACCCATGGGCAACATAGGTTCTGTGGGCAGGAAAGGAGGTACGGGTGTAGAGGCGGGGATCGGTGCGGCAGAGGTGGGCTGCAAATAAATTGTATTCGCTGCACTGGGGGTCACAAACCCCATTCCAGGGCGCTCTGCCTGTTGAGCAATGTCATTTTTCAAAGACTCGATCGTGGCCGTTAGTTGCCGCTCATGGCGTTGAAATTGCTCTAGTTTTTGATATTCCTGATTCCAAAGTTGCTGGGTGTAAACCGTCTGACCATACAGCAACAAAACGCCTCCTACCATGAAAAACGCGATGACTGAGGAACTGCGCTGGAGGGCTAGTAGTGACTGCAACCACAATGGAGTGGGTCGAGAGTGCAAGCGCCGAACAGGTGAAGCGGTGTGGGGCTGCACAGGGGGCAGGTGTGGCTCGATCGTTCTGCTGGGAGCGGCACTGTGGGCGATCGATCGTCCACGCGGAGGGACAGCCCGTCTGGAATCGATCGGGTAACCTGTAGCAAACTGGGATGTTCCCCTACGTGGGTAGGCAAACTCAGATTTTAAACCGGCAGACATACCATTTCACTCCTACGTCATCGTCCCCAACTTACCACCCACTTCGCACTGGGTGCATCCCAGTTTTGCAACCGCCCGATCCACCCTCACCCTAAATCCCTCTCCCTAGGGAGAGGGACTTTGAATTCCGGCTCCCTTCTCCCTAG
>JARCMD010000371.1 GCA_030248885.1 Leptolyngbyaceae cyanobacterium MP9P1.79 | reverse complement strand
GCCCTCATCCCCCAGCCCCTTCTCCCACTGGGAGAAGGGGAGCCGGATTGAAGTCCCTCTCCCTGGGGAGAGGGATTTAGGGTGAGGGTAGGCTGAGTAGTTACCTTGAATCAATGCTAAAAGCCGATCGCGCTCTGGTTGGAGAGCGGTGTCTAAGTCAGGAGCGTAGGACGGAGAATGGAAAATCGCATCAAAAAAGTAGGTCATCGGGACGTTTTCTAGCACGCTGAGAAAGTCTACCGGAGCAGGGCCGTCGATGTGACGGCTAATGACTCCGAATCCCCCGCGTTCGCGTCGATATTGGCGAGTGGCAGCATTTTGCTTCACCCACTGATCGAAGGTGGACGATCGCCCCATTCCCTCCACCAGAGCTGAAATCAACCCCGCTGGGGGTGCATCACGGGTGGCAGCAATCCAGGCTTGGGTGAGGAGGCTTTCTCGCTGAGTTGGTTTGAGCCAGGCAGCGATCGTCAGTTCCCCGGCTGAGGCGGGAGAGGATGGCGGGACAGAGGCAGGAGTCAGGTGCAACACGCTTTGGCTAAGGGGATTGCCGTAGAGCGCCCAATCTGCTTGGGCAGCGTTCAAATTGCCTTGCCACCAGAACAGCGCGCCCCGCAACTGATGCAAGTAACGGTTGAATGAGCCTGGGGGAACTGATTGCAGCAATGCCGTATAGCGCTCCGCCATTTTGGATAGAATTTTCGGGTAGATAGGTTGGAGTCCAGCCGATCGCCACGCGGGACTGGTAACCAGTAGGGGATCGCGGAGGGTTTCTAGGGTTAGCGCTGCTATTGCTAAGTCTGTGCGACCTTGGGCTAACAAACTCAGTCCCAACCCGTAGAACACGCCTCGTTTAGCAGGGATCAAGGCTGCCGATCGCAAAAATGCCTGAGTTGCGGCTTTGGGGTCACGATTGAGCAAAAGCCAGCCTAGATTGGTGTAACCAAATTCGTTGTAGGGAGACGCTTTGATGCCTTTTTGTAGCCACTCAATTCCCTGCGCTGCAAACTGTTGTTGCTGAGTTCGATCGCTAGTTTGTAAACTCAAATTCCCCCAGTACCACCCCAACTGATAAGGATAGTAGGGTTCCCAAGGGGCGAGTTGATGGGACTGACTCAAGCGTTGGGTGCCCGTTGCCGCATCTTGCCGACTCAGGGCTGCGAATCCCCGATTGGAGAGACTCCAGGCTTGGTGAATGGGCGCAAGCCAGAGCATGACAGCGACCAGAAACCCTGCACCCAGGAATCTCAGGAGATTTCTAGTTGAGAGCTTACCTGGTCCCAATCGGGGAAGGCTGGGGTCAAGATTTTTTTTCAGAGTTACGGAGTTCAAGACCCGAAATTCTGCGGCCAAAACCACTAGGAAAACCACGATCGTACCGCTGATGCAAACGTTGTCTAGTTGATAGTCGGTAATGCTGACAGCGCCGTAGCTGAGCAGTCCAATTAGCAGGCTCCAAGTGAGGAGGGGAGAGGATTCTGGTGTGGGGGAGACAGTGCGGGCCCATTTCCAGCTTAGATAAAGTAGCAGTCCACCTGTGCCAACAATGGTAACAATCCCCCACACCCCCAGTTCGGCCCAAAGTTGGACAGGAGTGCTGTGCAATTGATAGAGCCATTCCGTCTCGCGCCCCGCCCAGGTTGGACGGTATTTCTGGTAGAGGAGGGGGACGCTTCCCAGACCTGCCCCCACCAGGGAATGTTGGCTGCCCATGCGGCCGCCCGCAACCGCTGCGATGACCCGGTAGGCAGAGTCGCCTCCTTGTCCTGAGACGATCGCCCCCACTAAATTACGCAGCCGAGCATTGGTGAACCCCAGAAGCAGTAAGCCTGCCATGAGTCCACCACTAGCGATGACTAACTTGTAGCGCGGGAGGGAACTGCGGAGGAGCAGGAGTCCGATCGCCAGTCCCCCCGCCACCAATAATCCGAACCAGCCTCCCCTAGAGCCAGTCAGGTACACATCCACTAAGCCTAGCCCCACCCCGATTGCCCAGAGTCCCCGCCGCCAGCCGGTTTGCACCACACTCAGCGCCACCAACAGCGGCAATCCCAGCACTAAGTAGCCAGCGACATAGTTGGCATGGCCGATCGGGGCCCAGTTTCGCACCAGTGTCCAATCTAAGGTGGTAGCGCTACCCAACGATCGCAGGGTTTGAAGATGGGATAACTCTGGTCGTAAAATCTGAATCAGCCAAATTCCCAGGCTGACGAGAATAAACGCCACACTCAAGTAGCCCTGTCCCACCAAAAGGCGTTGACGGTCTTCAGCATTTGCCAGGGAATAACTCAAAGCATACAACGCCGCCACGAAACAGAGGACAACCCAGGCGTACCAACGGGCTTGGGCGGGAAATTCTGCGAACCCAGTGGAGAGGAGCAAGCCCACCACGCCAAAGCAGACGCATCCATCTAGCCTGTTGCCCAGGAATGGCGATCGAACCACCTCTGCCTTCCCCATTGATCCCAGAAGCCACAGGACGGGACAGACCAACCCCACCTGCCAGACAAATACCCATGGCCAGGAGACAACCTGTGTATTGCTATCGGGGAGCAGCGTCAGGAGCGCATAGAAGGCAGCAACGAGTAATCCTAAAATTCGACCGTTTGCAGCGTTCATCACTGGCTCCTGCTAAGGTTATTAGTCTGGCAACAATTATCACCCCTCCAGTGCAGACTGGTAGAAATAACTGAGCAGCACTCAAAACTCAAAACGATTTCCCCAACTGGTCAGAAACTTCTGCCAAGCTGAACTAGTATGCGCCTCGATTGAACAACACGATTCTGACCGTTTCCACCAAAATTTCGAGGTCGAGGTTGAGTGACCAGTTGTCAATGTAGTAGAGATCGAGGCGAACGGCATCGCTAAAATCGTCTAAGTCCGATCGACCGGAGACTTGCCACAGTCCTGTGATCCCCGGTAGCACTTGATGCCGAATGTGGTGCCAGGTGTCGAAGCGGGCCACATCGCGCAGGGGCAGGGGCCGGGGTCCAACGAGACTCATTTGTCCTAGCAGGACATTGAAGAGTTGGGGCAGTTCATCCAGGCTGGTGCGGCGCAAAAAGTGCCCGATCGCAGTAATGCGGGGATCATGCTTGATTTTGAACATCACGCCGCCTTTGATTTCATTCTGCGCTTCTAAGTGGGATTGAAGATGGGCGGCATTGGGGATCATGGTGCGGAATTTCCACATTTGAAACACTTTGCCATGTAAACCCATGCGTTCTTGGCAGAAAAATATGGGGCCGGGGGAGGAAAGCTTAATGCCGATCGCCACTCCCACGAATAAGGGAGCCAGAAAAATCAGTCCCAGCAGCGATCCCAGGATATCTAGCCAACGCTTCAGGCGATAGTCCAACCCACTGAGCAATGGAAATGGCGCTTCTACCCGTAGAGTGGGCATTCCCGCAAACACCTCTGGCACCCCCCGTCGATGCAGCATTTCCAAACTGGAAGGCGCAAGGCGAAGCGTGATCCCAGCCTTGCGGAGTTGCCAATAGAGGGCGGAGGCTAGTTCGGTGGGGGGTAAATTTTCGGCGAGGACTTCCTGCGCCCCCGATGCAAGGATGGCTTGAAACGTTGCGGCAGAATTGGCGGTGGAGGACAGAGCAGCGCCTACGATGCGGTAGTGAGCGCGTTGCTCCAGCACTTGGGCCAAATCTGCGAGGCGATCGGCTGGAGCGATCACAAAAACGGTTACTTGCAGGCGACTGTGTTCAAATTGCCGCAGGAGAAGGGTTGTGAGGAGCCGAAACCCCACCACAAAGGCGATGCTACTGAACCAGGCAGTGAAGAAGAGCGATCGGGGCGCATCTAATTTTGGGTCGTAAAAATAAGCGACGACGAGGGAGAACAGATAGACCACGCTCACCAGTTGGGCCGATCGCACGTAGTTTTTCCACTGAGCCGACGAACTATACAAACCGCCATAGCTGAAAAATAGTAGGGTCACCGCCGCAAAGACCCAAAACAAACTTGGTAATCCCAACCAAGTGCCCCAATCCAACTGGGGCGGCAAAGGAGAGTAAAACCGATTGAGGCGGGCCGCCAGTTTCCAAGCCAGGGCAATGGCCCCAACATCGCTCAGGAGCAGTGCCAAGATGCGATGCCATTGCCAGCGCGATAGGGACAATAGGTTTAGCCGATCGGGGGCCCGAATATCTCGCGGGGGCCGTTTGGGAGTCTCGCCAGGATCGTACATTGGCGCGCGGGGGAGGGAGG